>NZ_JBEPBM010000010.1:0-250955 GCF_040299205.1 Streptomyces sp. NPDC000983 | reverse complement strand
CACGCCGGGGGCGTTGCAAATAACCGTGCCCCATCCATTAAACCACCACCGCCGGATGGGATACGTTCCCCGCCAGGACGCCCCGCACGGCGGGGTCCTGGCTCACGCGAAGGGGGAGGGCGCCATGCCGACCATGGCCGACGTGGCCCGCGCCGCGGGCGTCTCCGTGGCCACCGTCTCGCACGTCCTCAACGACACCCGTCCGGTGCTCCCGCACACCCGCCGGGCCGTCCTGGACGCCGTCGAGCGGCTCGGCTACACCCCGAACTCCCTCGCCCGCTCCCTGGTCACCGCCCGTACCCGCTCCATCGGCCTCGCGGTGTCGGCGATCAGCAACCCCTACTTCACCGAGATCCTCCAGGGCGTCGAGGCGGCCGCCCTGGAGCACGGCTACGGCCTGCTCATCGCCGATCCGCACGACGACCCCGGGCACGAGCGGAAGGTCGTCCAGCTGCTGCACGAGCGACGGGTCGACGGCATGGTCGTCGCGCCCTCCCCCGACCCGCGGGAGCTGCTGTCCTACCTGCGCCGCCACGACGTACCGGCCGTGTTCCTGGACCGGCTGGTCGACGAGGGCGCCAGGCCGCACTTCGACCAGGTGTGCACGGCCGGCACCGAGCCGACGGCCCGGCTCGTCACCCACCTCGCCGAACTGGGCCACCGCAGGATCGGGCTGGTCGCGGGGCGCCGGGGGCTGAGCACCACCGGTGAGCGGATCGCCAGCTACCGGCAGGGGCTCGCGTCCGCCGGTCTCGCCCACGACGAGCAGCTGATCGCGCACGGCGACTCCGAGTCGGCCGGCGCGGAGCGCGCCACCGCGGCCCTGCTCTCCCTCGCCGCCCCGCCCACGGCCCTGGTGACCGCCAACAACGCGATGACCATCGGCACCCTGCGCTCGCTGCGGGCGCACGGCCTGTCGGTGCCCGGCGACATCGCCCTGTGCTGTTTCGACGACTTCGCCTGGGCCGACCTGTTCGAGCCCCGGCTGACCGCGGTGGCCCAGCCCAGCCGGGAGCTGGGCGCCCGGGCCGTCCAGGTGCTGCTGGAGCGGCTGGCCGAGCCGGACCGGCCCGCCCGGACCGTACGGCTCGACTGCGCGCTCGTCCACCGCACCTCGTGCGGCTGTCCCGACCCCCTTCCGCCCGCGAGCAAAGGAACCGACTCGTGATCGTCGTCGCCGGTGAGGCCCTGATCGACCTCGTGCCCGAGGGCACGGGCGCCCTCACGACCCTGCGGCCGGCGCTCGGCGGCGGCCCCTTCAACACCGCGGTGGCCCTGGGCCGCCTCGGCTCCCCCACGGCCTTCTGCTCCCGCACCTCCTACGACGCCTTCGGCGAGGCGCTGCTGGAGGGGTTGCGGCGGGCCGGGGTGAACGTGTCGGGGGTGCAGCGCGGGCCCGAGCCGACGACCCTCGCGGTCGCCACGCTCGACGGGGGCGGTTCGGCGGCGTACTCCTTCTACGTCGAGGGCAGCGCCGACCGGCTGTTCACCGCCCCCGCCAGGCTGCCGGACGGTACGCGCGCGGTGTCCTTCGGTACCTGTTCGCTGGTGCTGGAGCCGGGCGCGAGCGCGTACGAGGAGCTGATGCGGGACACGTCCGCGCGGGGCGTGTTCACGGCCCTCGACCCCAACATCCGCCCGGGGCTGATCCCCGACCCGGACGCCTACCGGGCCCGGTTCCTCGGCTGGCTGCCCTCGGTCTGTCTGCTGAAGCTGTCCGCGGAGGACGCCGACTGGCTCGGTGGCAGCCCGCGCGAGTGGCTGGAGCGGGGCCCGGCCGCCGTGGTGGTCACCCGGGGCGGCGACGGGCTGACCGTCTTCACCCGCGACGGGGCCGAGCACTCCGTGCCGGGCGAGAAGGTGGAGGTGGTGGACACCATCGGGGCCGGCGACACCGTGAACGCGGCCCTGCTGCACGGGCTGTCGGTCCGGGACGCCCTGTCCGCGGAGGCGGTGGCCCGCCTCGGTGCCGACGACTGGACGGGCCTGCTGCGGTTCGCGGCGCGCGCGGCGGCGGTCACCTGTTCGCGGGCGGGCGCGGAACCGCCGTACGCCGCCGAACTGGCCGGGGCGCCGTTCAGCCGCTGACCGCGCGCAGGGCACCGGGGGTGCGGCCGCCGAGGCGGTCCAGCGCGGCGGCGGTGGCCTCGTCCGCGGGCAGGTGGACGACCATGCGCAGACCGTCGTCGGGGAGCGTGAGCGTCTCGTACGCCAGCCGCAGGGTGCCGGCCTCGGGGTGCACGACCGTCTCGACGCCGGCGCGCCGCGGCGGTGCGGGCACGGCGGTGAAACGGTCGGCGAAGGGCGCCCCCGCGGTGACCGTGAGTTCGTCGACGAGGGCGCCGACGTAGGGGTCCTGGACGGAGGTCTCGTGCCGGAGGTGGGCGACCTGCTCGTCCGCGAGCCGGTTCCAGCCGGGGTGGGCGGTGCGGGCGCGCTCGTCGGTGAAGAGGTACCGGAGCAGGTTGGGCTGCTCGGCGTCGAGCAGGCCGAGCGGCCGCACGAGCCGTTCGTAGCCCCGGGTGTGGGCGAGGAGGTCGCCGATCCAGTTGAGCAGGACGGCGGGAGTGGGTTCCAGCCGGTCGAGCAGGGCCCGCTGGCCCGGCCTCACGGTCCGGGTGGGCGGTACGGCGTGGGAGCAGAGCCCCTGGCCGCCGCCGGCCTCCTTGGCGAGGCGGCGCAGCAGGACGCGTTCCGGCACGGTGAGGCGGAGGGCGTCACCGAGGGCGCCGAGGACCTGCGGCGAGGGGTTGCGGTCGCGGCCCTGTTCGAGGCGGGTGACGTACTCGACGCTGACGCCGGCGAGGGTGGCCAGTTCGGCGCGGCGCAGGCCCGGGGTGCGGCGGCGCGTTCCGGTGGGCAGTCCGACCTCGGCGGGTTCGACGGCCTCGCGGCAGCCGCGCAGGAAGGCTCCCAGCTCGTTGTCGCTCACCTGTGCAACGTACCGCGCGGGCGGCCCCGGATCGTGGCCCTGTCCCTACCACCCTCGGCACGGTCTCCCTCCCGTCCGGCGGCGGTCCCAGGGTGGAGGCATGACTCAGGACAACGCCGTGAACACCGCTGTGACCCTGCCGCTGGCCCCCGGGCAGTGGACCTTCGACCCGCTGCACTCGGCCGTCAACTTCACCATCCGCCACCTCGGGATCGCCAAGGTCCGGGGCCGTTTCCGCGAGGTGAGCGCCGAGCTGTACGTCGGTGCGACGGCCGGGGGGACGCGGGTGAGCGCCGAGATCGCGCTCGCCTCGCTGGACACCGGCAACGCCGACCGTGACGCCCACACCCTCTCGGCCGATCTGCTGGACGTGGAGAAGCGGCCGACGATGAGGTTCCGCTCGACCCGGGTGTCCGGGGCGGGTCAGGACTGGTCGATGGAGGGAGAGCTGACCATCGGCGAGGTGACCCGCCCGGTGACGCTGGCCGTGGAGTTCGGCGGGCTGGGCGACTTCGACGGCAGCCGGCACGCCGGGTTCGAGGCGACGGGCGAGATCCGGCGCAGCGACTTCGGGCTGGACTTCGGGGGCGGGCTGCTCGGTGACGCGGTGAAGATCCAGCTGGACATGGAGTTCGTCGAGCCGGTGGGGGTGTGAGGCCGGGACCCGGGCGGGTGAGGCCGCACCCGGGCGCGCGAGGCCGAAAGCGGCGCGCCCCCGCGGGAGTTCTCCGCGGGGGCGCGCCGCTTTCGGTCGGCGGACGAGGGCTCAGGTGGTCTTGCGGGCCCGGGTCGTCTTCTTCGCCGGTGCCGCCTTCTTGGCGGTCCCGGCGGCCTTCTTGGCGGCCGTGGTGCCGGCGGTCCGCGCGGTGGCCGTCCTTGCGGTGGCGGTCTTCTTCGCCGCCGTCCTCGCGGCGACCGTCTTCTTCGCGGCCGCCTTGCGTGGGGCCTTCACCGAGCTGGCGTCGCTGACGCGGTCTGCGCCGAGGATCTCCCGCAGGAACTTGCCGGTGTGGCTGGCGGGGACCGCGGCGATCTCCTCGGGGGTGCCCTCGGCGACCACCAGACCGCCGCCGGCACCGCCCTCGGGGCCCATGTCGACGACCCAGTCGGCCGTCTTGACCACGTCGAGGTTGTGCTCGATGACGATGACCGTGTTGCCCTTGTCGACCAGCCCGGCCAGGACCTTCAGCAGCTTGCTGATGTCCTCGAAGTGCAGACCGGTGGTCGGCTCGTCGAGGACGTAGACCGTGCGGCCGGTGGAGCGCTTCTGCAGTTCGCTGGCGAGCTTGACCCGCTGGGCCTCGCCGCCGGACAGGGTGGTGGCGGACTGACCGAGCCGGACGTAGCCGAGGCCGACGTCCTTGAGCGTGTTCAGATGCCGGGCGATCGAGGGGACGGCCTCGAAGAACTCCGTGGCCTCCTCGATCGGCATGTTGAGGACCTCGGCGATGGACTTGCCCTTGTAGTGGACCTCCAGGGTCTCCCGGTTGTAGCGGGCACCGTGGCAGACCTCGCACGGGACGTAGACGTCCGGGAGGAAGTTCATCTCGATCTTGATCGTGCCGTCGCCCGCGCAGTTCTCGCAGCGGCCGCCCTTGACGTTGAAGGAGAACCGGCCGGGCAGATAGCCGCGGACCTTCGCCTCGGTGGTCTCCGCGAACAGCTTGCGGATGTGGTCGAAGACCCCGGTGTACGTGGCCGGGTTGGAGCGCGGGGTGCGGCCGATGGGCGACTGGTCGACGTGGACGACCTTGTCGACGAGGTCGTCGCCGTCCACGCGCGTGTGCCGTCCGGGGACGCTCCGGGCGCCGTTCAGCTCGCGGGCCAGGTGCGTGTACAGGATGTCGTTGACCAGCGTCGACTTGCCGGATCCGGAGACCCCGGTGACGGCGGTGAACACGCCGAGCGGGAACGAGACGTCGATGTCCTGGAGGTTGTTCTCCCGGGCGCCGTGCACCGTGAGCCGCCGGGTCGGATCCTGCGGGCGGCGGATGTCGGGCAGCGGGATGGCCTTCTTGCCCGAGAGGTACTGGCCGGTCTGCGACTCGGCGTTGGCGAGCAGCTCCTTCAGGGAGCCGCTGTGCACGACCTTGCCGCCGTGCTCGCCCGCACCGGGGCCGATGTCGACGATCCAGTCGGCGACCTTGATGGTGTCCTCGTCGTGTTCGACGACGATGAGCGTGTTGCCCATGTCGCGCAGCCGGACGAGGGTCTCGATCAGCCGGTGGTTGTCGCGCTGGTGCAGACCGATGGACGGCTCGTCCAGGACGTACAGGACGCCGACGAGGCCGGAGCCGATCTGGGTGGCCAGCCGGATGCGCTGGGCCTCACCGCCGGAGAGGGTGCCGGCCGCGCGGTTCAGCGAGAGGTAGTCCAGGCCGACGTCGACCAGGAACCGCAGCCGTTCGTTGACCTCCTTCAGCACCCGCTCGGCGATCTTCTTGTCGCGGGCGTTGAGCTTCAGCTTGCCGAGGAACTCCGCGCAGTCGCTGATCGACATCGCCGAGACCTCGGCGATCGACTTCTCCATGACCGTGACCGCGAGGACGATCGGCTTCAGCCGGGTGCCCTCACAGGTGGGGCAGGGCACCTCGCGCATATAGCCCTCGAAGCGCTCCCGGCTGGCGTCGGACTCGGCCTCGCCGTGCCGCCGCTTGACGAAGGGGACGGCCCCCTCGAAGGGCGTGGTGTAGACCCGCTCGCGGCCGTACCGGTTGCGGTAGCGGACCTCGATCTGCGTCTTGTGCCCGTACAGCAGGGCCTTCCTGGCGCGCTGCGGCAGCCCCGCGAAGGGGATGTCGGTCCGGAAGCCGAGCGCGTCCGCGAGGGCGTTGACGAGGCGGCCGAAGTAGTCCTTGGTGTGGCCGTGCGACCAGGGGTGGATGGCGCCCTCGTCGAGGCTCTTGTCCTCGTCCGGGACGATCAGCTCGGCGTCGACCTCCATGCGCGTTCCGATGCCGGTGCACTCGGGGCAGGCGCCGAAGGGCGAGTTGAAGGAGAAGGAGCGCGGCTCCAGCTCCTCGAAGGAGAGGTCGTCGTACGGGCAGTACAGGTGCTCCGAGTACATGCGCTCGCGCTCGGGGTCGTCCTCGGGGAGGTCGACGAAGTCCAGCACGACCATGCCGCCGGACAGGCCCAGGGCGGTCTCGACGGAGTCGGTGAGCCGGCGCTTGGCGGTGTCCTTCACGGTGAGGCGGTCCACGACCACCTCGATGGTGTGCTTCTCCTGCTTCTTCAGCGTGGGCGGGCTGGAGAGCTGGACGGTCTCGCCGTCCACCCGCGCGCGGGAGTAGCCCTTGGTCTGGAGGTCGGCGAAGAGGTCGACGAACTCGCCCTTGCGCTCGCGGACCAGCGGGGACAGCACCTGGAAGCGGCTGCCCTCGGGGAGCTCCAGCACCTTGTCGACGATGGCCTGCGGCGACTGGCGGGAGATCGGCCGGCCGCACTCGGGGCAGTGGGGCTTGCCGATGCGCGCGAAGAGCAGGCGCAGGTAGTCGTAGACCTCGGTGATGGTGCCGACCGTGGAGCGCGGGTTGCGCGAGGTCGACTTCTGGTCGATGGAGACCGCGGGCGAGAGACCTTCGATGAAGTCGACGTCCGGCTTGTCCATCTGGCCGAGGAACTGGCGGGCGTAGGACGACAGCGACTCCACGTAGCGCCGCTGGCCCTCCGCGAAGATGGTGTCGAAGGCCAGCGAGGACTTGCCCGACCCCGACAGGCCCGTGAAGACGATGAGCGAGTCGCGCGGCAGGTCGAGCGAGACATTCTTGAGGTTGTGCTCGCGCGCGCCACGGACGATGAGACGGTCGGCCACGCCGGTCCGCACCTTTCTTGAGAGAAGTGACAGGGGCGAGGCCCCCGTCGATCCCAGACTAGGGGGAGCCACTGACAACGCCGGTCGGATTCCCGGATGCGTCAACAATCCCCAGCTCTCCAGCATGCCCGACGTCACGACCGACCATATAGCACGCGCATTCGATTTACGGCGCAGTTTCACCACCTTCACCCGAAGGTGTGGCCGCACTAAGGTCAGCAGCATGATTGATCACGCTCATGACCTGGCGTCTGTACGTGACGCGACCGAACGGCTGCTCACCGCTGCCGCCAAACTGGACAACGCCTCCGTGGCCGAGCCGTCACGGCTGCCGGGCTGGACCCGCGGTCATGTCCTCGCCCACCTCGCCCGCAACGCCGACGCCCTGGTGAACGTCTTCGAGGGGCGCCCCATGTACGCCTCCGCCGGATCCCGCGAGGCCGACATCGAGCGGGACGCGTCGCGCCCCCTCGACGCCCAGGTCACGGACGTACGGGAGAGCGCCGCCGCCCTCGACCGGGTCACCGCGGCGACCGAGGACTGGTCACGGACCGTGGAGCTGCGCAACGGCGTCACCGACTCGGCGTCCCGGGTGCCGTTCCGGCGCTGGGTCGAGATGGAGCTGCACCACGTCGACCTCGACATCGGCTACGAGCTGGAGGATCTGCCGGAGGAGTTCACCCGGCGCGAGTGCGACTTCCTCGCCGAGCGGTTCCTCGGCCACCCCGACGTCCCCGCACTGGTGATCGAGCCGGCGGGCGGCGAGGTCCTGCGCTCCGGCCGCGCCGAGGGCGAGCCGATCGTCGTCGGCGGCTCCCCGGCGGACGTGCTCGGCTGGCTCTGCGGCCGCCGCGACGGCTCGGCGCTCACGACGGCCGGCGGACCGCTGCCGGCGCTCCCGCCGCTATAGGCTGCCGACATGACGTACAGCGGAGAGGTGACGGTCGGGGGCCCGGCGGACGTGCACGAGCTCAAGGACCTGATGATCACCAAGATCGCGGTCGGTCCGATGGACAACAACTGCTATCTGCTGCGCTGCCGGGCGACGGACGAGCAGCTGCTCATCGACGCGGCGAACGACGCGGAGTCCCTGGTGGGGATGATCGGTGACGACGGCATCGCGTCCGTCGTCACGACCCACCGGCACGGCGACCACTGGCAGGCGCTGGCGCGGGTCGTGGAGGCCACCGGCGCCCGCACCTACGCGGGGCGCGAGGACGCCGAGGGCATCCCGGTCCCCACCGATGTCCCGCTCGACGACGGGGACGTCGTCCGCGTGGGGCAGGTCGAGCTGACCGCGCGCCATCTGGTCGGGCACACCCCCGGCTCGATCGCCCTGGTCTACGACGACCCGCACGGGCATCCCCATGTGTTCACGGGCGACTGTCTGTTCCCGGGAGGTGTGGGCAACACACGTAAGGACCCGCAGGCCTTCGCAAGTCTGATCGACGACGTCGAGACGAAGCTCTTCGCCGTGCTCCCGGACGAGACCTGGGTCTACCCGGGCCACGGCAAGGACACGACCCTCGGCGCGGAGCGGCCCCATCTGCCGGAGTGGCGCGCTCGGGGCTGGTGAGCCACGGCCGGTGAATCACGGCCAGTCAGTCACGGCCGGTGAGCCGCGGCTGGTGAGCCGCGGCCGGTGAGTCACGGCCGGTGAGTCACGGCCGGTGAGTCACGGCCGGTGAGTCACGGAGGGCACGCCGGGCGCATGCGCGCCGGGCGTGCCCTCCTCCGTGCCCGCGCACTCCCCCGCCCGCCGGGAGCGCGAGCCGGCCGCGCACCCCGTGTGAACGCTTCGCACACACCCGCGCCCCGCGCGCGCTCCCGGCGGGCGGCGCCGTACGGTCAACTGGTGGCGATCCGCGGCAGGATGACGGCTCCTGCCGGGTATGGGCCGCCGGTCTCTCACCCCCCGCCCCCGACCGGCGGCCCAGGGCGGTCGCCCGGGGGCCTACGCCTCGGCCCGGGCCGGCCCCGCCAGCGCCGCGACGCGCTCCACACCGAAGACGTACCCCTGCACCCCGCAGCCTGCGATGACCCCGTCGGCGCGCAGCGAGACGTAGGAGTGGTGCCGGAACGACTCCCGCTGATGGATGTTGGAGATGTGGACCTCCAACACAGGCATGCCGTCGCAGGTGTTGAGCGCATCCAGGATCGCCACCGAGGTGTGCGAGTAGGCGCCCGGGTTGATCACGATCCCGCAGTGGTTCAGCCGCGCCTCGTGGATCCAGTCGACGAGTTCACCCTCGTGGTTGGACTGGCGGAAGTCCACCGTCCCGCCGTGCGTGGCCGCCGCCTCGGCGCACAGTGCCTCTACGTCGGCGAGGGTGTCGGAGCCGTAGATCTCGGGCTGGCGCTGACCGAGCAGGTTCAGGTTGGGGCCGTTGAGAATCATGATCGGGGCGTTGGCCAGGGTGCGGGGCACGGTTCCTCCGGTCCGTTCGACATGGCACGGCCTCCGAAGGACCGCTGCTCACCCGGTTTATCACGGTGCGCGGGCGGCGCGGCGGCCCGTACCCTGCCCGCCATGACGAAGCTCTCGTATCCCTCCAAGCCCTCCCCCGGCGATCGGGTGGCCGTCATCTCACCCGCCAGCGGCCTGCCCGGCCTCTTCCCGCTCCCCTACGAACTCGGCCTGGAGCGGCTGCGCGAGGTGTACGGGCTGGAACCCGTGGAGTACCCGGCGACCCGGAAGACGGACTCCACACCCCGGGAGCGGGCCGACGACATCCATGCCGCGTTCGCCGACCCCGGGATCAGGGCGGTGTTCGCGTCCATCGGCGGCGACGACCAGATCACCGTGCTCCCGCTGCTGGACCGGGAGTTGATCCGCGCCCACCCCAAACCGTTCTTCGGCGTGAGCGACAACACCAACCTGCTCGCCTTCCTGTACAACACCGGGATCGTCGGCTACCACGGTGGGAGCGTGATGGTGGAGCTGGGGCGTCCCGGCGCCATGCACCCGGCGACCGCCGACTCGCTGCGCGCGGCCCTGTTCACCTCCGGACCCCATGAACTGAGGCCCGCCGAGCGCTGGAACGACATCGACCGCGACTGGGCGGACCCCGCCACCTTCGAGACCGAACCGCAGACGCGGCCCGGCACGGGCTGGACCTGGGTGAACGCCGACCGCGTGGTGGAGGGCCCGAGCTGGGGCGGCAACCTGGAGATCCTCGGCTGGCTGCTGATGGCCGACCGCGAGATCCCGCGCGACCTCGACGGCGGTGTCCTCTTCCTGGAGACCTCGGAGGAACTGCCGAGTGCGACCGAGGTGTTCCGCGTCCTGCGCAACATGGGCGAGCGCGGACTGCTGCGGCGGTTTCCCGCATTGCTGATGGGCCGCGCGAAGACCTGGTCCTTCGAGCACCCCAACAGCCCCGCCGAGGCGTCCCGTTACGCCGAGGAGCAGCGTGAGGCCGTCCTGCGCGTGATGCGGGTGTACGCCCCCGACACAATGATCGTCTTCGATGTGGATCTGGGGCACACCGACCCCCAGCAGGTCATCCCCTACGGCGGTACCGTCCGGGTCGACGGCCCGGCCCGGCGCGTGACGGTCACGTACTGAGCCACCGCCCGCGCGCCCGCACGCCCCCGTAACCCGCGGTCACTGTGGGTAGTTGACGCGGCATGCATGATGTACGCACCGTGAAGGCGCCCGCCCCCTCGATGGTCCGGCTCGCCGCCGCCTCGCTCGCCGGGACGGCCATCGAGTTCTACGACTTCTTCGTCTACGGGACGGCCGCGGCGCTGGTCCTGGGGCCCCTGTTCTTCCCGACGTTCTCGCCGCTGGCGGGGACCCTGGCGGCGTTCGGGACGTTCGCGGTCGGGTTCGTGGCGCGGCCGCTCGGCTCGGTGGTGTTCGGGCACATCGGGGACCGGCACGGGCGGCGCCCGGTCCTCGTCGTCTCCCTGCTGCTGACCGGCGCCGCCACGGTCGCGGTCGGCTGTGTGCCGACGTACGACACGATCGGGGTGGCCGCCCCGGTGCTCCTGCTCGTCCTGCGGTTCCTCCAGGGTCTCGGGCTGGGCGGGGAGTGGGGCGGGGCGGTGCTGCTGACCGCCGAGCACGCGCCCGCCGGGCGGCGCGGGCTGTGGTCGAGCTTTCCGCAGGTGGGGCCTGCGGTCGGCTTTCTGCTGGCGAACGGGGTGACGCTGGCGCTGGCGGCCTCGCTGTCCGAGGCGCAGTTCGCGCAGTGGGGCTGGCGGGTGCCGTTCTGGGCCGCGGGGGTGCTGGCGGTGGCGGGGCTGTGGCTGAGGTCGTCGCTCCCGGAGAGTCCGCGGTTCCTGGAGCTGCGGGACCACGCGCGCGTGCCGCTCGTCGAGGTCGTGCGCGACCACTGGCGCCTGGTCCTGCTGACCGCCGGCGCGCTGGCCGTCGGGTACGCGATCTTCTACGCGGTGACGACCTGGTCCCTCGCCTACGGCACCGAACGGCTCGGGGTGAGCCGGGTCGACATGCTGGTCTGCATCATGGGCGCGGTGCTGGTGAAGGGAGCGCTCACCCCGCCGGCGGCGATGCTCGGCGACCGCTACGGGCGCCGCCCGCTGTGCCTGGCCGGGTGCGCGGCGGCCGCGGTGTGGATGTTCCCGATGGTCGCGCTGCTCGCCACGGGTGAGCCGCTGCCGATGTTCCTCGGCTTCCTGGGTGCGCTGCTGGCGTTCGTCACCATGTTCGCCGTCATCGCCGCCTATCTGCCGGAGCTGTACGAGCCGCGGGTGCGCTGCACGGGCGCGGCGGTCGGCTACAACCTCGGCGGGGTGCTGGGCGGTGCGCTCACCCCGGTCGCCGCGACGGCGCTGGCCGAGCAGGGCGGCCGGGTGCCGTGGGGGGTGGGGGCGTATCTGACCGGGATCGCGCTGCTGAGCCTGGGCTGCTTCGCGCTGCTGCCGGAGACGCGCCCGGTGCGGGCGGTGGTGGCGGCACCGGTCATGGATTGACGGCGAGCTCCAGGTAGGCGGCGAAGAGGACCAGGTGCACACCGCCCTGGAGCGGGGTGGCCCGGCCCGGGACCACGGTCAGGGAGGCCACCACCACGGTCAGCGCGAGCAGCACCATATGGGTGGCGCCGAGGCCGAGGACGAGTGGTCCGGAGAGCCAGATCGTGGCCAGGGCCACCGCGGGGATGGTCAGGCCGATGCTGGCCATGGCCGAGCCGAGCGCCAGGTTCAGGCTGGTCTGGACGCGGTCGCGGCGGGCGGAGCGAACGGCGGCGATCGTCTCCGGCAGCAGCACCAGCAGGGCGATGATCACACCGACGACGGCGTGCGCGAGGCCGGCGGACTCCACGCCTGCCTCGATGGTCGGTGACACCGCCTTGGCGAGGCCGACGACCCCGATCAGAGCCAGTCCCAGCAGGCCGAGACTGATCATCGCGGTGCGCGCGGTGGGCGCGTCCGCGTGGTGGTCGGCGGTGATCACGTCGCCCTGCCGGGTGATCGGCAGGAAGTAGTCGCGGTGCCGCACGGTCTGGGTGGCGACGAACAGGCCGTAGAGGATGAGGGAGGACAGGGCCGCGAAGGTGAGCTGGACGGTGGAGAACTCGGGGCCGGGCTTGCTCGTGGTGAAGGTGGGCAGGACCAGGCTGAGCGTGGCGAGGGTGGCGACCGTGGCGAGGGCGGCGCCGGTGCCCTCGGGGTTGAAGACGGCGGTGCCGTGCCGCAGGGAGGCCACCAGCAGACAGAGTCCGACGATGCCGTTGCAGGTGATCATCACGGCCGCGAAGACGGTGTCCCGGGCCAGGGTGGCGCTCTTGTCGCCGCCGTCGATCATCAGGGTGACGATCAGGGCCACCTCGATGACCGTGACCGCCACGGCGAGGACCAGGGAGCCGAAGGGTTCCCCCACCCGGTGGGCGACGACCTCGGCGTGGTGCACCGCGGCCAGGACGGCTCCGGCGAGCACCAGCGTCACCAGGGCGACGGCCGCGCCGGGGAGGTTCCGGCTCCAGGTGAGGACGAGCAGGACGACCGCCAGCACCGGCACGACGGCCGTCCACTGGAGGGCGAGCGACCTGAGCCGAGCGATCATGCTGCGATCGTCGCAAAGCGGAACGGGCCTCGCATGTCGGCTGTGCGAGGCCCGTTCGAGGCCGCCGGCCCCTACAGGTCGCTGGAGTCCAGCAGATCGCAGTTGGTGAAGCGCGGCGCACGGGTGCACAGGGCACCCATCTGTTCGGCCATCTTGGTGGTGTCGGGGTGCTCGCTGTTGCGCATCGCCTCGTCGTAGGACTCGAACTCGATCAGCGAGAGGTACCGCCCCGGAGTGTCCCGGTCCTTCAGCAGGATGCGGTGGGTGGGGCCGCCCTGGCGGTCGCCCATGCGCTGCCTGGCCTCTTCCAGCAGCTGTTCCATCTCGTCGAGTCGCTCGGTCTCGAAGTCGATGATCTGCACGAACTTCACGGACACCTCCGCCGGCCGTGGCGCCCCCGGGGCGGGGAACGCGCTCAGAACAAAGCAAGCACCGGGAGCGGCGCTCGGCAATCGCCGCGCGTCACTCCCGGTGATGGTTGTTGCTACGTCCGCAGTGGTCAGGCCTCGATGGAGTCCTTCGGAGCGCCTTCGCCCTCCTTGTGCGCCGCCTCGGCAGCCTCCTGCTTCTTCGAAGCGCGCAGGCTGGTGATCGTGGTGACGATCAGGACGGAGCAGATGACGCCGAGCGAGACCGGAATGCTGATCTCCGGGACGTGCACCCCGGACTCGTGCAGGGCGTGCAGCACCAGCTTGACGCCGATGAAGCCGAGGATGATCGACAGGCCGTAGCTCAGGTGGACCAGCTTCCTCAGCAGTCCGCCGATGAGGAAGTACAGCTGCCGCAGACCCATCAGCGCGAAGGCGTTGGCGGTGAAGACGATGTACGGGTCCTGCGTCAGACCGAAGATCGCGGGGATGGAGTCCAGGGCGAACAGGACGTCCGTCGTACCGATCGCGAGCATCACGACCAGCATCGGGGTCATGATCCGCTTGCCGTTCTCCTCGATCCAGAGCTTGGTGCCGTGGTAGCGGTCGGCGACACCGAAGCGGCGCTCGGCGGCCTTGAGGAGTTTGTTCTCCTCGAACTCCTCGTCCTCCTCGTCGGCCCGGGCCTCCTGGATGAGCTTCCAGGCGGTCCAGATCAGGAAGGCGCCGAAGATGTAGAACACCCAGGCGAAGCTGGCGAGGATCGCGGCACCGGCGGCGATGAAGACCGCTCGGAGCACCAGGGCGATCAGCACGCCGACGAGCAGCACGCGCTGCTGGTACTGCGAGGGGACGGCGAACTTCGCCATGATCAGGACGAAGACGAAGAGGTTGTCGACGCTCAGCGACTTCTCGGTGATGAAGCCGGCGAAGAACTCACCGGCGGGCTGGCCTCCGCCGAAGATCAGCAGGCCGAGGCCGAAGAGGCCGGCCAGGGCGATCCAGACGACGGTCCAGATCCCGGCTTCCTTGATGGACACGTCGTGCGGCTTGCGGCCGATGAAGAAGTCGACCGCGATGAGGGCCGCCAGGCCCACGATTGTCAGGACCCAAAGGGTCACGGAAACATCCACTGCGCCTCCGGCAGTACGTAACGGCAAATGTCAGCGTCGTCGCTGCCGGAGGTCTCTTCCACCCGGGTTCGGGCCGACGCCCCGGGATCTGGCCTGATCCGTATTGACGGGTACGCCGCAGTAGACAGGGAGTACTCCCCTCCGCACGAACGAGAGTACCCAATCACCAAGGAAAGGTAAAGAGCGGAGTAAAAGAAAGGCCAAAAGCCCAGCTCAGGGGCGCTTTACGGATGCTTTGTAAAGACGGGATCAGGTCATCGGTTCCAGGAGCGGCGGGCTTCGGCGACCTGGTTGAGCACCTGCCGGAGCACCTCGCTGCCGGGCGGTACGAGCGGGGGCTCGTACGTCCAGGCGTGGCCCACCCACGGGTCGGCGAGATGGTCCTCGGCCACCGGGGTCAGTCGCAGCAGCGAACGCCACAGCGGGTCCAGCAACGGGCCGTAGGCGGAGGCCTCCTCCCGGTCGGCGACCATCATCAGATGGACGCCGACGGCGGGCCCCTCGTCGGCGAGATAGCGCAGCTGGTTCACCGCCCGGTCGTCGAAACCGTGCGGGAAGTCGTTGACGATCAGCAGCTGCTGGGAGGTGTCGAAGCCCGGCGGCAGCGACTCTGACGCGCCGCCGCGCACCGCCATCTGCACCAGGTCGACGCGCTGGGTGAGCCGGCCGAGGACCTCGGTCACCCCGGCCGCGCCCACGGCGGGCGGCCCGGCGAGGACACCGGTCTGCACCAGCGGGGCGAGCGCCTGGGCGCCGGAACCGGCCGGGTCGATGACCTGGACGGTGAAGTCTCCCGCCGGATAGACGGCGAGCAGCCTGGCCGCGTGCGCCACCGCGGTCTCCAGGGCGAGCCGGCGCAGATCGTGGGAGTCGTGGAACCCGCCGTCCAGCGAACCGGACTGTCCGCTGTCGATCCACAGCCCGCGCTCCAGCGGCAGCCGGACCAGCATCGGGATGCGCAGCGGTTCGCTCTCCGGCAGGTGCAGGTCGCCCAGGCGCAGTGCCATGGGCATCTCCATGGGCACGCGGTAGGCGTGCCAGACGGGGTTGTCCCAGCGGGCGTACGCGGGCGGCAGCGCGGGCTCGACGACGTCGGACTCCGCGGTCAGCTGGGCGAGGTCCCGGTCGAGGGTGGCCCTGGCCTGGTCGACCAGTTGGGCGTGCTTGGCCTGGGCCGCCTCGCGCGCGGCGTCGCCCTGGCCGCCGATCCGGCTGCGCGGGTCGGACAGGACGTGGTCCAGCTCCTTCTCCATGCGCGAGTCGGCGAAGTCGACGGCACTGCGGTAGGCCGCCGCCGACCTGGCCAGGTCCTCGAACATGCCCCAGACCTGGTTGTAGAGCCGCTCGTCCATGGACCAGCCGGTGGCGTCGCCCGCGACGGGCTGCCCGGGCCGGCCCGGCTGGGCGGGGGGCGCGGGCGGGGCGGGCGGCGGCGGAGCGGTGTTCCGCCGGCCCGGGTGGCTGTAGTTGACGGGCCCGCCGGCGGTGGCCGGGGCGGGGGTGTTCTGCGGCGGCTGGTCGCCGCCGTAGGGCGAGGCCGCGGGCGACTGCGGTACGGGCCCGGGGGCGCCCTGGGTGCCGTAGGGCGAGGTGGGTGTCTGCCCGCCCTGGTCGGGGCCGACCGCCGGTGCGGTCTGCTGCCGTGCGCGGTCGGTGTCCGCCGTGACGGGCGGGGGTGCCGGGATGGAGCGGGCCATGCCCTGGGCCACCGCGTCGTTGATGCGGTGCGCCAACTGGCCGGCCTCGGGCAGGTTCTGGTCGGCGAGGAGTGCGGCGAGGCCCCCCTCGTAGCCCTGGCCGACGGCGCGCACCTTCCAGGCGCCCTGGCGTCGGTAGAGCTCCATGGCGACCACGGCCGACTCGGCGTCCAGGCCGGTGATGGTGTAGCTGGCCACTTCGGCGCCGTCGAGGCCGGTGACCGCGACGAAGGGGGCGGCGACCGCGCCGAAGCGGACCGGGCCCCCCACGCCGCTGGGCAGGGCGAGCAGCACGGTGACCCGGTGCACGGCTTCCGGCACGGCGTCCAGGTCCACCGCGAGGCGGTGGTCCGCGGCCGCCTGCCGGGAGACTTCGAGGCCCGGCAGGGTGGGCGCGCCCGGGTGGGCCACCCAATCCGTGCCCTGGACCCGGCCGTCCTCGTCGCCGAGCGTGGCGCCGGCCACGATCGGCGCGCCGGCCGAGACCCGGATCTCGAGGCGGGCCTGGGAGAGCGGGTGGTTCTGTCCCCGCACCAGCTCGGCCGTCATCGCCTTCGTCCCCCTGTGTCGCTGTGTCTCGTGTCGTGGAAGTGCTGCTCGCCCGGTGGACTACAGGTGCGGCAGGATCGCCGGCATCAGGTCCTGGAAGGTACGGCCGTTGGCCGGCGTACCGAGGGCCGTCATCGTCCAGCCCGGGCCGGTGCGGTGCACCTTGGCCATGATCTGGGCGGTGTAGGCGCCGCCGCCCGCGAGCGTGTAGCGGGCGAGCTCCTGGCCGTTGGTCTCGTCGACCAGTCGGCAGAAGGCGTTCTGCACTTCCTGGAAGGTCTGCCCCGTGAAGGAGTTCACGGTGAAGATGATCTGGTCGATGTGGACCGGGACGCGGGCCAGGTCGACGAGGATCGCCTCGTCGTCGCCACCCTGGCCGACGCCGCCGACCAGGTTGTCACCGGTGTGCCTCACCGAGCCGTCGTCACTCACCAGGTGGCGGAAGAAGACCACGTCGACCGGCTGCTTGTCGGCGAACAGGACGGCGGAGGCGTCCAGGTCGACCTCCCGGGTGCGCGAGCCGAACAGGCCGCGCCGGGGGGCCGCCTGCCAGCCGAGACCCATGCGCACCGCGGTCAGGCTGCCGCCGTCGTTCTTCTGCAGACTGATGGCCTGACCCTTGGTCATGTTGACGGTCACGCGCTGATTCCCCTCTCGAACTGTCCCCTGTTGCCGCGGAGTCCGCGGATGACCTGAACCCTACGCAGAGGCACTGACAGTGCCGTACCCAGGGCCGCACTTTGTGTCGGTCTTGCAACACAGCGCTCCCCGGGCGCTCCCTGGGCCCCGTCAGGCCAGGCCCGCCTCTCTCATCTGACGCAGTTCCTTCTTCATCTCGGAGACCTCGTCGCGCAGCCGGGCCGCGATCTCGAACTGGAGGTCGGCCGCGGCAGCGCGCATCCGGGCGGTCATCTCCTCGATCTGCTCGGCGAGGTCGGCCGCGGGACGGTCGGTGGGGACCGTCTCCTTCGTCCTGCCCTTCGCCGCCCCCTTGGCCGCCTTCCCGCCGAGGGAGGGCACGGGTGCCTTCGCCCCCTTGCCGTCCTTGGTCTTGCGGTAGCCGGAGCCGAGCAGCTGTTCGGTGTCGACGTCCTCGCGGGCGATCTGCGCGACGATGTCGTTGATCTTCTTGCGCAGGGGCTGCGGATCGATGCCGTTGGCCTTGTTGTACGCGATCTGCTTCTCGCGGCGGCGGTTGGTCTCGTCGATGGCCTTCTCCATCGCCGGGGTGATCTTGTCCGCGTACATGTGCACCTGGCCGGAGACGTTGCGCGCCGCGCGGCCGATGGTCTGGATGAGGGAGGTGCCCGAGCGCAGGAAGCCCTCCTTGTCCGCGTCGAGGATGGCCACCAGGGAGACCTCGGGCAGGTCGAGTCCCTCGCGCAGGAGGTTGATGCCGACCAGGACGTCGTACTCGCCAGCGCGCAGTTCGCGCAGGAGTTCCACGCGGCGCAGGGTGTCGACGTCGCTGTGCAGGTAGCGGACCTGGATGCCGAGTTCCAGGAAGTAGTCGGTGAGGTCCTCGGCCATCTTCTTGGTGAGGGTGGTGACCAGGACCCGCTCGTCCTTCTCGGTGCGGCTGCGGATCTCGTGCACCAGGTCGTCGATCTGGCCCTCGGTCGGCTTGACCACGACCTCCGGGTCGATCAGGCCGGTGGGGCGGATGATCTGCTCGACGGCGCCGTCGGAGCGGGAGAGTTCGTACTGGCCGGGGGTGGCCGAGAGGTAGACGGTCTGGCCGATCCGCTCCTGGAACTCCTCCCACTTCAGCGGGCGGTTGTCGAGCGCGGAGGGCAGCCGGAAGCCGTGGTCCACCAGGGTCCGCTTGCGGGAGGCGTCGCCCTCGTACATGGCGCCGATCTGCGGCACGGTCACGTGCGACTCGTCGATGACGAGCAGGAAGTCGTCCGGGAAGTAGTCGAGCAGGGTGTTGGGCGGGGAGCCGGGCTCGCGGCCGTCGAAGTGCATGGAGTAGTTCTCGACGCCGGAGCAGCTGCCGATCTGGCGGAGCATCTCGATGTCGTAGGTGGTGCGCATGCGCAGCCGCTGGGCCTCCAGGAGCTTGCCCTGCTTCTCCAGCTCGGCCAGCCGCCCGCCCAGTTCCTTCTCGATGTCGTTGACCGCGCGCTCCAGGCGTTCGGGGCCCGCGACGTAGTGGGTGGCCGGGAAGACGTACAGCTGTTCGTCGTCGCTGATGATCTCGCCGGTGAGGGGGTGCAGTGTGGACAGCGCCTCGATCTCGTCGCCGAACAGCTCGATGCGGACGGCCAGCTCCTCGTAGACCGGGAAGATCTCGACGGTGTCGCCGCGCACCCGGAAGGTGCCGCGGGTGAAGGCGGCGTCGTTGCGCGTGTACTGGATGTCCACGAAGCGGCGCAGCAGCTGGTCGCGGTCGATCTCCTCGCCGACCTTGAGGGAGACCATCCGGTCCACGTACTCCTGCGGGGTGCCGAGGCCGTAGATGCAGGAGACGGAGGCGACCACGACGACGTCACGCCGGGTGAGCAGCGAGTTGGTGGCGGAGTGGCGCAGCCGCTCGACCTCCTCGTTGATCGAGGAGTCCTTCTCGATGTAGGTGTCCGACTGCGGGACGTACGCCTCGGGCTGGTAGTAGTCGTAGTACGAGACGAAGTACTCGACGGCGTTGTTCGGCAGGAGTTCGCGGAACTCGTTCGCCAGCTGGGCGGCCAGGGTCTTGTTCGGTGCCATGACCAGGGTGGGGCGCTGAAGCTGCTCGATCATCCACGCGGTGGTGGCGGACTTGCCGGTGCCGGTCGCGCCGAGCAGGACGACGTCCTTCTCGCCGGCCGTGATGCGCCGGGCGAGGTCGGCGATGGCCTGCGGCTGGTCGCCGCTGGGCTGGAAGGGGCTGACGACCTCGAAGGGCGCCACCGTGCGTTCGATGCTGGAAACGGGCCGCATGGATCCACCGTACGGCCCCCCACTGACAACGCGGTCCGGTCAGCGGTTCTGCGGGGTGCGGGAGCGGTGTTCGACGGTGCTGCGGCGGGGGCGGGGCTGGAGCCGGCGGGCGGTGTGGGCGGTGGCGGTGTGGGCCGGGATGCCGGGCCTGTCGTCGACGGTGGTCAGATCGGGCCTGCCCATCACCATCAGCGGGTCGAACATCACGACGATCCCGGCGAGCAGCAGGAAGGCGAGCGGGCCGATCATCATGGGCGCGAGCAGGGCCGCGGGCGCGTCACCGACGGTGGCGCCCCGGGTGTGGTGCAGATGGACGCTGAGGGCGGCCATGCCGGTGTAGTGCATGCCGCTGACGGCGAGCCCCATGACCAGGCTCGCTCCGACGCTCCACAGGAAGCCGCGGACCTGTCCGGCGGCCCACAGGGCGGCGGTGGCGGCGCCCATCGCTATGACGACGGAGGCGGCGACGGTGAGCGTGTTGTACTCCAGCTTCCCGTCGAGCTGGAGGCCGGCCATACCGAGGTAGTGCATGGACGCGATGCCGAGGCCGGTGATCGTGCCGCCGGTGAACAGGGCGGCGCCGCGCGCACCCCGGTAGCCGACGATGAAGATCCCTACGCCGACCATGACGATGGCGACGGCGAGGCTCGCGAACGTCATCGGCTTGTCGTAGTGGATCTCGCTCTCCGCGACCGTGAACCCCATCATCGCGACGAAGTGCATGGTCCAGATGCCGGAGCCGATGGCGGCCGAGCCGAGGGCCAGCCAGCCGCACCGCCAGGAGCGGGTGACGAGCATGGCTCTGGTGGTGCAGCGCAGGCCGAGGGCACCGCCGAGGCAGGCCATGACGTAGGCCACAAGCGGTGTGACGAGTCCGTAGCTGAATCCGTCGACCGTGCCCTGCATGCGCGGCTGTCCTTCCGCCCTCTTGTGTCCCGGAATGTGTCGCTTTTGACCCCCTCCCAGGACCGCCCGCGCGGTCAGGGTTGAGGCAGAGAGTATGACCCCCACCGGAATGGTCGAACGATTTTCCGGCAAAGAAACACGGCTCTGCCGCACTTGTGAGGTATCCGTGAACGGACTTGGGCGACCCCGTTCGGTACACGTCCATCGCGCGACCCCTTGCTGTTGACGCTCTGCTGCCACAGTGGTGCTGTCAGTGATCGTCGACGCGAGGAGTACGCATGCACGCGCGCGCCGTTGCCGCCATGACCACCGCGCTCCTGGGGACCGCCGCCCTCCTGTCGCCGACCGCGGTGGCCCGGGCCGACGCCCCGGGCGCGCCGCCGACGGTGCTCGCCCACCGGGGTGCCTCGGCCCACGCGCCCGAGAACACCCTCGCCGCCGTCGACAGGGCTGCCGAGCTCGGTGTCGCCTGGGTCGAGAACGACGTCCAGCGCACCAGGGACGGCGAGCTGGTCGTCGTCCACGACGACAACCTGAGACGGACCACCGACGTGGAGGAGGTCTTCCCCGGCCGGGCCCCCTGGAAGGTGAAGGACTTCACCGCGGCGGAGATCGCCCGCCTGGACGCGGGAAGCTGGTTCGGCCCCGCGTACGCGGGCGCGCGCGTGCCGACGCTGAAGCAGTACGTGGACCGCGTCGACCGCAACCACCAGAAGCTGCTGCTGGAGATCAAGAACCCCGCCCTGTACCCGGGGATCGAGCAGCAGACCCTGAAGGTGCTCGGCAACGAGGGCTGGCTGGAACCGGGCCATCTGGCGGGCCGACTGATCGTGCAGAGCTTCAGCGCCAAGAGCGTACGGACCGTCCACGAGCTGAAGCCGGGTGTCAGGACCGGCTTCCTCGGCACACCGGACGTGGCGGAGCTGCCCGACTACGCCGAGTTCGCCGATCTGATCAATCCCGCGCACGGCTCGCTGTCCGTGGGCTACGTCGCCGCCGTGCACGCCTTCAGCGGGCCGCACGACCGGCCGCTGGAGGTCCTCGCCTGGACCGTGGACACCGCGGCCGACGCGCGGCGGGTCGCCGGGTACGGCGTCGACGGCATCATCAGCAACCGGCCCGACGTGGTGCGCGACGCGGTGGGCGGCTGACGGCCGGGGCCCCGGGGAGCGGGTGCGACGCCGCTGCCCGGGGCGTTGTCAGTGCCGGGCCGTACGGTGGGCGCATGGACAGCCATGGGCACAACGAGCAGCGGGTCGTGTGGGCCGTCGTCGCCACCGACATCGGCCCGCTGTTGCTGGCCGCGACCCGCGAGGGCCTGGTCAACGTCGTCTTCCACGCCTCCGACGCGGTGCGGGACAGGGCCGTGGAGCGCCTCGCGTCCCGGCTGGGCGGGGAGCCGGTCGAGGCACCCAACTCCCCGCTCCTCGCCGAGGCGATACGCCAGGTGGAGGCGTACTTCGCCGGTGAGCGCCATGATTTCGAGCTGCCCCTGGACTGGTCGCTGATCTCGGGCTTCAACCGTCAGGTGCTGCGGGAGCTGGCCACCGGGGTGCCGTTCGGCTCGGTGGTCGGTTACGGCGACCTGGCCGGGCGGGTCGGCCAGCCGGGTGCCGCGCAGGCGGTGGGCACGGCGATGGGCGCCAATCCGCTGCCCGTGGTCGTCCCCTGCCATCGGGTCGTGGAGCGCGACGGCGGCATCGGCGGCTTCGGCGGCGGCCTGGAGACCAAGCGCAGGCTGCTCGCCCTGGAGGGCGTGCTGCCCGAGCCGCTGTTCTGAGCCGTCAGGCTCTGCGGTCGTAGTGCCGGGCCTCGAAGACGTTCCCGTCCGGGTCGCGGAAGTAGAAACTGCGCTCGGCCGGGCCGCGGGCGCCGAAGGAGCCGTGGGAGATCTCCGAGACCGGCACCGCGTCCTCCTCCAGGCGGGCGACCAGCGCGTCGAAGGCGTCCGCGGACAGGGCGACACAGACGTGGTTGACCGGGTGGCCGGCGCTCTCCAGGGCGCCGGGGAGCATGGTCATCCCCGCCACCATGGCCCGCGGCATGAGGTCGACGATGGTGTCCTCGTTGAGCCGCACCGAGGGGAACGGCGCCTTGCCGGCGGCGAATTCGGCCAGCCGCACCGGCTCCGTTCCCAGGATCCGCTCGTAGAACTCCGCCGAGGCGACGGGGTCGCTCACCCAGAGGACGACATGGTCGAGTCGTGCGGTGTGGTCGGTCATGCGTATCAGGCTGGTGGTGTCCCCCACAGGCCGCAAGTGGTTTGACCGGGTGCCCGTGCTGCCAGGGATGAGTCAGGGACCGACGGACAGGAGGCGGGCACGTGGTGCTGGTGGTGTCGGAAGAGGTGCGGGCGGCGCTCGACGCGCGTCAACCCGTGGTGGCCCTGGAGTCCACGATCATCGCGCACGGCCTGCCGCGGCCGCGCAACCTCCAGGTGGCCGTGGAGCTGGAGGAGGTCGTGCGGCGGGAGGGCGCCGTTCCCGCGACCATCGCCGTGCTCGACGGACGGCCCCATGTCGGTCTGGACAAGCAGCAGTTGGAGCGGGTCGCCAACGAGGACGGGATCCGCAAGCTCGGCCACCGCGACCTGCCGCTCGCGGTCGCGGCCGGGGTGAGCGGGGCGACCACGGTGTCGGCGACGGCCCTGCTCGCGGCCCGGGCCGGCGTGCGGGTGTTCGCCACCGGCGGGCTCGGCGGGGTGCACCGGGAATGGACGGTGACCCAGGACGAGTCGGCCGACCTGGGGCTGCTGGCGCGGACCCGGATCACGGTGGTCTGCGCGGGCGTCAAGTCGATCCTGGACGTGCCCGCGACGCTCCAGCGCCTGGAGACCCTCGGGGTCGCGGTGGCCGGGTACGGCACCGACCGCTTCCCCGGCTTCTATCTGTCGGACTCCGGTCATCCCGTGGACTGGACCCTGCGCTCCCCGCGGGAGGTGGCGGAGGTGATGCGGGCCCAGGACGGTCTTGAGGCGCCCGAGTCGGCGCTGATCGTCGCCCGTCCCGTGGCGGAGTCCGAGCAGTTGGACCCCGGACTGCACGCGCGCGTGCTGGCCGAGGCGCTGCGCGCGTGCGAGGAGGAGGGCGTCACCGGTCAGGCCGTCACTCCGTTCCTGCTCGACCAGTTGGTCCGGCACACGGACGGGGCGTCGCTGAGCGCCAACCTGGCGGCCGTCCGCGGGAACGTGGCGCTGGCGGCGCGGATCGCGGCGGCCTGGACCCAGGCGTGACGACCGCGCCACAGGGTGCCCTGCTGGTCGTCGGCGATGTCGTCACGGACGTGATCGCCCGTCACACGGGACCGCTCGCCCCGGGCACCGACACGGCCGCCTCGATCCGGACGGTGCCGGGCGGCGCCGGTGCCAACGTGGCCTGCTGGGCCGCGCACTGCTCGGACGCGGAGGTGCGGCTGCTCGGCCGGGTGGGCGCGGACGCCGCGGCCTGGCACGAGCGCGAACTCGTCGCCTGCGGGGTACGGCCGCACCTGGTCGTCGACGCGCAGGCGCCGACCGGCACGGTGATCTGCCTGGTCGACTCGGGCGCGGCGGCCGAGCGGACGTTCCTGACCGACAGCGGCGCCTCGCTGCGGCTGGACCCCGGCGACTGGTCGGACGGACTGCTCGACGGGGTGGCCCGGCTGCATCTGTCGGGGTATCTGCTCTTCGCCGAGCCGAGCCGCGCGCTGGTGGCGGCGGCCCTGGCCTCGGCACGCGCGCGGGGTGTGCCGGTGAGCCTGGACCCGGCCTCGGCCGGCTTTCTGGCGCGGCTGGGCGTGGACCGGTTCCTGGCGCTCGTGGAGGGTGTCGACGTCCTGCTGCCCAGCCGGGACGAGGCGTGCCTGCTGACGGGGTTGCCGGACGTCGCCGACGCGGCGGCCAAGCTGAGCCGCCATGTTCCGCTGGTGGTCGCCAAGGAGGGCGCGGCCGGCGCGCTGGTGGCGCGGGGCGGTTCCGTGTGCGCCCGGGTGCCGGCGCCGTCGGCGACCCCGGCCGACACCACGGGCGCGGGCGACGCCTTCACCGGCGCCTTCCTGGCGGCCCTGCTCGGCGGCGCGGAACCCGAGGAGGCGGCCCGGGAGGGCTGCCGCGCGGGCGCTCTGGCGGTGACCCGGGTGGGCGGCAGACCTCCGGGGCGAAACCGGGAGCGGTGAACAGGGCGGGCGGCAGGCTCCCGGGGCGAAACCGGGAGCGGTGAACAGAGCGGGCGGCAGGCTCCCGGGGCGAAACCGGGAGCGGTGAACAGAGCGGGCGGCAGGCTCCCGGGGCGAAACCGGGAGCGGTGCGCAAGGGTGCGCAGAAGTGCGCAGGTTGAGCAGCCGCAACGACCCCGCACGGCCGCGCCCGGTACGCCGCCGCGCCCGGTACGCCGCCGCGGCCGGCCCGGGGCTCAGTTCTTGCGCCCCCATGCCGAGAACATCGGCGCCGTGGCCAGGTCCATGCCGCCGGCGGCGACGTGGGCGAGGTGCCGGTCGATCTCCTCGTCGGTGGCCAGGCCGGCGGCGACGAGCCGTTCGCGGATCTGCCGGATCGTGGCCGACTCCAGCGTGGCGCAGGCGGTCGACGCGACCGGGAAGTACGCGTCGGCCTCGACCCGCTGGAGCCCCGCCTCCCGCAGCAGCCTCGGCAGTGTGCGCCCGTAGGCGAGGTCGGCTCCACGGCCGGCGAGCAGCTTGCGGAAGCCGTGCCTGAGCCGGTTCGCCAACTGCTCCTCGGGGCCGTGCTCGTCGGGGCAGACCAAGGGCTGGAGCGCCGGGTCCCCGTCCTCGACGAGGAGCCGTCCACCGGGCCGCAGCGCGCTGATCATCGACCGCAACGCCCGCTCCCGGTCCGGGACATGAACCAGCACGAGCCGGGCATGTACCAGGTCGAAGCCCTCCCCGGGCGGCTCCTCGGTCCCGACGTCGTGGACGCGTACCTCGACCGGCGGCCGGGCCGCCGCGGCCATCCGCGAGGTGTCGATGTCGGTCGCCATCACCCGGCCCGTCGGGCCGACCTTCTTGGCCAGCCAGGACACCACGGAGGTGCCGCCGGCGCCGACCTCCCAGCAGCGCCAACCGGGGCCGACGCCGAGGGCCTCGAAGTGCCGGAAGGTGGTGGGATCGAAGAGGGCGGCGAAGGCGTCGAAACGCTCGCCGGCTTCACTCTGCCGGTTGTCCAGGAGGTACCCGTCGGTTCGCGTCATGCGGAGATCATCCCAGTTGCCCGTCTTGTCCGTAGCGGTCGACGCGCTCGGGACCCCGTTCGCGGCACGGACGCGCAACGACTTGTCCACAGCCGGGAACCAAGCGGAACGGCTTGCTCCCACAGGGCCGCCCGGCTCCCGCGGCGAACTGGCAGACTGGCGCGACCAGCGCGGGAAGGCGGCGCGAGGAGATCCACCCGAGGAGATCCACATGTCCATGGCAGGAAATCTGCGGAAGGTCACGAGCCTCCGTACGGTCGGCGGGCTGCGCAGGATGGCGCGGCTGGCCCGGCGCGGCCGCCGGCGGGTCGACCTGAGTCACCCGGCGCGCTCCCCGCTGGGTTCCTCCGTGGTGAACTGCGTGAGTTATCGCGAGGGTGTCCGGGTCCCCGCGAGAGGCGATCTGGTCGACACCGTGGAACGGGTGCGCAAGCACGGTGACGGTTTCGTCTGGCTCGGCCTGCACGAGCCCACGGTCGAGGAGTTCGCGGGCATCGCCGAGCTCTTCGAACTGCATCCGCTGGCCGTCGAGGACGCGATCGAGGCCCATCAGCGTCCGAAGCTGGAGCGCTACGACGACACCCTGTTCGCGGTGTTCAAGACGGTCTGCTACGTCGAGCACGAGGAGCTCACGGCGACCAGCGAGGTGGTCGACACCGGCGAGATCATGGTCTTCACCGGCCAGGACTTCGTGATCACCGTGCGGCACGGACGGCACGGCTCACTGGGACCGCTGCGCGAGGAGCTGGAGTCGGCGCCCGAGCAGCTGGCGAAGGGCCCGGCCGCGGTGCTGCACGCCATCGCGGACCATGTGGTGGACGAGTACCTGAGTGTCACGGACTCGGTGCACGCGGACATCGACCAGGTGGAGACGGAGGTGTTCGCCCAGGGGGGCGCCCGGGTCGATCCGGGCCGGATCTACCAGCTCAAGCGTGAACTGCTGGAGCTGAAGCGGGCGGTGGCCCCGCTGGCCCGGCCCCTGGAGGACCTCGCCGCCCGGCCGATACGGGTGATCGACCCCGAGATCCAGGCGTACTTCCGTGATGTCTCCGACCACCTGCTGCGGGTCAGGGAGCAGATATCGTCCTTCGACGAGCTGCTCAACTCCATCCTCCAGGCGCACCTCGCGCAGGTCACGGTCGCGCAGAACGAGGACATGCGGAAGATCACCGCGTGGGCGGCGCTGGTGGCCGTACCGACGATGGTGTGCGGGCTCTACGGGATGAACTTCGACCATATGCCGGAGCTGCACTGGAAGTTCGGCTACCCGATGGTCATAGGCGTGATCGCGGTGGCGTGCGGGACGCTGTACCGGGGCTTCCGGCGCAACGGCTGGCTCTGAGTGCGCCGCTCCCGCCCCGCCGGCACGGGCCGACGGGGCGGGAGCGGGCGGTCAGCGTGCCGCGGTCCGGGCGTAGACGCCCTCGACCCAGGCCGCGATCTGGTCGTCCGTCAGATGCTGGGCCAGGTCGGCCTCGCTGATCATGCCGACCAGGCGCTTGTTCTCGATGACGGGGAGCCGGCGGATCTGGAACTCCTGCATCTCCCGGAGGACGTCGCCGACGTCCGCGTCCGCCGCGATCCAGCGCGGAGTGCCCTGGGCCATCTCCCCGGCGGTGACCTTCGCCGGGTCGTGCCCCATGGCCACACAGCCGACAACGATGTCGCGGTCGGTGAGGATGCCGCAGAGCCGGTCGTTCGAATCGCCGATGGGCAGGGCCCCGACGCCGAGGTCACGCATCAGCTGAGCGGCGCGGTCCAGGGTCTCGTGGGCCGGGATCCACTGGGCGCCGCGATGCATGATGTCTCCGGCAGTGGTCATGAAGTACCTCCCGGTGCCGGACGGCCGGCGCGGCGCAGGACGCACCGCTAGTCCCGGCGCCCTACATTCTCGCCGCGCCGGACAGCGGCCGCACCTCAGAGGGCGAGGCGCCGACGGCGGCTCAGACGGAGAAGCCCACGACCTTGCGCGGGACGATCCGGACGATCACCCGGACCTCGTCCTCCTTCTCGGACGGCGGGTCGATGCCGAGGTACTTGTGGGAGAGCTCGCGGGGAAGCCGCTTGCCCTCGTCGGGGAGGATCTCGGCGACGCCGCGGATCTCGACGGAGGAGTAGGGGTTGGCGAGGTCGTAGACGGAGACGCTGACGCGGGGGTCGCGGCGCAGGTTGCGCACCTTCTGGCGGTCGGCGAGGGAGGAGAAGAGCACGGTGTCGCCGTCGCGTTTGAACCAGACCACCGAGTTCTGCGGGGAGCCGTCGGGACCGAGGGTGGCGACGCTGGCGAAGTTCTTGCCGTCGAGGAGGGCGCGGGTGGAGTCGTCGAAGGAGAGGTCGCTGGTGCCGGTCGAAGTCGTCATGCGGACCACCCTAGTTACATGCACGCGCATATAAAAGGGTTTTGGTGATCCCAATCCGAGATCCTCGTCCGTGATCCGATGCCGTGACCCCGATCCGAGATCCCGACCCCGACCCCGATCCCGAACGCGTGATCAGCCGTTCCAGGCGGGGTGCCGGGGGTCGTCCGCGCGGACCAGGACGTCCGCGGTGGCGGCGGGGTCGGTCTCGTCCTCGTAGCGCGCGAAGGCGGGGAGCGTCCAGTGGTCGGCCTCGGGGGTGTGGCGGCGCAGGGCGCCCGGGGAGAGACGGACGTGGACGGCCAGGTCGAAGGGGAACCAGTGCCGCAGCAGGAACGGGCCGTGCATCAGCAGGGCTCCGCCGGGCGGGAGTTGCACATAGGGGCTGCGGGTGGCGCGGTCGGCGACGGGGTCCCACAGGTCGGGCAGGACGCGGCCGTCGCCGTCGGGGTCGAGGGGGCCGAGGACCTCCCGCCATACGGCACCGGTGTCCAGCCAGCCGTCGTAGTAGGCCTCCACGTCCCGGCGGCCGTGTTCCAGGCGGATCGAGGCGGGGCGCAGGAAGCCCTCGGCGCCGACGACCAGGGAGGGGCGGCCGCGGGTCCGCAGGGCCTCACCGACGCGTTCGGCGAGGTCTCCGGGGCGGGCGGCGGGGGCGCCGTCGAAGGCGACACGCGGCCACGGGCCGCCGTCGGCGGGCTCCAGGTCGAGCAGTCGCTCGGCCAGGAGGTCGCCGAGCCGGTCCCAGGTGATCGCTTGGAGTCGCACAGGGCCCATGATGCGCCAGGGACCGGTCGGGAGGTGGTGCGGGTGCGCGCCGGAGGGAATGAACCGCGTATGGCACAGTCGGCAACTCCCGCGCGCGGCGGCGGACTTCTCGCCGTGCAGCCGCTGCGGCGGCGGTACTGCGCGGAGTGCCGGGTGGGGCCGCTGTCGCTGGTCGTGCCGGCGGACGGGACGGCCCGCTGTCCGGACTGCGCGGATCTCGGGCATCTGGTGTTCCTGCCGCGCGGGGACACCGCGCTGACCCGCCGGGCCCGGGAGGAGAGCGGTCTGTCGGCGCTGGTGGTGCGCTTCAACCGGCGCAAGGGGCGCTACGAGCGGCAGGGGGTGCTGGTCGAGGAGGCGGGGCTGGCCCGGGCCGAGGCGCGGTGCCTGGCGGATGCCGAGGCCCGGCGGCGCCGACGACTGCGGGACGCCCGGCGCAGGGCGGCCGAGGACGCGCGGTTCACGGAGGCGTTCGCCGCGGAGATACGGCGACTGTTCCCGGGCTGCCCGCCGGACCGGGCGGCCGCGACCGCAGCCCACGCCTCGGTGCGGGGCAGCGGACGGGTGGGCCGGAGCGCGGCGGGCCGGGCGCTGTCCGAGACCGCGGTGACCTCGGCGGTATCGGCGTCGGTACGGCATCTGGACACGCCGTACGACCGGTTGCTGATGAGCGGGGTGCCGCGCAACGAGGCCCGGCGGCGGATCGCGGCGACGGTGACGGCGGTCCTGGAGGGCTGGCGCGAGGGCGCGGCGGAGGCGGGCTGAGCCGGACCCTGCCGGGGGCGGCACCCACCGCAACCGGACCCACCAAGGCTGGACCCACCGCAACCGGCCCCACCGAGGCTGGACGCCCGCTTATGCGGCCGCGTCGATCGGCCATGGGATCCGGTCGCTCGGGGGAATTGACTTGTGGTGACAGGCGGGGCGGGGCAATGATCCCGGCGGCGATGAGGAGTTGACGTTCCGATGATCGATGGGCCGTACTTCGTACTGACCGTGCTGGGCGTACTGGGGACCGGGGTGGTCGCCGGGGTGTTCTGCGCGTTCTCGACCTTCGTGATGAGGGGGCTCGCCGCGCTGCCGCCCGCCCAGGGCGTCGCGGCCATGCAGGCGGTCAACGTGGCCGCGCTGGCCCCCGCCTTCATGATCGCGTTCATGGGCACCGCCCTGCTGTGCGCCGTGCTCGCCGTGGTGACGTTCGTGCTGTGGCCGGACGAGGGCGCCGTGGAACTGCTGCTGGGCAGCGCGCTCCACCTGTTCGGTTCGTTCGGGGTGACCGTGGTCGCCAACGTGCCCCGCAACGAGGCGCTGATGAAGCAGGAGCCGGGCACCCCCGAGGCCGCCGCGTACTGGACGACGTACGTCCGCGAGTGGACGGCCTGGAACCACGTCCGCATGATCGCCTCGGCCGCGGCCGCCGTCTGCTACGCGCTGGCCCTTCGCTGAGGGAAAGCGCAAGGGGCTGATGAGACGTATCGTGGCCGGAAGAGTGCCGCCCGATGACGCACGGCCCCGCCCCGCACACGAGGGAGACGGCCATGGCCGATCCCAAGGGATTCATGACCACCCCCCGCCGGGACTGGCCCCGTCGGCCCGTGGAGGAGCGGGTGCGGGACTGGGACGAGGTGTACGTGCCCGGGGCGCTGCTGCCCATCGTCAGCAGGCAGGCCGACCGGTGCATGGACTGCGGCATCCCGTTCTGCCACGATGCCTGTCCGCTGGGCAATCTGATCCCCGAGTGGAACGACCTGGTGAGCCGGGAGGACTGGCGGGCCGCCGCCGACCGGCTGCACGCCACCAACAACTTCCCCGAGTTCACCGGGCGGTTGTGTCCGGCGCCCTGCGAGGCGGGGTGCGTGCTGGCCATCAACCAGCCCGCGGTGACCATCAAGAACGTGGAGTGCGCCGTCGCCGACCGGGCGTGGGAGCTGGGGTTCAGTCCGCCGCGGCCGCCGGACCGGCTGTCCGGGCGGACGGTCGGGGTCATCGGGTCGGGGCCCACCGGGCTCGCGGCGGCACAGCAGCTGACCCGGGCCGGGCACACGGTCGTCGTGTACGAGCGGGACGACCGGATCGGCGGCCTGATGCGGTACGGCATCCCCGAGTTCAAGATGGAGAAGCGGCATCTGGAGCGGCGGGTCGAGCAGATGCGGGCCGAGGGCACCAAGTTCCGTACGTCCGTGGCGGTCGGCCGGGACGTCGGGGCGGCGGAGCTGCGGTCGCGGCACGACGCCGTGGTCGTCGCGACCGGGGCCACGGCGTGGCGCGAACTCCATGTGCCCGGCCGCGAGTTGGCAGGGATCGAGCAGGCGATGGCCTATCTGCCGCTGGCCAACCGGGTGTGCGAGGGCGACATCGAGGCGTCGCCGATGTCCGCCGCCGGGAGGCATGTCGTCATCGTGGGCGGCGGTGACACCGGCGCCGACTGTCTGGGCACGGCCGTCCGGGAGGGCGCCGCGTCGGTGACGCAGCTCGACATCTACGCCCAGCCCGGCGCCGAGCGCGACGAGGAGAACGACCCCTGGCCGACGTACCCGAAGGTCTACCGGCTCTCGGCGGCGCACGAGGAGGCGCGGGATCTGGAGAGCGCGCCGCTGGCGGACTCGGACGCCCGGCTGTTCGCCGCCTCGACGCTCCGCTTCACCGGGGACGCGGCGGGGCGGGTGCGGTTCCTGCACCTGGTCGAGGTCGACTCGGACCGCCGGCCGCGGCCGGGGACCGGGCGGGCGATCCCGGCCGATCTGGTGCTGCTCGCGCTCGGCTTCTCGGGTCCGGACCGGGAGGACGGCCTGATCGGACAGTTGGGGCTGGAACTGGAGCCCCGGGGGACGATCGCCCGGGACGCCGGCTTCGCCACGAACGTGCCCGGCGTGTTCGCCGCCGGTGACGCGGCCCGGGGGCAGTCGCTCGTCGTGTGGGCCATCGCCGAGGGCCGGGCGGTCGCCGCGGCGGTCGACCGCCATCTGACGGGCAGCTCCCGCCTGCCGGCGCCGATCTCCCCGTACGACCGCCCGATGACCGTCTGATCGGCCTGCCCGCCCGTCTGAACAGCCCGGCCGCCGATGACCGTCTGATCGGCCCGGCCGGGCAATACGCCTAGCGTTCGTCCGTGCCCGCCACCTTGCCCGTCGCCAGGGCCACCCGGTTCCAGGTGTTGATCGTGAGGATCAGGGCCAGCACCCGGCTCAGTTCCTCCTCGTCGAAGTGGGCCGCCGCCTCGGTGTAGACGGTGTCCGGGACGCCGCCGTCGGAGACCAGGGTCACGGCCTCGGTCAGGGCCAGCGCGGCCTGCTCGCGCTCGGTGAAGAAGTGACGGGCCTCGCGCCAGACCGCGACCATGTGCAGCCGGTCCTCGGTCTCACCGGCCTTGCGGGCGTCGTTGGTGTGCATGTGCAGGCAGTACGCGCAGTTGTTCAGGAGCGAGGCGCGGATCTGGACGAGTTCGACGAGCGTGGGGTCCAGACCCTCACGGGCGGCGGCGTCGAAGGCGATGAGCGCGCGGAACGCCTTGGGCGCGCTCTTGGCGAAGTTCGTCCGGGGGGCCTTGGCATCTACCAGCGTGTTCGTCGTCATGCCTCATAACCTACGGGCCCGAAAGACCCCCTGTAGGGTGCATTTTCATGGCGGATTTATGGGTCAATTCCGCGGAGCGGATCGGCGCCGATCTGCATCTGGAGCTGTCGGGGCCGGGCGGCAGACGGGCCGCGCTGATCCGTGCTCTGCGCGAGGCCGTGCGCGGCGGCCGGCTCGCCCCGGGCACCCGCCTGCCGCCGTACCGGTCGCTCGCCGCCGACCTCGGCGTCGCCCGGAACACGGTGGCCGACGCCTACGCGGAACTGGTCGCCGAGGGCTGGCTCACCGCCCGCCAGGGCTCGGGCACCCGGGTCGCCGAGCGCGCCCTGCCGCCGCGGCCCGCCGGGAACCCGCCCGTGCGGACACCGCCACGCGCCCGTGGACCGCTGCACGACCTGCGCCAGGGCACACCCGACGTGTCGGGCTTCCCGCGCGCGGACTGGCTCGCCTCCTACCGCCGGGCCCTCCAGCAGGCACCCTCGGAGGCCTTCGGGCCGGGCGATCCGGCCGGGCGCGCCGAGCTGCGCGAGGCGCTGGCCGAGTACCTCGCCCGCGCGCGCGGCGTGCGCTGCGAACCGGACCGCATCGTCGTCTGCTCCGGCTTCGGCCACGCGCTGCGGCTGCTCTTCGAGGGGCGGGTGCTGCGCGGCCCACTGGCGGTGGAGGCGTACGGGCTGCCCTTCCACCGCGAGCTGCTGGGCGGCGCCGGCGTGCGGACCGTACCGCTGCCGCTGGACGAGGACGGCGCCCGGGTCGACCGGCTGACCCGCGAACGGGGTGTACTGCTCACCCCCGCGCACCAGTTCCCGACCGGCGGTCCGCTGCACGCCGGCCGGCGCGCGGCGGTGATCGACTGGGCACGCGCGCGGGACGCGGTGGTCGTGGAGGACGACTACGACGGCGAGTTCCGCTACGACCGCAGGCCCGTCGGGGCCGTGCAGGGGCTCGACCCCGAGCGGGTGATCCTCGTCGGCTCGGTGAGCAAGAGCCTGTCCCCCGCGGTGCGGCTGGGCTGGATGGTGCTGCCCGAGCGGTACATGGCGGACGTGCTCGCGGCCAAGGGCGAGCGGGAGGCGTGGGCGGGCGTCCTGGACCAGCTGTGCCTGGCGGACTTCGTCGCGAGCGGGTCGTACGACCGTCATGTGCGGCGGATGCGGCAGCGGTACCGCGGCCGCCGGGACCGGCTCGTCGCGGCGCTCGCCCGGCGGGCGCCGCACATCGAGGTCACCGGGGTGGCGGCGGGCCTGCACGCGGTGCTGCGGCTGCCGCCGGGCACCGAGGCGGCCACCGTGGAGCGGGCCCGGCGGCTCGGGGTGGCGCTGGACGGGCTCGCCGCGTTCCGCCATCCCCAGCACCCGGAGTCGGCCGCGCCCGCCCCCGACGGCCTGGTGGTGGGGTACGCGACCCCGCCCGAACACGCCTACGCGGCGGCGCTGGACGCGCTCTGCGGGGTCTTCCCCGATCCGTGAACACCACGGGAGGCGTGCCCCGGAGCGGTGCCGGCCCGAAAGCCGTGCCGACCCGGGACACGGAGCGGCAGAATCGATGGAGCAGGGGGCGGGGCAAGGGCCTCAGGAGAGCAGGAAGTCCGCCGCTCCCGCCTTGGCGCCTTCGATGAAGGCCGTCATCTCGTCGGTGGTGTAGATCAGGGCCGGCCCGTCCGGGTCGGTCGACTGGCGGACCGCGATCCGGCCGTCGGCCAGTTTCATCGCTTCCAGGCAGTTGCCGCCGTTGCCGCCGCTCCACGGCTTGTGCCAGCCCTCGCTGCCAAACTCCCGCGCGGGCATGCCGTTGTAGACCTGCGGACGCGGCTTGATGCGATCCATTCACAGCTCCTTGCGGAGATCCATCAGGATCTCCTTCGTGCGATGTGCCGTAGCGGCCTGCGCCGCCATGCGGTCCATGACCTCGAGGTAGGTGGCCACCTCGGGGCGCGCGTCGAGATAGACGGCGCCGGTCAGGTACTCGCTGTAGACCATGTCCGGCAGTTCTGACATGGCGAATCGGAACAGCACGAAGGGCCCGTACGTGCCGGGGTGCGGTCCGCTCTCGAACGGAGCGACCTGCAGCGTCACGTTGGGCAGCTTCGTCACGTCGAGCAGCCGGTCGATCTGGGCACGCATCACCTCCGGACCGCCGATCGGGCGGCGCAGCACGGTCTCGTCCATCACGACCCACATACGGGGGGCGTCGGGCCGGGTGAGCAGGTCCTGGCGTTGCATGCGCAGCGCCACATGGCGCTCGATGTCGTCGGGTCTGGTCTGGCCGATGGCGCCGGACCTGAGCACACCGCGCGCGTAGTCCTCGGTCTGCATCAGACCGGGTACGAAGTGGGGGTCGTAGGACCGGATGAGGCTGGCCGCGCCCTCCAGGCTGACGTACATGGAGAACCAGCCCGGCAGGATGTCGTGGAACCGCTGCCACCAGCCGGGCTTGTTGGCCTCCTCGGCCAGCTGTACGAAGGCCTCGGCCTCGTCGTCCGCGACGCCGTACGCCTTCAGCAGCAGCTGGAGGTACGGGATCTTGAGGGAGACCTCGGCCATCTCCATCCGGCGGACGGTGGCGGGGGCGACCCGCAGGACGCGGGCGGCCTCCTCGCGCTTGAGCCCGGCGCGCTCGCGCAGGTCCAGCAGGCGCCGGCCGAGGACGACCTGGCCGACCGTCGGCGCGGACCGCGGCTCGCTCACCCTCCACCTCCACCCATGGTTCCCGACAGCGTTGCGACTCCTGACAGCCCTACGGCGCCATTCGAAGACCTGTTCGAAGATCCGGACGGATCTCCCTCGATCCCAATTGGCGCCGTTCCACATGCTGTTGCGAGCAGTGTGCCACGGCCATCCACCGCGTCACACAGCACTCTGCAATTTTCAGAGTGACACTTGCCAAGTGTTCACGGCGGGGAGATAGTGGCAAGCGTGATTCCGTCCGCGCCCTTAGGAACAGACGCCGCAGGCCCCTTCGGCCTCGGCGCCGCCACGGCCGTCGGCCCCCAGCGGGGGCCGTCCGAGCGCCGGTTCCGCTTCGAGCTGGCCGCACATCCGGGTTCCCCCGCACAGGCCAGACGCCTGACGAGGGCCCGGCTGACCGGCTGGTCGATCTGCGAGGACACCTGTGACACGGCGGCCCTGGTGGTCTCCGAACTCGTCACCAACGCCATCGTGCACACCGCGAGCAGGCACATCGTCTGCGAGCTGCACGACGGCGACGATCTGGTGCGCATAGCCGTGCGCGACCAGGGGTGCGCCCCGGGCGAGCCGCATCCGGCCGGGCAGCGCGGGGACGAGGAGCACGGGAGGGGATTGCTCCTCGTCGACGCCCTCTGCCACGCCTGGGGCGCCCACGAGCACGGGCCCGGACTGCTGGTCTGGGCGGAACTGCCGCGCGGGGCGGACCAGCCCCGCGAGGACGTCCCGCCCGACGGCGCCGGACCGCGGGCCGACCTGGGCTGGGGAGCCCGGCCGAAGCCCGGACCCGCCGGGGACTCCGACGGCGACGACGAGGACGGGGGGCCCGCGTGAGCGTCGCGTCCGGCAGGGGCCAGGTGCTGAGCCTGGACACACTGGTCCGGCTCCGCCGCGGGACGCGTCCCGAGGACGCCCCGCTGCGGCTGGCGGTACCGGACGGCATGACCGCGCCGCTGGGATGCGACGCCGTGGCCGTCCCCGCTCATCTCGGAGCACTGATCCTGCCCCGGCTGCCGCACGTCGGATGCGTGTACGCCGACGAGGCCCGCTGGTGGTGGATCGTCCCGTCCGACTCCGACTACGCCCTGAAGTGGCCCGAGCCGGCCCGCTACGCGACGGGCGCGGTGGTCCCCGACGAGGTGCGGCTGATCCACCGGCCGGACGGCGCCGTGCCGTACACCCCGCCGATACCCCTGTACCTGGCGATGTGCCGACTGACCGGCACGACACCTTCCTGGTCCCGGCAGGTCAGCGCGTAACCGGCGGCGCTCGCTACGCGCTCCAGGTCGAGCAGTTCACCTCACCGGCGCCCGCCCCGGACACCCGCCGCCCCGCGCTCACGCGGCCACGTCGACGGCGGCCAGGTCACCGCGCACGATGACGAGGAAGGTGTCCGTCGCGAGGTCCATCACGACCTCGGCGGGCAGGCCCTCCCCGCGCCGCGCCTGCGCGAACTCCTCCGCCGGCCACGAACCCCGCGGACCGCCGGCCGGAAAACGCCCCAGCACTGTTCGCCCGTTCACCCTGCACCTCCATGTAGCGCCGTACTCGAAGAGTTAAACGCCAACAACGGGGTGAACGCCTCGCCAAGTGACGGTACTGAGACGTAGTTGACATCCCGCCACGGCAGAGTGTGAGGCGGGTCTCAATTTTGTCCGGTTTTCCGTTACTTTCCGCCTCAGTCCTCGTACTCGTCGTGATACCGGACGCGTTCGGTTCCCGCGAGCGCCCCCAGGGTCGACGCGCGCCCCTCGGGTTTCTCCCACTCCTCCTGCCGGCCCAGCGCGGTGAGGTCCAGGAGGCTGGTGGCCGATCCCAGACCGTCCAGTCCGCGCCCGAACGTCGAGTAGGTGTGGAAGACCCGGTCGCGGTCCCTGAGAAAGCAGCTCACACCGGGTCTCTCCTCGGGTACCCCGTCACGCTCCAGGGTCACCTCGAAATCGCGGTCGAAGTCGTTGCCGTGGGAGGAGAGCCAGGGCACCGTCCAGCCCATCCTCGCCTTGAACGGCAGGATCCTGGTGTACGGCGCCCGGGAGACGGCCACCAACGAGGTGGAGCGGGACCACAGATGGGCCAGGTGCCCGATCTGGTCGAGGAAGGCCGAGCAGCGAGGGCAGCCCGCCTCCCACTCGGGCGCGAACACGAAGTGGTGGACGACGAGTTGGTGCCGTCCCTCGAAGAGGTCGAGCAACGTGGCCTTGCCGTCGCCCCCTTCGAAGACGTACTCCGTGTCGACCTCGACCATCGGCAGGCCGCGCCGCTCGGCGTTGAGCGCGTCACGCGCACGCGTGGCCGCCTTCTCCCTGACCAGTAACTCCTCGCGCGCCGCGCGCCATTGAGCACGCGAGACGATCTCCGGTAGCGCCATGGGCCCCTCCTGTACGGCGGTCCGTTCGGGGTTCTGACCGCAGCGGGGGACACAACTCATCGCCGGGCGCCAAGATTTTTTTCAGGCGTACTCGCGCACGCCCTGTTCCCGCTCCCGCAGCGCCGCGAGTTCGTCCAGCAGGCCGGTGAGCTGCCGGGTGCAGCGGGGGGTGATCCGGCCCGAGTCGTCGAGGTGGACGGCGCAGGCGGTGGTGGTGTCGACGAGCCGTTCGAGGGTGCCGGCCACCTTCTCGGTGCCCGCCGAGTGCCGTGCGAGCGCGGGGAGTTCGGCGGCGGCCAGGCCGATGGCGGCGCGGGCCTCGGCGAGCGTGCGGTACGCCTCGCGGCGCAGGGTCCAGCGGGTGGCGCGGTGGACGGTGCCGTCAGCCTCGCGCAGTACGTGCGCGAGGTACGCCCGCGCGGCGCGCTCCGCCGTCGTGAGGCGGGCCCGCACTCCCCCGCCCCGCTGTCCCGGCATCGGCAGATGCCCCACGACCAGGACGATCGCGCAGGCCAGCAGGGTCTCCCCGATACGGCTGACGGAGGCCTGCGGCTCGCCCCCGACCATGACCAGCGCCAGGACGAGGACCGTCACGACCCCGGTCTGGGCCGCGAAGTGCCGGGTGGCCACGGGAATGAGGGCGCCGCACACGGCGACGAGCGCGACGAGCCCCTCCGGCCGGGGCAGTACGGCGGCGAACCCGGCGAAGAGCACGGCCCCGAGGACGGTGCCGGCGGCCCGGCACAGCACCCGGGACACCAGCGGCCCGAGGTCCGGCTTGACCAGGAAGACGGCGGTGGCGGGCAGCCAGTACCAGTGGGTGTGCGGCCCGTACCAGCCGGAGCCGTGCAGCAGCCGCGCGAAGCCCACGGCGGCCCCGAAGCAGAGGGCGACCCGCAGCCCGTACTCCCGTCCGCCGCCACCGAGCACCGTCCGCAGGATCGTGCCGGGTGACCGCCGCCGGGTGTGCAGGTCCCCGCCGTCGGCCCGGTCGAACGCCTCGGCGGCCCGCAGCAGGGCGTCGTCGAGGGCCCGCAGCTCGGGCGCGCTCCGGGAGGGCGCCGGCAGCGGCCCGGTGACCGTGTTCGCCCGTACGGCGGCGGCGAGCCGGCGGGGTCCCTCGGCGGCCCGTTCCGGCACCGGCTCCCCGGCCCAGGCCAGCGCGGTGGCGGCCTCCGCGAGCGGGAGCGCGGCCGCGTACTGGGCGTGCAGCCGGCGTTCCGCGGAGGAGGAGGCGTACCGCCGCAGCCGGGGTCCGTCGAGGGCGTCCTGCGCGTGGTCGAGGGCGGCGGTGAGCGCGGCGCGCCGGGCGGGGGCGCCGTCCGTGCCCGCGGCGTCGAGGAGCGCGGCGATCGCGTCGTGGACGGCGGCGACGGCCTGCCGTTCCCCGTCGAAGCGGAAGTCTCCGGCGAAGGATCCCGGGCCGGGCAGCGCCAGCCGCAGCGCGAGCAGCCATCCGGCGCCGGCCAGATAGGCGAGCCCGCGCTGCCATTCCGTGCCGGGCAGTGGCATCCCGGCGCCGATCGCGGAGGCGACGAGCAGCTGGGTGCCCGCGGTGGAGGCGACGGGGCCGACGGCGCTGACGCTCCCGGCGACCAGTGCGACCAGGGTGAGCAGCAGGGTCAGGGCGACCGCTCCGAGCCGCTCCCCGCCCCAGGTCCCGATCGCCAGTCCGGCCGCCCCGGCGACCGCGGGCACTCCGAGCCGTGTGACGGCGGCCCGCCGGCTGCCGGGCCGGTCGGCGACCCCGGCGAGCATGGCGGCGATGGCCGCGACCACCCCGAAGGCGGGTTGACCTGCGAGGACGGCGCCGAGCAGGAGCGGCCCGCCGGCCAGCCCGCCGCGTATCACGGCGCTCCACGGCACGGGCCCGCGCTGGGCGCGGAAGGCGTGGGTGAGCCAGAGAGGCAGTACGGACGGGGAACGCGTCACGGGGCTCCTGTCGGGGCGAGGGCGGGATGCCTTCGGGCGACGGTGGCCGGGCGTTGATGTCCTCCCAGGGTAGATCGCACACCGGGCGATCAAGGAACGGGCGTATTTCCCGTGCGTGACATCGCCCGCGGCGGCGAGCGGTTCAGGACGGCGGTCCTCGCGCGCCGGGGACGGCGAGGGTGTCCCCGGCTAGGAAGGACCCGCCCCAGCCCCCGTCATCGCCCGCTCGAACAGTCGTCCCGCGTCCGCCACCGCGCGTGTCAGCAGCTCGGGCGATCCCTCCCCCAGGGATCCGATGATGTCGTCGACGCCGCGCAGCCCGGCGCGCTCCAGCAGCCGCTTCTCGTTGGTCACCCACTCCCCGCGCGCCGCGAGCACCGCGTGCCCGGTCTGGGCCGCCGCGGTGGCGAGGGCCCCGGCCAGCTCGGTGCGCCGGCCCGCGCGGGCGTGGTGGGCCCCGGCGTAGGCGAGGGTGGCCCGGGCGGTGCCGTACCAGCGCTCCGCCGCCGTACGCCGCAGCTCGCCCGGGTACCCGGCCGGCCGGGGCAGGTCCCCGCGCAGCACACGGTTGATCGCCAGCTCGGCGACGACCAGGTAGCTGGGGATACCGGCCAGGTGGAACAGCAGGGCTTCCACCCGGAACCGCCCCTCGGCGGCCTCGGCCAGTTCGTGTTCCACGACGTCGAGGTCGCGGTAGTGCACGTCCACCCGCCGGCCCTCGACGGTCAGCCACGCGCCCCCGTTGAAGACGCCCCCGCCCCAGCCGCCGACCTCGGAGACCTCCCCGTCCCAGCCGAGGGCACGCAGGTCGGCGGGGGCGAAGGGACCGCGGTAGTAGACCGCGAGGTCCCAGTCGCTGTCGGGCCGCTCGGTGCCCTGCGCACGCGACCCGCCGAGGGCCACCGCCCGCACCGTGGGCAGCCCGGCGAGCCGGTCGGCGACACGTTCGAGGAAGTCGGACACGGGGGCTCCCGGCTGGGTCGGAGGGGGACCTGGCGCCGTCGGGCGAGACGGGTCAGCATTCCCAGAGGTCGCGGTGGCGGTGGCGGGTCGGTGGGTGATCGAGTTCCTCGGCCACCGCGTCGAGCGCGCCCGGCGGGGCCGCGCGCAGCCGCCGCAGCGCCGCGCTCCGGAACGCCCGCAGTTCCGCCCTCGCCCGTGTCTCGTACGGGCCGCCCGGACGCTGCCCGAGCGCGCGGGGCCAGGTGTACGCGGCGAAGCTCCGTTCGATCCGCCGGGGGCGGGGGCGGCGGCCCTCGCGTGCGGCGCGGGTCGTCTCGGCGTGGGAGTGGCGCAGGTCCACGAGGGTGTGGGCGGTGCAGGGGCCCGCTGTGCCCCACGGCCAGTAGGGCGGGGCGGTCCGGTGACGGTTCGGGACGTGGTGCGCGGTGTGCGACATGAGTGGGTCCAGGGTCGCGGCGGCGCACGCCGGTGTCGACCGGATTACCGAATCCGCGAGGGTCAGCACGGGTCCGCGCGGGTCCGCGCTTCCCGCGTCGCCCTCCGGTGCGGGAAATTCGGATGCGCCGCCGCCGACCGCGGTCGAAGATCGGTGGGTTGTCCGCCGTTCGTCACCTCGTCCCGGGAGCCGCCGTGATCCAGCGTGTCATCAACCCCGCGCTCTTCCCTCCGCCCACCTACGCGCACGCCTCCGTCGTCGAGGCGGGCACGAAGATCGCGTTCCTGGCCGGTTCCGTACCGCTGGACGCCGAGGGGAAGATCGTCGGCGAGGGTGACCCGGTGCGGCAGGCGGAGCAGGTGATCGCCAATCTGCGGGAGCAGCTCGCCGGGATCGGCAGCGACCTGGCGCACGTCCTGTCCACCGACGTGTACGTGGTGAGCGCCGAGACCTCGGTGCTGTCCTCCGTGTGGGAGGTGGTCGAGGCGTCCGGACTGAGCGTCGGCCCGCACTCCTCGACCCTCCTCGGGGTCGCCTGCCTCGGCTACACCGGCCAGTTGGTGGAGATCACGGCCACCGCGGTCGTCCCGAAGACCCCGGCCTCATGAGCGAGGTACGGCTCAGGCGGGCCGCCTCCGCCGACGCGGCAGGCGTGGCCGACGTCTGGCTGCGGTCCTTCGCCGCGGCGCTGCCGACCGTGGTCCGGCCCCACTCCGACGACGAAGTGCGCGACCACTTCCGGGAGTTCGTCATCCCCCGCCAGGAGACCTGGGTCGCGGAGGCGGCCGAGGGGCTGGTCGGGGTGATGGTCCTGCACGGCGAGCGGGTCTCCCAGCTGTACCTGGACCCGGACTGGCGCGGGCGCGGCATCGGCGACCGGTTCCTGGAGCTGGCCAAGGAGCGCAGCCCGCAGGGGCTGAACCTGTGGACGTTCCAGGTCAACAAGCCGGCCCATCGCTTCTACGAGCGTCACGGCTTCGTCGCCGTCGAGCGCACCGACGGCAGCGCGAACGAGGAGCGCGAGCCGGACGTGCGGTACGTCTGGCGCCCCTGATGGCCCGCGGCGGCCCACCGGAAAAGGCCGGGTCGTCGCCGAGGGCCAGGGGCTAAGGTCGGAGCATGGCTTCCCCGGCTCCCCAGGCTTCCCCGGCAGACGACCACGAGCGCACCGCGCCGACACCCGACGCCGCGGAGGCACCCGACACGGCCGCCGCCGACACGGCCGCCGCGGAGGCGGCCGGGCCGCGGTCCGGTGAGAGCGTGCGCATCGACAGCTGGATCTGGGCGGTACGGCTGATCAAGACCCGTTCGATGGGCGCCACCGCCTGCAAGGGCGGCCATGTGCGGGTCAACGGCGAGCGGGTCAAGCCCGCGTACGCCGTGCGCGTCGGCGACGAGGTCCGGCTGCGGCACGAGGGCCGGGAGCGGGTCGTCGTGGTCAAGCGCCTGATCCGCAAGCGGGTCGGCGCCCCCGTGGCGGTGCAGTGCTACGTCGACAACTCCCCGCCGCCCCCGCCCCGCGAGGCCGTCGCCCCGGCCGGTATCCGCGACCGCGGCACCGGCCGCCCGACCAAGCGGGACCGGCGTGACCTGGAGCGTCTGCGGGCGCTGGAGAAGGGCAGCAGCCGCCCCGGCCCCCGCTGACGGCACCCGGCGTACGTCGGTCACGCCCGGCGCAGCAGCCGCAGCAGGTCCGCGTTGTGGCCGCGCCGGGCCCAGGCGACGAGCGCGAGCGGGACGATCAGGATGAGCGGCGTGGCCGCGTTCTCCCCGCCGAACACGGCGACCTGCACGACGAACGCGCCGAGCATCAGCGCGCCGAGCGCGATGCCCGCCACCGACTGGAGCACCGGGATCAACAGGGCGACGGCTCCGGCGAGTTCGAGGGCGCCGATGGTGTACATGCCCGCGCTCCCCCAGCCCAGTTCGTCGAAGGCGTCGGCGGCGCTGGAGTGCGCGATCAGCTTCGGCAGGGCGCTGGCCACGGCGAAGAACAGCGCGAGCAGGATCTGGAGCCCGCGCAGCGCGATCCGGGCGCGGCGCCCCCGCGCGGTCGCGGACTCGGCGATGACGGGAGCGGAGGCGGGGCCGGCGAGGGGGGCGGTGGTCTCGGACATGAGGTTCTCCCGGTTGCGGCGGTGTGGGTCGCGGTCAGGGATACAGACCGCCGCCCGCGCCCGAACTCATCGCCGTCACGCGGGTTTCGGCTCCTGGAGCGGAAACCAGCCGTGCCCGATGTACCAGTGCCCGCCGGCCCTGAGATGGTCGCCCACCGCCCGTTCCACGGCCGTCCGCCGGGGCAGGCCCTCGACGGGCAGATCGGGGTCGCCGAACACGAACCGCACCGGTTCGGTGTCGGACTCGTCGGTGTCCTCGCGCCCGGTCCGGAACCGTTCCTGGAAGCGGACGATGTTGGAGTCGGCCGGGAGGTACCGCTTGAGCTGCGGATCGAGCAGCCAGGAGTGGCAGACCGCGACCGGGTGTTCCTCCTCGGGGAAGTGCCGCGGAAAGAACTCCCGGGCCAGCTCCAGGGACCGGTCGCAGGCGGCCGGGGTGAGCGGTCCGTGGAAGTCGGGGATGTGCAGGTTCAGGCAGAGCGCGTCCGGCGCCAGGTCGAGCCCCGCAGCGGCGAGCACCCGCCCGGTGCGCGCCCCGGGCCGGGCCCGCTCGAACTGCAGCCGCCCCAGCTGGTACAGCTCCCCGCGGAAGTGACGGACGAGCCACCGCGGGGCCTGGACCCCGGTGCGCCCGTACCGGCGGCGGTGCCCGGCCATGTTCCGGCCGAGGTCGGCGAGGGTGCGCCGGCTCACGTCGTCCGGGATTCCGCGCTCGCGGTGGTGGGCGCGGGTGTGCGGCAGGGCGGCGACGAACACGTACACGGGGAAGCAGCGCTGGAGGGGTCCCGCGGGCCAGTCCAGCTCGGGCAGTTCGACGTCCGCGCCGACCGTCCCCGGGTCCCGGAGCAGTTCCTCCACGGAGGCGCCGAGGAACCGGCTCAGCTCGGGGTCGTCGGTGACCCGGCGGCGCATGCGGACCAGGACCTCGATGTCCTCATGGGGCACGGCGAGGTCGATCAGGGTCTCGGGCAGCTCGTCGGCGTCCGGCAACTCCATGGCACACCCCTCTTTGTGTACGCGCCTTCGGAGAGTACGTTCCGAAGGAGGAGGCCTGGTCCCTCATGCGTACGGGCAGTGAACCCACGACCGCGCGCAGTGCGCTGCGGACGCGGTTCTGGCTGAGCGTGTGGGGGCTGGTGTGGGCGGTGTTCGGCACGGTGGCGTTCGCGCTCGCGGACCGCGTCGGCTGGGCCGTCGCCTGCGGGGTGCTGACGCTGGTCGTCGCCGTGGACCTGTCCCTCATCGTCCGGCACATCCGGCAGGGCCCGCACTACCAGCCGGGCCCGGACATCCCGCCGTACCTGCCCCCGGAGGACCGCCCCTGAGGCTCAGGACTCGAACCGGGCCGCCTTCACGTACTGCGGGTTGGGGTCGAGGGCGGCCGCCAGCCGGAAGTGCCGCAGCGCCTGCTCCCCGCGCCCCTGCCGCTCGTAGGTGCGGGCGAGCGCGAAGTGGGCGAAGGCGTTGTCCGGCTCGCGCTCCAGGACGATGGTGAACTCCAGCTCCGCGGGCCGCAGTTGCGCGGCGGCGAAGAAGGCTCGGGCGCGCAGCAGGCGCGCGGCGGTGTTCTCGGGGTGCGCGGCGATGACACCGTCGAGCAGTTTCACCGCGCCCCGCGGGTCCCGTGCGGCGAGCAGGTGCTCGGCGGCACGGAAGTCGATGACATGCGTCTCCGGAGTACGTCCGGTCCATCCGCTGGTCTCGGGCACGGCACATCCCTTCCCTCACTGAAGGGCTTCAACGCCCCGGCGGGGGGCCGCTATTCCTGGGGCGCCCGGGACGCGCGGGTTTCGAGCCCGGCCCACACCTCCCGCACCCGCCGCCGGAGGCTCTCCAGGGGTACGTCGTTGTCGATGACGACGTCGGCGATCTCGCGGCGCTGTTCCCGGGTCGCCTGGGCGGCCATGCGGGCCCGGGCGTCCTGCTCGGTCATCCCGCGCAGCCGTACCAGCCGGTCGAGCTGGGTCTCGGGGCTCGCGTCGACGACGATCACCAGGTCGTACAGTCCGGCCAGGCCGTTCTCGGTGAGCAGCGGTACGTCGTGCACGACGACGGCGTCCTGGGCGGCGGCCGCCTCCAGTTCGCGGGAGCGGGTGCCGACGAGGGGGTGCACGATCGAGTTCAGTACGGCGAGCCGGTCGGGGTCGGCGAAGACGATGGAGCCGAGCCGGGGCCGGTCCAGGCTGCCGTCCGCGGCGAGGATGTCCTCGCCGAAGGCCGCCACGACGGCGGCGAGCCCGGGGGTGCCGGGCGCCACGACCTCACGCGCGATCCGGTCGGCGTCGACCAGTACGGCCCCGCACTCCACGAGCAGCCGCGACACCTCGCTCTTGCCGGCCCCGATCCCACCGGTCAGACCCACTTTCAGCATGCCCCGAGCTTAGGGCCTGCCGCCCGGAGGTCAGTTGTCGCCTTCCCGTTCCGCGAGGAACCGCTCGAACTCCAGGCCGATCTCGTCCGCGGAGGGGATCTCCACGGGCTCGGCGAGCATGTTGCCGCGCGATTCGGCGCCGGCCGCCGCGTCGTACTGGTGCTCAAGGCCCTGCACCAGCGCGACCAGGTCCTCGTCACCCTCCTGGATCTGGCGGTCGATCTCGGTCTGGGTGCGGTGGGCCTCGGTGCGCAGGGTGTGCGCGATGGCGGGGAGGACGAGTCCGGTGGCGGCCGTGATGGCCTCCAGGACGGTCAGGGCCGCGTCGGGGTAGGCGGAGCGGGCGATGTAGTGGGGGACGTGCGCGGCGACGCCGAGCACGTCGTGGCCGGCCTCCATCAGCCGGTACTCGACGAGCGATTCGGCGCTGCCGGGCACCTGGGCCTCGTCGAAGGGGCTGCGGTGCCCGGGGACGAGGTCGGTGCGGTTGCCGTGCGGGGTGAGGCCGACGGGCCGGGTGTGGGGTACGCCCATGGGGATGCCGTGGAAGTTCACGGACAGGCGGACGCCGAGCCGCTCCACGATCTGCTGCACGGCGGCGGCGAAGCGCTCCCACTCGACGTCCGGTTCGGGCCCGGACAGCAGCAGGAAGGGGGCGCCGGTGGCGTCCTGGACGAGGTGTACCTCGATGGCCGGGACCTCGTACTCGGTCCAGCGGTCGCGCTTGAACGTCAGCAGCGGGCGGCGGGCCCGGTAGTCCACGAGCCGGTCGTGGTCGAAGCGGGCCACGACCTGGTGGGGCAGCGAGTCGAGGAGCCGGTCGACGATCTGGTCGCCGGTCTCGCCCGCGTCGATGTATCCGTCGAAGTGGTAGAGCATGACAAGACCGGCCGACTCCTGCGCCAGCGCCATGTCGACGACGGCCAGGCCCTTCGGCTCCCATGCGTACAAACCCTGCGGATCAAGCACAGTGACCGCTCCTCCTCGTGTCCGTACGGAACAACACGCCCCGGAGCAGCCCCATTCCCCAGTCCAAAAATTCCCAGAGCCCCCCAACTCCCCCCGAAGGCGCGCGAGGAACTGCACGCCAAGCCCCCACCCCCAAGGGGCGCGGGGAACTGTGCGACAAGCCCCCACCGGCCGCCACCCGACCCCACACCCCTCAGCCCCCCCACCCCCCAGGGGCGCGGGGAACTGCGCGAGAACCCCCACCGGCGGCGACCCGGCCAACAACCCGCACACCCCGGGCACGCCAGAGGGGCCGCACCTCAAAAGGTACGGCCCCTCAGTGACCTGCTAAACCTCAGCGGTCAGCGTTCAGCTCTGCCCACCCGCGAGCTTCTCGCGAAGCGCGGCAAGCGCCTCGTCGGAGGCAAGCGCGCCGGAGTTGTCCGCACCCTCGGAGGAGTACGAGCCACCACCGGAAGCGACCGGAGCGGCAGCCTCGCCGCCCTCGGCGGCAGCGGCCTCGTCGGCCTCACGGGACTTGATGACCTGCTTCTGGTGCTGCTCGAAGCGGGTCTGGGCCTCCGCGTACTGGTGCTCCCACGTCTCCCGCTGGGTCTCGTAGCCCTCGAGCCAGTCGTTGGTCTCGGGGTCGAAGCCCTCGGGGTAGATGTAGTTGCCCTGGTCGTCGTAGGACGCGGCCATGCCGTACAGGGTCGGGTCGAACTCGACCGTGGCCGGGTCGGCACCGAAGGCCTCGTTGGCCTGCTTCAGCGAGAGGCTGATGCGACGACGCTCGAGGTCGATGTCGATGACCTTGACGAAGATCTCGTCGTTGACCTGGACGACCTGCTCCGGGATCTCCACGTGGCGCTCGGCCAGCTCGGAGATGTGGACCAGACCCTCGATGCCCTCGTCCACGCGGACGAACGCACCGAACGGAACCAGCTTCGTGACCTTGCCGGGCACGACCTGGCCGATCTGGTGGGTCCGGGCGAACTGCTGCCACGGGTCTTCCTGGGTCGCCTTCAGCGACAGGGAGACACGCTCGCGGTCCATGTCGACGTCGAGGACCTCGACGGTGACTTCCTGGCCGACCTCGACAACCTCGGAGGGGTGGTCGATGTGCTTCCAGGAGAGCTCGGAGACGTGGACCAGACCGTCGACGCCACCCAGGTCCACGAAGGCACCGAAGTTGACGATCGAGGAGACGACGCCGGAGCGCACCTGACCCTTCTGGAGGGTGGTGAGGAACGTCTGGCGGACCTCGGACTGGGTCTGCTCCAGCCAGGCACGGCGGGACAGGACCACGTTGTTGCGGTTCTTGTCCAGCTCGATGATCTTCGCCTCGAGCTCCTTGCCCACGTAGGGCTGGAGGTCGCGGACGCGGCGCATCTCGACCAGGGAGGCCGGGAGGAAGCCACGGAGGCCGATGTCGAGGATGAGACCACCCTTGACGACCTCGATGACGGTACCGGTGACGATGCCGTCCTCTTCCTTGATCTTCTCGATGGTGCCCCAGGCGCGCTCGTACTGGGCGCGCTTCTTCGAGAGGATCAGGCGGCCTTCCTTGTCCTCCTTCTGGAGGACCAGGGCCTCGATCTCGTCACCGACGGCGACGACCTCGTTGGGGTCGACGTCGTGCTTGATCGAGAGCTCGCGGCTCGGGATGACACCTTCGGTCTTGTAACCGATGTCGAGGAGAACCTCGTCCCGGTCAACCTTGACGATGACGCCGTCGACGATGTCGCCATCGTTGAAGTACTTGATCGTCTCGTCGATAGCGGCGAGGAAGGCTTCCTCGTTACCGATGTCGTTGACCGCAACCTGCGGGGTGGTGGCGGTGGTCTCGGTGCTGCTCGTCATGTGGGAAAGGGCTCCGGTACGGACATTGAAGTCGTAGGTACTGCTACGCCGGGAGCCCGTATCGCTCTGCAGAAGCCGGACAGCCAAGGAAGCGCCTCTCCGGCGAACCGGGGAAGACGCCTCGAGAACCGAGGGGACATACAACAGATGCGAGCGCAGCCTGCTAGGTCTGAGGTGCGCAGGCCCGCAGCGCAACTTGTAGCATACGGGGGCAGCCGGGCAGGGTCAATGCGCGAAGCCGCACACCCGGGGCGGATCGCCGCAATCCCGGCACAAAACCTGTCTCACGAGGCCACGCGCGCGTGACAGCGCCCCTTTCGTGACAGCCGCCGCGACGGGTTGGACGGAAGAGTACGACGAGGGAGCCGATCATCCAAGAGTCCGTATCCAACGAGACCGCCGCTGGGCCCGAAGCCGAGCCGGAGGCCACCCGGCGTACCGCCGGCGTCGCGGAGAGTTCCCGCGCCAACCGCGGCTGGTGGGACCGCAACGCGGACGACTACCAGGTCGAGCACGGCACCTTCCTCGGCGACGACCGCTTCGTGTGGGGCCCCGAGGGCCTGGACGAGGTGGAGGCGGAGCTGCTCGGGCCGCCGGAGGAGCTGAAGGGCCAAGACGTCCTGGAGATCGGCGCCGGCGCCGCCCAGTGCGCGCGCTGGCTGGCCGCGCAGGGCGCCCGCTCCGTCGCCCTGGACCTCTCCCACCGCCAGCTCCAGCACGCCCTGCGGATCGGCGGCGGCTTCCCGCTGGTCTGCGCCGACGCGGGCGCCCTGCCCTTCGCCGACGCCTCCTTCGACCTGGCGTGCTCGGCGTACGGGGCGCTGCCGTTCGTCGCGGACCCGGTGCAGGTGCTGCGCGAGGTGCGCCGGGTGCTGCGTCCGGGCGGCCGGTTCGTCTTCTCGGTGACCCACCCGATCCGCTGGGCGTTCCCGGACGAGCCCGGCCCCGAGGGCCTGACGCTGGCCGCCTCCTACTTCGACCGCACGCCGTACGTCGAGCAGGACGAGTCGGGCGGCGCGGTGTACGTGGAGCACCACCGGACGGTCGGCGACCGGGTCCGGGACATCGTGGCGGCCGGTTTCCGCCTGGTCGACCTGGTGGAGCCGGAGTGGCCGGCCTGGAACACCTCGGAGTGGGGCGGCTGGTCCCCGCTGCGCGGAAACCTGATCCCGGGCACGGCGATCTTCGTCTGCGTACGGGACTGAGGTGTGATCCGCCACGACGCGCTGGACGCCCTTCCGGTGCGCGGCGCCCTCCCCGGCCTGGCCGGCGCCCTGGACGCGCAGGGCACCGCGGTTCTGGTGGCGCCGCCGGGCACCGGCAAGACGACCCTCGTCCCGCTCGCGCTCGCGGGCCTGCTCGACGGGGCCGCGCCCGCGCGGCGGGTCCTCGTGGCGGAGCCGCGCCGGATCGCCGCCCGGGCCGCCGCCCGCCGGATGGCGTGGCTGCTGGGCGAGAGGCCCGGCGACAGCGTCGGCCACACGGTGCGCGGGGAGCGGGTGGTCGGCCCACGCACGCGCGTGGAGGTCGTCACGACGGGTGTGCTGCTCCAGCGTCTCCAGCGGGACCAGGAGCTGGCCGGGGTGGACGTCGTGATCCTCGACGAGTGCCACGAGCGGCATCTGGACGCGGACACGGCGGCGGCGTTCCTGTGGGACGTACGGCAGGCGCTGCGGCCGGAGCTGCGGCTGGTGGCCGCGTCGGCGACGACCGACGCGGAGGGCTGGGCGCGGCTGCTGGGCGGCGCGCCGGTGGTGGAGGCGCAGGGCGTCTCCCATCCGGTGGAGGTGGTGTGGGCGCCGCCGTCGCGCCCGGTGCGGCCTCCGCACGGCATGCGGGTCGATCCGGCGCTGCTGGCGCATGTGGCGTCGGTGGTGCGGCGGGCGCTCGCCGAGCACGACGGTGACGTGCTGTGCTTCCTGCCGGGCGTCGGGGAGATCGCGCGGGTGGCGGGGCTGCTGGGCGACCCGGGCGGGGTGGAGGTGCTCCAGGTGCACGGGCGGGCTCCGGCGGCCGTGCAGGACGCGGTGCTGGCGCCCGGGTCGGGACGCCGGGTGGTCCTGGCGACGTCCGTGGCGGAGTCGTCCCTGACGGTTCCCGGGGTGCGGGTGGTGGTGGATGCGGGGCTGGCGCGGGAGCCGCGGGTCGACCACGCGCGCGGGCTGAGCGCGCTGACGACCGTGCGGGCCTCCCAGGCGGCGGGACGGCAGCGGGCGGGCCGGGCCGGGCGGGAGGCGCCCGGCGTGGTGTACCGCTGCTGGACGGAGGCGGAGGACATCCGGCTGCCGCGGTCCCCCTCCCCCGAGATCAAGGTGGCCGACCTGACGGCGTTCGCTCTGCAGACGGCGTGCTGGGGCGACCCGTCGGCGGCCGGTCTGGCCCTGCTGGACCCGCCGCCGGCGGGGGCGATGGCGGCGGCCCGCTCGGTGCTGTCGGCGATCGGCGCGGTGGACGCGTCGGGGCGGAGCACGCAGCGGGGCACCCGGCTGGCCGGGCTCGGGCTGCACCCCCGGCTGGGGCGGGCGCTGCTGGACACCTCCGGCGCGGGCGCCGAGGCGGTGGCGCTGCTGTCGGAGGAGGCACCGCGCGAGTACGGCGACGATCTCGCGGCGGCCCTGCGCAGGGCCCGGCACGGCGGCGACGCCTACACGGCTCGGTGGCGCAAGGAGGTGCGGCGGCTGCGGGCCGCCCACGGGGACTCCGCCGCGCGGGAGGGCGACGACGCCCTGGCGGGGGCCGTGGCCGCGCTGGCGTTCCCGGAGCGGGTGGGCCGGGTCGAGGGCGGCTCGGTGCTGATGGCGTCCGGCACCCGGGCGGAGCTGGCGGAGGGCTCGCCGCTGCGCGGGGCGCCCTGGCTCGCGGTCGCCGTCGCGGACCGCCCGGTCGGCCAGGGGCACGCGCGCGTGCGGCTCGCCGCCGTACTGGACGAGGACACGGCCCGTACGGCCGCCGCCGCGCTGTACGCGGAGGGCGAGGAGGTCCGCTGGGCCGACGGGGACGTCGTCGCGCGCCGGGTGGAGCGGCTGGGCGCGATCGAGCTGACGGTGCGCCCGCTCGGGGACGCCGACCCCGCCCTCGTACGCGATGCGCTGGTGGAGGGGTTGCGGCGGGAGGGGCCGGGGCTGTTGCGGTGGTCGCCGGACGCGGTCGTGCTGCGGCAGCGGCTGGCGTTCCTGCGGGCGCGGCTGGGCGAGCCGTGGCCGGACGTGTCCGACGACGCGCTGCACGCGCGCGCGGCGGAGTGGCTGGAGCCGGAGCTGGGCCGGGCACGGCGGCGGGCGGACCTGGCGCGGATCGACGCGGGCGCGTGCCTGGTCCGGCTGCTGCCCTGGGCGTCGGGGCAGGCGGCGCGGCTGGACGAGCTGGCGCCCGAGCGGCTCACCGTGCCCAGCGGGTCCCGGATCCGTGTCGACTACGGCGACCCGGAGCGGCCCGTGCTGGCGGTGAAGTTGCAGGAGATGTTCGGTCTGCACGAGTCGCCGTCGCTGGCGGGGGTGCCGGTGCTGGTGCATCTGCTGTCCCCCGCGGGCCGCCCGGCGGCGGTCACCGCCGACCTGGCGTCCTTCTGGAAGGACGGCTACCGGGGGGTGCGGGCCGAGCTGCGGGGGCGGTACCCGAAGCATCCGTGGCCCGAGGACCCGGCGACGGCGGAGCCGACCCGGCACACGGCGGCCCGCGCCCGGCGCGAGGGGGGCGCGGGCTGAGCCGGGGCGCCGGGGGCGGTGCTCAGGCGTTGGCCGGTTCGGGTTCGGTGGCCTGGGTGGGGGTGGGGTCGTCGGGGTGGCGGCCGCGGGCCTCCAGCCAGAGGGCGAGGGCGAGCAGGCCGACGCCGAGGACGAGGAATCCCCAGGGCAGGTAGGACGTCAGCAGCAGGATGAGGGTGCGGTTGGACTTGACCAGGTCGACGGTGTGGTCGATGTAGTCCTCGCGCATCTTGACGTGGCCGGCGAAGGCGGTGACCTTGTCGCGGTCCCCGAGGAGGGTGCCGCCGCGCAGTTCCTCCTTGTGGATCTCCTCGCCGTAGACGGGGGCGCCGGTGAGGGGTTCGACCCAGAACCTGCGGACGGTGGTGTACCAGCGGGTGGTGCCGGTGTCGGCGAGGGACTCGGGGGTGATGCCCTCGACGGGCAGCTTCTCGGGGTAGGGCACCTCGGTCCACGGGACGGTCTGTTCGAAGTAGTAGACCTCGACGCCGCGGAAGTCCTCGGTGCCCCGGTAGTGGATGGGCGCGGAGGTGCGGGTCTGGGCGTCGAAGTACTCGTAGTCGCGCTTCTCCGTCAGGAAGGGCCACTTGAACTCGATGCCCTCGCGGCGCACCGGGTCCCCGTCGACCATCTCGCCGGCGGCGTGGACGGGCTCCTGGGTGTGGGCGTCGAAGATGTACCGCTCGGGGATGCTGGAGACCATCTCGCCGTCGGGGCCCTCGACGTAGGAGAGGCCGTCCCAGACGACCACGTCGCGGCCCGCGGTGCGTTCGATGCGTTCGGAGGCCTCCACGTTGCCCTTGAGGGTCTGCACGATGGTGACCTTGGAGACCTTCCGGGCCTTCATGGTGCCGTAGTCGAGGAGGGTGGCGTCCCTGGCCTCCAGGACCATGTCCTGGTACTGGTTCGCGGGGATCTTGGCCAGGCGCGGGAAGGCGTACCAGCGCAGCATCGGGGACAGCGCGGCGCAGAACACGGCGCAGGCGAGCAGGATCAGACTGGCCTTGCGGCGCATCTCGGCCTCCCTCCCGGGCGGTTACGGGTGTGCGGGCACCGTCGTCAGCAGCGGTTTCGGGGAGGTCTCGCCGGTCGGCGAGCCGAGCGCGGTGAGCGTGAACACCAGGGCGAGTGCGACGGCGAGGCCGGTCGCGGCGGCGATCAGGGCGCGCACGGGTGCCTCCCCACGGGCCGGAGCTGATACATCGTCAGATCTGGCACCGTAGCAACGGGCGGACGAGATGAGAACACGTCGCACACGACGACGGCGCCCCTCCACCGGGAGGAGCGCCGTCGGGCGGTGGTACGGGGGTTACGCGCCGGTGCTCGGCGACGGCTCGGGCGTCCCGGCCTCGGTCTCGGTCTCGGCTTCGGCCACGGTCAGTTCGACCGTGAGCGTGGCGCCGCCCGCGGTGTTGATGCGGAGCAGGAACGTGCCCTCGGTGTCGTCGGCGTACAGCTTCGGCAGTTTGAGCACACCGTCGGCGTCGGTCTCCAGGCCGGTCAGGGCGCGCACGGGGTTGCCGTCGGCGTCCTTGAAGTAGGGGCCCTTGTCGTTCTCCGCGGCGTCCTCGGCCGAGGTGATCAGGGTGGCGGTGGCCGCGACCCGGTCCGCGACGGCGCCCTCGTAGGTGGCCTTCACCTCCACCTGCTCGGCGAACTCGCCGCCCGGCACGCACGTCAGCTCGGTCTCCGTGGTGCGGGTGAGGGCGTCGGCGGCGCGTTCGGTGACCGTGGCCGTGTAGTCGAGACCGGGCACCGAACGGCCCACCACGGTGGTACGGACGATGAACTCGCCGGTCTCCTCGCCCGCCTTCAGCGCGGGAGCCACGGCCGTGCCGGCGCTGTCGGTCAGCGCGGTGGCGTACTTCTCGCCGCCCGTGAACACCGCGTCGGTGTCGCCGACGATGGTGAAACGGATCCGCACCTTGGCGACGCCCTTGCCGGCCGAGGTCTCCGCCCGGGTGCTGATCCGCTCGCCGAACGCGTCGCCCGCCATCGCCGAGAGCACGGCCGTGTCGGCGTCCTCCAGCCGCTGCACCGTGTCGGTGGGGGTGGGCGGAGTCGTCGACGGGGGCGGCGTGGGCGGCGGGGTTGTGCCGGGCGGGCTCGTCGGCGGCTCCGGCGACGGCGTACCGCCGTTCGCGGGCGGCGGCGAGGACGCCGGGGGCTCCGGCTGCGGCGACGGCGAGGTCCGCGCCCCGTCGGAGTCGTCGCTGCGGCCGCCGGGAACGGTGCCGGTGCCGTCGGGGATCTCGTCGACGCCCTTGCGGTAGTGCTCCAGCCACGCCAGGACCGTGTTCAGGTAGTCCGTGGAGTTGTTGTAGCTGAGGATCGCGCTCCGCAGGTCGGAGGGGTCGGACAGGTCCCAGCCGAAGCGGCACAGGTAGTGGCCGGCCGAGAGCGCGGCGTCGTAGACGTTGTTGGGGTCCTTCTCGCCGTCGCCGTTGCCGTCGCGGCCCGCCCACTCCCACGTCGACGGGATGAACTGCATCGGCCCCACGGCCCGGTCGAAGGCGCTGTCGCCGTCGTAGGCGCCGCCGTCGGTGTCGCCGATGTTCGCGAAGCCGTTGCCGTTGAGCTGCGGGCCGAGGATCGGCGAGGTCGTGGTGCCGTCGGCGTTCACCTTCCCGCCGCGGGCGTGCCCGGACTCGACGTGGCCGATCGCGGCGAGGAGTTCCCAGGGGAGGTTGCAGCCGGGCTTGGACTCCTGGAGCGAGGCGGCGGCCTGCTGATAGGCGTCCAGGACCGTCGCCGGGATACCGGAGTCGGAACCGGCGCCGGTGCCGCCCGTCCCGCCCGCGCTCGGCGAGGGCTTGGGGCTGTCCAGCGGCGGGAGGTCCGTGTAGTACGGCGAGTTGCCGGTCGCGCTGTCGGCGGCTTCCTCCGGGGACGGCTGGGCGTCGGACGCGGTCCGTCTGCCCTGGTCGTCGACCGTCACCCCGGGAGCCTGCGAACCGGACAGCGCCGCGACCGCCAACGCGGCCACGGCGGCGGTGGCCGCACCCTTGTACAGCCTCCTGCCGAATTGCGCCGACATAAAGTGAACCCCTCCCGTGGACGCCCGAGCGCCCGTCCTGGTCTGTCCCGTCGCCCTGTTCTGACGAACGACCCGCCCAAGGGGTTGCGCCCGCCCAGCCGTTCGGCCGTCGCCCGCGACCATCCGTCCGGCTTTGTCCCTGTGTCGGCCACGCTCCCCGCGCGCCAACCCAAGCGACCCTACGACAACTTCACCGCCACGGGCACCCGTTCGTGACCGCAGTTCACCACTTGTCCATACGTGATACTGGGCCCGTCCACGACTGTCTCGGCGAGGAGCCCCGGTGCCGTTCACGCTCAGCCACGCGGCGGCGGTGCTGCCCGCCGTACGCACCGACGGAAGCGGCCGCGGGCGGCTCGTTCCGGCCGTCCTCGTCGCCGGGTCCTTCGGCCCCGACCTCACCTATTACGCGGCCAGCGCGGTACCCGGCGCGATGGAGTTCGGTGACGTCACGCACTCCCTCGTGGGCGTGTTCACGGTCGATGTCGCCCTCGCCTGGGCGCTGGTGGGGCTCTGGCTGCTGATCCGTGAACCTCTCGTGGCGCTGCTGCCGCCGGGGCGGCGGGGCAGGGTCGCCGCGCTGCTGCGCTGCGGTGCGCCTCGCGCGCGTGTGCGGCCGGAACTGGTCGCACGCTGGTACGTCTCCGCGGTGGTCGGTGCGCTGACCCACGTCGTGTGGGACGCCTTCACCCATCTCGACCGGTGGGGGATGCGGCTCTTTCCCGTCCTCGGTGACGAGTTCGCGGGGTGGCCGCTGTACTGGTACCTCCAGTACGGGGGGTCGGCCGTGGCGGCCGTCGTCATCGGGGGGTTCCTCGTGGTGGCGCTGCGGCGGGTGCCGGCGGGGGTCGTGGGTGCGGGGATCCCCGTGCTGTCCTCGCGGGACCGGTGGGTGGGCGGGGCGGTGCTGCTCGGGTGTGCGGCGGTGTGTGCGGTGCTGCGGGCCGAGCGGTGGTGGGAGTACTGGGGCTCGCGCGCCAAGCCCTGGGAGCTGATTCCTACCCTGTGCTTCGGGGCGGGGGCGGGGCTGGTGGTGGGGGTGCTGGTGTATGCGGTGGGGGTCAGGGTGTGGCGTCCGGCACCGGCGCCGGTGGCCGCGCCGGGGGCGGATTCGGAGCCCGCGTTGCGGTGAGCTCCGCCCATGGCAGGTGGCGGAACTCGTGTGGGCGCGGGGTTGCGGGGCCGTGGTGGGGTGCGGGAGCGCTGTGGCTTGTCGCGCCCGCGCGGCGGAAGCCGCAGATCGATACAGCCCCGCGCCCCTGGGGGAGATGGTGTGCGCCTGGGGTTCTTTCGGGCCGTTGGCACAGCGAGGTGGTGCCTGCGGGGCCGTAGTCGGGTGCGGGACCACTGTGACTGGTCCCGCCCGCGCGGCGGAAGCCGCAGATCGATACAGCCCCGCGCCCCTGGCGGGGTATGTGTTCGCCTGAGATGTGAAGAGCCGTAGGGGCGCGGAGGGTCCCGCGCCCCTACGGGGGCTAGTGGGCCGCTGATTCCCAGTTGGGGCCGTCGCCCACCGAGACTCCCAGGGGGACGTCCAGGGTCACTGCCGTGGACATCTGGTCTCGGACCAGTGTTTCCGCCTGCTTGCGTTCGCCCGGGGCGATCTCCAGGACGATTTCGTCGTGGACCTGGAGGAGCATGCGGGACTTCAGGTCCGCCGCGCGCAGCGCCTCGTCGACCTTCAGCATCGCGATCTTGACGATGTCGGCAGCCGTGCCCTGGATCGGCGCGTTCAGCGCCATCCGCTCGGCCGCCTCCCGGCGCTGCCGGTTGTCGCTGTTGAGGTCGGGGAGGTAGCGGCGGCGGCCGAAGAGCGTCGCCGTGTAGCCCGTCGCCCGGGCCTCGTCGACCGCCCGGCGCAGATAGTCCCGTACGCCGCCGAAGCGCTCGAAGTAGGCGTCCATCAGGGCGCGGGCCTCGCCCGCCTCGATGTTCAGCTGCTGGGAGAGACCGAACGCCGACAGGCCGTACGCCAGGCCGTACGACATCGCCTTGATCTTGCGGCGCATCTCCGCGTCCACCGCGGCCGGCTCGACGCCGAAGACCTGGGAGGCGGCCGTGGTGTGCAGGTCCTCCCCGGAGGTGAACGCCTCGATCAGGCCCGCGTCGGCGGACAGGTGCGCCATCACCCGCAGCTCGATCTGGCTGTAGTCGGCCGTCATGAGGGACTCGAAGCCCTCGCCGACGACGAAGCCCCGGCGGATCGCGCGGCCCTCGTCCGTACGGACGGGGATGTTCTGCAGGTTCGGGTCGGTCGAGGAGAGCCGGCCGGTCGCGGCGACCGTCTGGTTGAACGTGGTGTGGATACGGCCGTCCGCGGCGATCGTCTTGATCAGGCCCTCGACCGTGACCCGCAGCTTCGCCTGCTCACGATGCCGGAGCATGATCACCGGGAGCTCGTTGTCGGTCTGGCCGGCCAGCCAGGCCAGCGCGTCGGCGTCGGTGGTGTAGCCGGTCTTGGTCTTCTTCGTCTTCGGCAGCCCCAGCTCACCGAAGAGGACTTCCTGGAGCTGCTTGGGCGAACCGAGGTTGAACTCGTGCCCGGCAGCCGCGTGCGCCTCCTTCACCGCCTGCTGCACGGCGCCCGCGAACATCTGCTCCATCGCCTCCAGGTGCGCCCGGTCCGCGGCGATGCCGTGCCGCTCCATCCGGGCCAGCAGCGCGGAGGTCGGCAGCTCCATGTCCCGCAGGAGATCGGCCGCGCCGACCTCCTGAAGCCGGCTCTCGAACGCCTCCCCCAGGTCCAGGACCGCGCGGGCCTGCACCATCAGCGCCTCGGCCTCCGCGCCCTCGTCGGCACCGAAGGCGAGCTGCCCGTCGGCCGCGGCGGCCGGCGCCAGCTCACGGTGGAGGTACTCCAGGGACAGCGCGTCCAGGTCGAACGAGCGACGCCCCGGCTTGACCAGGTACGCGGCCACAGCGGTGTCCATGCTCACGCCCGCCACGGTCCAGCCGTGCTCGGCGAAGACCCGCATCGCGCCCTTGACGCTGTGGAAGACCTTCGGCCGGCCGGCGTCGGCCAGCCACGCAGCGAACGCCGTCTCGTCGGCCTCGTCCAGCTGCGACGGGTCGAACCAGGCCGCCGCACCGCCCGCCGCGGCCAGCGCCACCTCGGCGACCGACCCGGCACCCAGCGCCCAGGTGTCGACGGTGGCGACACCGAGCGGACCGTCACCGTGCCCGGCCAGCCACGGCGCCAGCTCACCCGTGCCCAGGACCGTGCCGTCCAGCTCCACGCCCTCCGCTACGACCGGCGCCTCCTCTGCCTCCTCGGCACCCGGGTCCACGGCCAGCAGCCGCTCCCGCAGCGACGGGTTGCGGATCTCCAGCGTGTCCAGGACCATCGCCAGCGCCTTGCGGTCGTACGCGGCCCGCTCCAGGTCGGTGACCGCCTTCGGCAGCTCCACCGTGCGCACCATCTCGGTCAGGCGACGGTTCAGCTTGACCGCCTCCAGATGGTCCCGGAGGTTCTGCCCCGCCTTGCCCTTGACCTCCTCGACCCGCTCGACCAGCTCGGCGAACGAACCGAACTGGTTGATCCACTTCGCGGCGGTCTTCTCCCCCACCCCCGGGATACCGGGCAGGTTGTCGGACGGGTCACCGCGCAGGGCCGCGAAATCGGGGTACTGCGTCGGCGTCAACCCGTACTTCTCGAAGACCTTCTCCGGAGTGAACCGGGTCAGCTCCGACACACCCTTCGTCGGGTACAGCACCGTGGTGTGCTCGCTGACCAGCTGGAAGGAGTCCCGGTCGCCGGTGACGATCAGCACCTCGAAGCCCTCGGCCTCGGCCTGGGTGGCGAGCGTGGCGATCACGTCGTCGGCCTCGAAGCCGTCGACCGCGAAACGCGACACGTTCATCGCGTCCAGCACCTCGCCGATCAGCTCGACCTGCCCCTTGAACTCGTCCGGGGTCTTGGAGCGGTTCGCCTTGTACTCGGTGAACTCCTCGGACCGCCACGTCTTGCGGGACACGTCGAAGGCGACCGCGAAATGCGTGGGCGCCTCGTCGCGCAGCGTGTTCGCCAGCATCGACGAGAAGCCGTAGACGGCGTTCGTCGGCTGCCCCGTCGCGGTCGTGAAGTTCTCCGCGGGCAGCGCGAAGAACGCGCGGTACGCAAGGGAGTGCCCGTCCATGAGCATCAGCCGCGGACGGCTGCCGCCGGGGTTCGTCTCGGTCTTCTTCGCTGCTGTCTCTGCCACGTCCCCGATCCTGCCACGCCCCACTGACAGTCGGAGCCGCCCGCGGCCGGTGCCCCGACCGCCACCGCTCGCGCGCACACTTCGCTTGCGGCCCGCGTCGCCCCCCGCACCGGACGCCGTCACCGACCCGTGCGAGGATCGAAGACGTACCCCTACGCAGCCGTGAGGAGAGCGTGCGATGGCGACGAAGCCGCCCCAGGGTGACCCGGTCCAGGACGCACCGCAGGTCACCGGGAAGCAGCACGCCGCCGCGGGACTCCCCGCCATCGGCCACACCCTGCGCATGGCCCAGCAGCAGATGGGCGTGAAGCGGACCGCCCTGACCCTGCTGCGCGTCAACCAGAAGGACGGCTTCGACTGCCCCGGCTGCGCCTGGCCCGAACCCGAGCACCGGCACACCGCCGAGTTCTGCGAGAACGGCGCCAAGGCCGTCGCCGAGGAGGCCACCCTGCGCCGGGTGACCCCGGAGTTCTTCACCGCGCACTCCGTCACCGACCTCGCCAGCCGCAGCGGCTACTGGCTCGGCCAGCAGGGCCGGCTGACCCACCCCATGTACCTGCCCGAGGGCGGCGACCACTACGAACCGGTCACCTGGGAACGCGCCTTCGACATCGTCGCCGAGGAACTCACCGCGCTCGCCTCCCCCGACGAGGCCCTCTTCTACACCTCCGGCCGCACCAGCAACGAAGCCGCCTTCCTGTACCAGCTGTTCGCCCGCGAGTTCGGCACCAACAACCTCCCCGACTGCTCCAACATGTGCCACGAGTCCTCGGGTTCCGCCCTCAACGAGACCATCGGCATCGGCAAGGGCAGCGTCCTGCTGGAGGACCTCTACCGGGCCGACCTGATCATCGTGGCCGGCCAGAACCCCGGCACCAACCACCCCCGCATGCTCTCCGCGCTGGAGAAGGCCAAGGCCGGCGGCGCCAAGGTCATCAGCGTCAACCCGCTGCCCGAGGCCGGGCTGGAGCGCTTCAAGAACCCGCAGACCGCACAGGGCATGCTCCGCGGCGCCGCGCTCACCGACCTGTTCCTGCAGATCCGCATCGGCGGCGACCAGGCCCTGTTCCGGCTGCTGAACAAGCTGATCCTCGCCGAACAGGAACGCGACCCCGCCTCCGGCGCCGTCGACGAGACCTTCATCCGCGAACACACCCACGGCTACGAGGAGTTCGCCGCCGCCGCCCGCGACGCCGACTGGGACGAGACCCTCACCGCCACCGGACTCACCCGCGAGGAGATCGAGCGGGCGCTGCGGATGGTCCTCGACTCCGAACGGACCATCGTGTGCTGGGCGATGGGCCTCACCCAGCACAAGCACTCCGTGCCGACCATCCGCGAGGTCGTCAACCTCCTGCTGCTGCGCGGCAACATCGGACGGCCCGGCGCCGGCGTCTGCCCGGTCCGCGGCCACTCCAACGTGCAGGGCGACCGCACCATGGGCATCTTCGAACGGCCCGCACCGGCCTTCCTCGACGCCCTGGAGCGGGAGTTCGGGTTCGCGCCCCCGCGCGAACACGGCTACGACGTCGTCGAGGCCATCCGCGCGATGCGCGACGACCGCGCGAAGGTGTTCTTCGCGATGGGCGGCAACTTCGTGTCCGCCTCCCCCGACACCGAGGTCACCGAGGCCGCGATGCGCCGCGCACGGCTCACGGTCCACGTGTCGACCAAGCTGAACCGCTCGCACGCCGTCACCGGCGCGCGGGCCCTGATCCTGCCGACGCTCGGCCGCACCGAACGCGACCTCCAGGACAGCGGCGAGCAGTTCGTGACCGTGGAGGACTCCATGGGCATGGTGCACGCCTCCCGCGGACGCCTCGAACCGGCCGGCACCCACCTGCTGTCCGAGCCCGCGATCGTCTGCCGGCTCGCCCGACGGGTCCTCGGCACGAACAGCCGCGTCCCGTGGGAGGAGTTCGAGAAGGACTACGCCACCGTCCGCGACCGCATCGCACGCGTCATCCCCGGCTTCGAGGACTTCAACACCCGCGTCGCCCACCCCGGCGGGTTCGCCCTGCCGCACGCCCCGCGCGACGAACGCCGGTTCCCCACCGCCACCGGCAAGGCCAACTTCACCGCCGCCCCCGTGGAGTACCCGCACCTGCCCGAGGGACGCCTGCTGCTGCAGACCCTGCGCTCGCACGACCAGTACAACACCACCATCTACGGCCTCGACGACCGCTACCGCGGAATCAGGAACGGCCGCCGCGTCGTCCTGGTCAACCCCGAGGACGCCCGCGCCCTCGGCGTGGCGGACGGCTCCTACGTGGACCTCGTGGGCGAGTGGCGGGACGGCGTCGAACGGCGCGCCCCCGGGTTCCGGATCGTGCACTACCCGACGGCCCGGGGGTGCGCGGCCGCCTACTACCCGGAGACCAACGTGCTCGTACCGCTGGACTCCACCGCGGACACCAGCAACACCCCGGCCAGCAAGTCCGTGATCGTGCGTCTGGAACAATCGGCAACCGACTGAGCGTTTGCTCAGGTGCCGGCGGACGCCGGACCGGATCGACGAACGGAGTCAGGCCCCATGGGCGAGCAGCAGCAGGTGAAGTTCCCGCAGGAGATCATCGACGAGTACGCCGCGCTCGGAGTCGATCTGCCGGCGCTGTTCTCCGCCGGGCACCTCGGCGACCGCATGGGCGTCCAGATCCTGGAGGCCTCCGCCGACCGCGTCGTCGGCACCATGCCCGTCGAGGGCAACACCCAGCCCTACGGCCTCCTGCACGGCGGCGCCTCCGCCGTCCTCGCCGAGACCCTCGGATCGGTCGGCTCCATGCTCCACGGCGGCTCCTCCAAGATCGCCGTCGGCGTCGACCTCAACTGCACCCACCACCGCGGCGTACGATCCGGCCTGGTCACAGGTGTCGCCACCCCCGTGCACCAGGGCCGCTCCACCGCCACGTACGAGATCGTCATCACCGACGAGAACGACAAGCGGGTCTGCACCGCCCGTCTGACCTGCCTCCTGCGCGACGTACGCCCCGGCGACGGAGCCCCTGTCGGCGCCACCGGCTGACCCGCACCCCCTTACGCACCCGGCGAGGCCCGGCCCGACACCCCGGGCCGGGCCTCGCCCCGTCACTCCGGGCGCTACACGCGTAGTCACCCCCGCCACGGCCCGCACACCCTCCCGACCTCCGGCGATCAAGAACGTGTCGCCCCTCGCACCCCGGCCCGCCAACGTCACCACACGGGACCGCCCCGACCTCAAGAAACCCTCAACTCCCGCACCACCAGCGGCAGTTCCCCCAACAGCAAGCCCCTCCCGCCCGGCCCCGACGTCACCCAGCGGGTCACCGGCCCCGCACGCGAGGAGCAACGCGCCCGCACCACCCCGCAACCCCAGTTGACCCCGACCACGGCACAACTCGGCGGAACGCGGCGGAGGTTTCCGTATCCGACTCTTCGGAACTGCCCCTTAATGCCACCCTCCCCCTCCCCGACGTAACGCTGCGTAACACCCGCGCAATACGGGGCCACCACCTCACACCCGGCGACGCAATCCCGAGAGCCCCCCTCCGGCCTCCCCCGCCGGACCCACACCCCCGAACCCGCCCGACCTGGCCCACTGCCAACCGGAAGTGCGGGTTCTCAGAATGCGGACCGAGTGGAAAATCCGCCAAACCGGCCGAGAGCACCCCCCGCCGAAGCCACGGGTCCACCACGTCATAACAAGAGAGTCACAAGGAAGCTCGCCCCGATGCCCAGCTCTACAAACCGGGCTTAGAGTCACGGCCAGTCACCGCTCCATCGGGAGTTCGGTACCAGCGCGGCACCCGCCGCCCCCACCGGGGCGGGCGTGACTGCGGAAAGGACTGATTGTGCGACGTTCCTTGGTGATACTTACCTCCGTCCTCGCGACCGGAGCTCTGTCCCTCACCGCCTGCGGCTCCCGAGACGACAACGGCGGCGGCGACAACAACGGCGGCAGCGAGACCACCACGCTGACCATCGGTGTCGACGCCCCGCTCTCCGGTGAGAACTCCACCACCGGCCTCGGCATCCAGTACGGCGCCCAGATCGCTGTCGACGACGCGAACAAGAACAAGCTCGTCCCCGGCGTCACCTTCAAACTGAAGGCCTACGACGACAAGGCGCAGCCGGCCACCGGCCAGACCAACGCCACCGCCATCACCGGCGACAAGACGGCCGTCGGCGCCGTCGGCCCGCTGAACTCCGGCGTCGCCCAGACCATGCAGCAGGTCTTCGCCTCCGCCAAGATGGTCCAGATCTCCCCGTCCAACACCAACCCCGAGCTCACCCAGGGCAAGGACTGGCAGGGCGAGAAGAAGCGGCCGTTCGACACCTACTTCCGCACGGCCACCACGGACGAGCTCCAGGGCGGCTTCGCCGCGGACTACGCCTACAACGGCCTCAAGAAGAAGAGCGTCTTCGTCGTCGACGACAAGCAGACGTACGGCGCCGGCCTGGCGAAGATCTTCAGCGAGCAGTTCAAGAAGCTCGGTGGCAAGGTCGTCGAGACGGACCACGTCAACACCGGTGACAAGGACTTCGGTTCGCTCGTCACCAAGATCAAGAACTCCAAGGCCGACATCCTCTACTACGGCGGCCAGTACGACGAGTCCGCGCTGCTCACCAAGCAGATGAAGGACGGCGGCGTGAAGATCCCGCTGTTCGGCGGTGACGGCATGTTCGCCACCACCTACATCGAGGCCGGCGGCAAGCCCACCGAGGGCGACCTCGCCACCGCGATCGGTGTCCCCGCCGACACCCTGCCCGCCGCCAAGACGTTCATCGAGACGTACAAGTCCAAGGGCTACAAGGGTGACTACGGCGCCTACGGCGCGTACTCCTACGACGCCACCACCGCCATCATCAAGGCCGTGAAGGCCGTCGTCGACGCCAACGACGGCAAGGTCCCCGGCGACATCAACGACCTGCGCGCCAAGGTCGTCGCCGAGGTTCAGAAGTCCGACTTCGAGGGCCTGTCCGGCAAGGTCTCCTTCGACGAGTACGGCGACACCACCAACAAGCAGCTGACCGTCTACCAGGTCGAGAACGGCGAGTGGAAGGCCGTCAAGACCGGCACCGCCGACCTCGGCTGACCCAGGCAGCCCATCAGCAACGCGGGCCGCGCGGGAGGGGACCCCGACCGCGCGGCCCGTTCTCACACCCACACACGCACAGTTCAGTGCACCCACGACCTTGCACGCGACCAGTGCACACGACATCCAGCGACATGGAGGCCATGCGGTGAACACCCTGCCGCAGCAGCTGGCCAACGGGCTGCTTCTAGGCTCGATGTACGGGCTGATCGCCATCGGCTACACGATGGTGTACGGCATCGTCCAGCTCATCAACTTCGCGCACGGCGAGATCTTCATGACCGGCGCCTTCGGCGCATTCACGGTCTACTTCTACATCCTTCCCGACGGCACCGCGATGGCCGTCGCCGTCCCCCTGATGCTGATAGGCGGCGGCCTCGTCGCCATCCTCATCGCCGTCGGGGCGGAACGGTTCGCCTACCGACCACTGCGCGGAGCACCACGACTGGCACCGCTCATCACCGCGATCGGCCTCTCCCTGGCCCTCCAGGAAGTCGTCCGGAACTTCTACCCCGGCGCCGACCGAGCCATCGCCTTCCCCGGCCTCGACGCCACCCACGAGATCGGCTCCGTCACCATCAAGGACGCCGACATCTTCCTGATCGTCGCCGCCCTCCTGTGCATGGCCTCCCTGGCCTTCTTCGTCCGCAAGAGCCGCACCGGCCGCGCCATGCAGGCCACCGCCCAGGACCCGGACACCGCCCAGCTCATGGGCATCGACACCAACCGCATCATCGTGATCGCCTTCGCGATCGGCGGCTTCTTCGCCGCCGTCGCCGCAGTCGCCTACGGCCTGAAGTACGGCAACATCGACTACCGCATGGGCTTCCTCATGGGCCTCAAGGCGTTCACCGCGGCCGTCCTCGGCGGCATCGGCAACATCTACGGCGCCATGCTCGGCGGCCTCGTCCTCGGCGTCGCCGAGACCCTCGCCTCCGCCTACATCGACGAGATCCCCGGCATGCAGCAGCTCGGCGGCCAGAGCTGGGCCAACGTCTGGGCCTTCGGCCTCCTCATCCTCGTACTCCTGGTCAGGCCACAGGGCCTGCTCGGCGAGCGCGTCGCGGACAGGGCGTGATCACGTGACCGAGATCAAGAAGACGACCCCGGACACCGAAGCGGCCCCCGCAGCCCCCGCCACCCGCGGCCTGCTCCCCTTCCCGCTCGCCACCGCACGCGCCCTCCTCCTCGCAGGCGGCATCGCCACCGCGGCCTCCGCCTTCCTCGCCTGGACCTGGACCTCCGAGTTCCCCGGCGACCTCACCTACTACGGCTACCCCGGCGGCCTCCAGTGGCTGACCTTCGTCGCCGGCCTCCTCACCACGCTCTTCGCGCTCTCCGCGTACGGCGTCCGCGGCCTCGGCTGGCTCCTGCCCGCCAAGAACAACTCGCCGCTCACGCTCACCGCACTCGGCGGCCTCGCCACCACCTGGTTCACCGTCATCTCGATCTGCGTCGAGCTCGGCGGAGTCGTCAACCTGGAGCCCGGCGGCTACATCGCCGCCATCGCCTCCCTGCTGCCGGTCCTCGGCGCCCTCTCCCTGCCCGAGCAGCTCGGCGAGAACACCAAGGACAACCTCAAGGCCTACGTCACCAAGGCCGAGCGGATCCCCGCCGCGAAGCCCCTCGCCCCCTGGGCGGAGCGGGCCGTCATCACCGCGGTCACCGCACTCGGCCTCTTCGTCTTCACCTACGGCATCGACACCGAGTACGGCGAACTCTTCGTCGGCTACCTGATCCTGGTCACCTTCTCCCTGTGGGCCCTGCACGCCGGCGGCGTACTCGACCACTTCTCCCGGATCGTCGCCCACAACCGCAGCTTCACGCTCGCCATGGGCTTCGTCGCCGCCATCGCGTTCCCCTTCACCCAGACCGACGACCACTACGCCAACCTCGGCGTGAACATCCTGATCTTCGGAACGGTCGCCCTCGGTCTGAACATCGTCGTCGGCCTCGCCGGCCTGCTCGACCTCGGCTACGTCGCCTTCCTCGGCGTCGGCGCCTACACCGCCGCCCTGGTCTCCGGCTCCGAGTTCTCCCGCTTCTCCGGCGTCCAGTTCCCCTTCTGGGCCGCCGCCCTCACCGGCGCCGCAGCCTCCCTGCTGTTCGGTGTGCTCATCGGCGCCCCGACCCTGCGACTGCGCGGCGACTACCTCGCCATCGTCACCCTCGGCTTCGGTGAGATCTTCCGCATCGCCGTCAACAACATGGACGGCGACTCCGGCCCCGACATCACCAACGGCCCCAACGGCATCCCGTCCATCCCCGACCTGAACTTCTTCGGGTTCAACATGGGCGAATCGCACGACATCGCAGGCTTCACCCTCGGCCGCTTCGCCAACTACTACCTGCTGATGGTGCTGATCATGGCCATCGTCGTCCTCGTCTACACGCGCGCCGCGGACTCCCGCATCGGCCGCTCCTGGATCGCCATCCGCGAGGACGAGACCGCCGCCACCGCCATGGGCATCAACGGCTTCCGGGTCAAGCTCGTCGCCTTCGCCCTCGGCGCCGCCCTCGCCGGCCTCGCCGGCACCGTCAGCGCCCACGTCACGTACTCCGTCGTCCCGACGCCGTACCAGTTCGCCGGCTCCACCCCGCCCAACTCGGCGTTCCTGCTCGCGGCCGTCGTCCTCGGCGGCATGGGCACCGTCGCCGGCCCGCTCCTCGGCGCCGCACTGCTCTACCTCCTCCCGGAGAAGCTCAACTTCCTCCAGGAGAAGTCGCTGCTCGCCTTCGGCATCGCGCTGGTGCTGCTGATGCGCTTCCGCCCGGAAGGCATCATCGCCAACCGCCGCCAGCAGCTCGAATTCCACGAGACCGGCCAACTCGACGTACCACAACAAGCGACGCTGACCGACGAACCGGCCGTCACCAAGGCAGGGGCGTAACGAACCATGACGACACCTGTACTCGAAGCACGCGGCGTCACCATGCGCTTCGGCGGCCTCACCGCCGTCCGCTCGGTCGACTTCACCGTCAACGCAGGCGAAATCGTCGGCCTCATCGGCCCCAACGGCGCCGGCAAGACCACCTTCTTCAACTGCCTCACGGGCCTGTACGTCCCCACCGAGGGAACGGTCTCCTACAAGGGCACGGTCCTGCCGCCCAAGCCGCACCTGGTCACCAAGGCCGGCATCGCCCGCACCTTCCAGAACATCCGCCTCTTCGCCAACATGACGGTCCTCGAGAACGTCCTCGTCGGCCGCCACACCCGCACCAAGGAAGGCCTCTGGTCGGCACTCCTGCGCGGACCCGGCTTCAAGAAGGCGGAAGCGGCCAGCGAGGAACGAGCCATGGAACTCCTCGAGTTCATCGGCCTCGCCCACAAGCGCGACCACCTCTCCCGCAACCTCCCCTACGGCGAGCAGCGCAAGCTCGAGATCGCCCGCGCCCTCGCCTCCGACCCCGGCCTGCTGCTCCTCGACGAGCCCACGGCCGGTATGAACCCCCAGGAGACGCGGGCCACCGAGGAACTCGTCTTCGCCATCCGCGACAAGGGCATCGCCGTCCTCCTCATCGAGCACGACATGCGCTTCGTCTTCAACCTCAGCGACCGCGTCGCCGTCCTCGTCCAGGGCGAGAAGCTCGTCGAGGGCACCTCCGAGGTCGTCCAGGCCGACGAGCGCGTCGTCGCCGCCTACCTGGGCGAGCCCTTCGAGGGCGCGCCCGGCGCCGCCGAGGCAGCCGAGGTCGAGGCCGCCGAAGCCGGCACCGCCACCCCGGCCGCGGAGACCACGGACGAGACCGAGACCGAGTCCGAGGACTCCGCCGAGGCCACGGACTCCGCCGACAACGACGCCACCGAGGACGAGGCGCCGAGCACCACCAGCACCAAGGGAGAAGCCCAGTGACCGCACTGCTAGAGGTCGAGGACCTCAGGGTCTCCTACGGCAAGATCGAAGCCGTCAAGGGCATCTCCTTCAGCGTCGAAGCAGGCCAGGTCGTCACCCTCATCGGCACCAACGGCGCCGGCAAGACCACGACCCTGCGCACCCTCTCCGGCCTGCTCAAGCCCACCTCCGGGAAGATCCTGTTCGACGGCCAGCCCCTCACCGGCGTCGCCGCCCACAAGATCGTCGCACTGGGCCTCGCCCACTCCCCCGAAGGCCGGCACATCTTCCCGCGCCTCACCATCTTCGAGAACCTCCAGCTCGGCGCCTTCCTCCGCAAGGACAAGGACGGCATCGAGAAGGACATCCAGAAGGCGTACGACCTGTTCCCCATCCTCGGAGAGCGCCGCAACCAGGCGGCCGGCACCCTCTCCGGCGGTGAACAGCAGATGCTCGCCATGGGCCGCGCCCTCATGTCGCAGCCCAAGCTGCTCATGCTCGACGAGCCCTCCATGGGCCTCTCCCCGATCATGATGCAGAAGATCATGGCGACCATCGCCGAGCTCAAGTCCCAGGGCACCACCATCCTGCTCGTCGAGCAGAACGCCCAGGCGGCGCTCTCCCTCGCCGACCAGGGCCACGTCATGGAGGTCGGCAACATCGTCCTGTCCGGCACCGGCCAGGACCTCCTCCACGACGAGTCGGTCCGCAAGGCCTACCTCGGCGAGGACTGATCCCCCATCCACGGCGAAGGCCCGCACCCCCCACGGGGTGCGGGCCTTCGCCGTACACACTCGGAACTCAGTCCTTCGCGGCCTTCTTCTCCGCCGCGTCCTGAATGACCGCCTCGGCAACCTGCTGCATCGACATCCGCCGGTCCATCGACGTCTTCTGGATCCACCGGAACGCCGCCGGCTCGCTCAGCCCGTACTCCGTCTGCAACACCGACTTCGCGCGGTCCACCAGCTTGCGCGTCTCCAGGCGCTGGGTGAGGTCGGCGACCTCCTTCTCCAGCTCCCTCAGCTCCGTGAACCGCGACACCGCCATCTCGATCGCCGGCACCACGTCACTCTTGCTGAACGGCTTCACCAGGTACGCCATCGCACCGGCGTCCCGCGCCCGCTCCACCAGGTCGCGCTGCGAGAACGCGGTCAGCATCAGCACCGGGGCGATGCTCTCCTCCGCGATCTTCTCCGCGGCGGAGATACCGTCCATCTTCGGCATCTTCACATCGAGGATGACGAGATCGGGCCGGTGCTCCCGGGCCAGCTCGATCGCCTGCTCACCGTCACCGGCCTCGCCCACGACGGAGTAGCCCTCTTCTTCGAGCATCTCTTTGAGGTCGAGCCGGATCAGCGCTTCGTCCTCGGCGATGACGACACGGGTCGTCAGCGGAGGCACGTGCGACTTGTCGTCGTCGGGCACGTCTACGGGCTGGGGCGACTCGGGGGCGGTCACTTGGGGCTCCTCGTTCAGGGGCAGGGGTGCTGCTCCCAAGAGCCTACCTAGCTGCGGTATGGTGGGTCCGCCTGGGGGTTGTGATTCCCCTGCTTTTCTAAGGCCCCAGTACTCCAACCGGTTAGAGAGGCCGCTCTCAAACAGCGGACAGTGTGGGTTCGAATCCCACCTGGGGCACTTTTCCTTGGATTCCAAGGTCGGCATTGGCAAGCGGATGTCCACATTCTCGTGAACATCCGCTTTTTGCTGCGTGCCGCGGGCGCACCTTTAACAGGGTGTGCACATGAACTCCTATGGCACTCAAGTGCGACAGAGGGCACTGACACTCCTGCGTGACGGAATGAGCAATGCCGACGTGGCGCGCGGTCTCAAGGTGCCCGTCGGAACGATCAGCTACTGGAAGCACCTGGACCGCGCGAAACGCGGCGAGTGTCCCGGCGCGCACGATCCGAAATGCCCCCGGTGCGACGGGCGGGAACTCGACGAGTCGGCCTACAGCTATCTTCTCGGCCTCTACCTCGGCGACGGTCACATCAGCCAGTACGCGGGGCATCGCGTACCGAATCTGATGATCACCTGCGCCGACTCCTGGCCCGGCCTGATGAACGACTGCGAGCAGGCCATGCGCGCGGTCTTCCCGGGCAACTCCGTATGCCGCGTCCGCAAGACCGGCTGTCACAACGTGAAGGTGTACTCGAAGCACCTGCACTGCCTGTTCCCACAGCACGGTCCCGGCAAGAAGCACGAGCGCCGAATCACGCTCAAACCCTGGCAGCAGCGCATCGTCGACGCCCACCCATGGGAGTTCATCCGTGGGCTCATCCACTCCGACGGATGCCGCGTCATCAACTGGACCACTCGCCTCGTAGCGGGAGAGCGCAAGCGCTACGACTATCCGCGGTACTTCTTCGCCAACAAGTCCGACGACATCCGGAAGCTCTTCGCGGACACCCTCGACAAGGTCGGTGTCGAGTGGACGACCCTGGCGCGCGGCAGCGACCCGTTCAACATCTCCGTCGCCCGCAAAGCCTCGGTAGCCCTCCTGGACCTCCATGTCGGCCCCAAGCACTGAACCCCGTCATCAGGGGTGTGCGTATGTACAACCGGAGCACCCGCGAGCAAGCCCTGGCTCTGCTGGCACAGGGCCGCAGCCTGAACTCCGTGAGCAAGGAGACCGGCATATCCCGGGCCGCAATTCGCTCATGGCAGAACCGAATCGACCCGCTGCCCCGCATACAGCAGACCCCTTGCGCCCGCTGCGGCCCCGCGCCGGAGCCGCCTGCCGACAAAGCCGCGTACAGCTATCTGCTCGGCCTGTATCTGGGTGACGGCTGCATCAGCCCTTCCAAGGCGGGCCATTACCTGCGCATCGCCTGCGCCGACGCCTGGCCCGGCCTCATCGAGGCGTGCGCAGCGGCGGTCGCGGCGGTCAATCCGAGTGGACGGGCGAGCCGGGTCCAGGCTGTCGGCTGCACGTCCGTGGTCGGGTACAGCAGGCACTGGCCCTGCCTGTTCCCCCAGCACGGCCCCGGCAAGAAGCACGAGCGTCGGATCGCGCTCGAACCCTGGCAGCAGGACCTGGTCGACGCTCATCCATGGGAGTTCGTCCGAGGACTCATTCACTCCGACGGAAGCCGGATCACCAACTGGACCACGCGAACCGTCGGCGGTGAGCCCAAGCGCTACGAATACCCGCGGTACTTCTTCACCAACGTCTCCGACGACATCCGTCGGCTCCACACCGACACCCTGGACGGACTCGGCGTCCCATGGACGCGTTCGTCGCACAACATCTCCGTGGCCAGGAAGGCGTCCGTCGCCCTCCTGGACCTTCATGTCGGTGCCAAGCACTGAGCCCGCACCGACGGCTACTTGGGGCTGTCGTCCTCGCCGATGTGGTGGACGCGGACGAGGTTGGTGGAGCCGGAGACGCCGGGGGGTGAGCCCGCCGTGATGACGACGATGTCGCCCTTTCTGCAGCGGCCGTACTTGAGGAGGAGTTCGTCGACCTGGTCGACCATCGCGTCGGTGGAGTCGACGTGCGGGCCGAGGAAGGTCTCCACGCCCCAGGTGAGGTTGAGCTGGGAGCGGGTGGCCGGTTCGGGGGTGAAGGCGAGGAGCGGGATGGGTGAGCGGTAGCGGGAGAGGCGGCGGACGGTGTCGCCGGACTGGGTGAAGGCGACGAGGTACTTGGCGCCGAGGAAGTCGCCCATCTCGGCGGCGGCGCGGGCGACGGCGCCGCCCTGGGTGCGGGGTTTGTTGCGTTCGGTGAGTGGGGGCAGGCCCTGGGCGAGGAGGTCTTCCTCGGCGGCTTCGACGATGCGGGACATGGTGCGGACGGTTTCGATGGCGTATTTGCCGACGCTGGTCTCGCCGGAGAGCATCACCGCGTCCGTGCCGTCGATCACCGCGTTGGCGACGTCGCTGGCCTCGGCCCTGGTAGGGCGGGAGTTCTCGATCATGGAGTCGAGCATCTGGGTGGCGACGATGACGGGTTTGGCGTTGCGCTTGGCGAGTTTGACGGCGCGCTTCTGGACGATGGGGACCTGTTCCAGGGGCATTTCGACGCCGAGGTCGCCGCGGGCGACCATGATGCCGTCGAAGGCGGCGACGATGTCGTCGATGTTGTCGACGGCCTGGGGTTTTTCGATCTTGGCGATGACGGGGAGGCGGCGGCCTTCCTCGTCCATGATGCGGTGGACGTCGTCGATGTCGCGGCCGCTGCGGACGAAGGAGAGGGCGATGACGTCGAATCCGGTGCGCAGGGCCCAGCGGAGGTCTGCTTCGTCCTTGTCGGAGAGGGCGGGGACGGAGACGGCGACGCCGGGGAGGTTGAGGCCCTTGTGGTCGGAGACCATGCCGCCTTCGACGACGGTGGTGCGGACGCGGGGGCCGTCGACCGCGGTGACTTCGAGGCAGACCTTGCCGTCGTCGACGAGGATGCGTTCGCCGGGGGTGACGTCGGTGGCGAGGCCGGCGTAGGTGGTTCCGCAGGTTTCGCGGTCGCCTTCGGCGCCTTCCTCGACGGTGATGGTGAAGGTGTCGCCGCGTTCAAGGAGTACGGGTCCTTCGGTGAAGCGGCCGAGGCGGATCTTCGGGCCTTGAAGGTCGGCGAGGAGGCCGACGCTGCGGCCGATCTCGTCGGAGGCCTTTCGTACGCGGTGGTAGCGCTCCTCGTGTTCGGCGTGTTCGCCGTGGCTGAGGTTGAAGCGGGCGACGTCCATTCCGGCTTCGACCAGTTCCTTGATCTGGTCGTACGAGTCGGTGGCGGGGCCCAGAGTGCAGACGATCTTTGCTCGGCGCATGTTTCGAGCCTATGTCTTACCGGTGGGTAGTGAATTGGTGGTGCATGACCACCCAACAACCTTTTCGTGAAGGGCTATTGACAAGTGTTGAATTGTGCAGGGGGGCGCTCCGATGAGCATTCGATTTTCGACTGGGTTTTCTTGAAATGCCCCGAGGACCCGGGTTCACAGTCGTGGGGGTGCCATGGTGAAGCGGGCGTTGACTTCGGCGTGGACGTGTTGGCGCTGGGGTTCGAGGTCGAGGGCGGCGGGGGTGTCTTCGGCGGCTTCGGAGTAGGCCATGGTGCGCATGCGGTGGTGGGCGGGGGCCATGTGAGGGGTGTCCTCGGTGCCGAGGTCGGCGAGTTCGAGGAGTGCGGTGAGTGTGGTGCCGAGTGCTTCGGCGTATTCGCGGGCGCGCTGTACGGCGTCCTGGACGGCTTGCGCGCGTGCTCGGCGGTGGGTGGGTGAGTCGGGGCGCAGGTCCCACCAGGGGCCGTCGACGCGGGTGAGGGTCAAGTCGGCGAGTCGGGTGGTGAGTTCGCCGAGGGCGGTGAAGTCGGTGAGTTCGGCGGTGAGGTGGACGGTGCCGTGGTGGGTGCGGATGCGTTCGCCGCGGCCGTGTTGGGTGAGTTCGGGGCTGATGGAGACGGTGCCGGTTTCGATGTGCCGTACGGCGTCGCCGTAGGACCTGATGAGGTCGAGGGTGTGGGTGTTGCGGTGGGTGAGGTCGTCGAGGGTGGTGCGGCGGTCTTTGCCGCGTGAGGTGAGGGTGATGCCGATGCGGGCGATTTCGGGGTCGACTTCGAGGTGGGCTTCGCCCCGGACGGTGAGGCGGGGGGCTTCGGGGGTGCCGTAGGGGGTTGGGGGCGGGGCTTCTCGGGGTGTGGTCATACGTCCCACTGTGTCAGTTCTTGTTGGGTTCCGGTCCGGTGGATTCACAGGTTCGGTCACCAGATCGCAACGTCGTGGGCCTGTTGCCGGTCGTTTGGGCGCGTCAGAATCTACGCGCGTCGGTCCCGGACCTGTCCGGGGTCTACGCGCGTCATGAACCATCCGGAGGAGAGCCCAGACATGCCCCTGAACCGTCGGAAGTTCCTGAAGAAGTCGGCTGTGACCGGAGCGGGGGTCGCCTTCGCCGGTGCCGTGTCGGCTCCGGCGGCGCAGGCCGCGGAGTCGAAGAAGGGTCCGAAGCCGGTGAAGCGGTATGCGCTGACGGTCATGGGCACCACCGATCTGCACGGCAACATCTTCAACTGGGACTACTTCAAGGACGCGGAGTACTCCGACGCGAAGGGCAACGCCAAGGGTCTGGCCCGGGTGGCCACGCTGGTGGAGCAGGTCCGTGCGGAGAAGGGCCGTGCCAACACCCTGTTGATCGACGCGGGTGACACGATCCAGGGCACGCCGCTGACGTACTACTACGCGAAGGTCGACCCGATCACCGCTCCGGGTGGCCCGGTTCACCCGATGGCGCAGGCGATGAACGCGATCGGGTACGACGCGGTGGCGCTCGGCAACCACGAGTTCAACTACGGCATCGAGACGCTGCGCAAGTTCGAGGAGCAGTGCGACTTCCCGCTGCTGGGTGCGAACGCGTTGGACGCGAAGACGTTGAAGCCGGCGTTCCCGCCGTTCTTCATGAAGACGTTCCGGGTGAAGGGCGCGCCGCCGGTGAAGGTGGCGGTGCTGGGGCTGACGAACCCGGGTATCGCGATCTGGGACAAGGCGTATGTGCAGGGGAAGATGACGTTCCCGGGTCTTGAGGAGCAGGCGGCGAAGTGGGTGCCGAAGCTGCGGTCGATGGGTGCGGACGTGGTGATCGTGTCGGCGCACTCGGGTTCCTCGGGTACGTCCTCCTACGGTGACCAGTTGCCGTACATCGAGAACTCGGCGGCTCTGGTGGCTCAGCAGGTTCCGGGTATCGACGCGATCCTGGTGGGTCACGCGCACACGGAGATCGCGGAGTTGAAGGTGACGAACGAGCGGACCGGGAAGACGGTCGTGCTGTCGGAGCCTCTGTGTTACGCGCAGCGGTTGTCGTTGTTCGACATCGAGTTGGTGTTCCGCAAGGGCTGCTGGTCGGTGGAGTCGGTGGCGGCGAGTGTGCGTGACTCGAAGACGGTCGCCGACGATCCGAAGATCGCCAGGCTGTTGCAGGACGAGCACGACATCGTGGTGGAGTACGTCAACCAGGTGGTCGGTACGGCGACGGCGACGCTGACGACGGTGGAGGCCCGGTACAAGGACGCGCCGATCATCGACCTGATCACCAGGGTCCAGGAGGACGTGGTCAGGGCCGGGCTGGCGGGCACCGAGTACGCGGCGCTGCCGGTGATCGCGCAGGCGTCGCCGTTCTCGCGGACGTCGGCGATCCCGGCGGGCGAGGTGACCATCCGGGATCTGTCGAGCCTGTACGTGTACGACAACACGCTGGTCGCGAAGTTGCTGACGGGTGCGCAGGTGAAGGCGTACCTGGAGTACTCGGCGGAGTACTTCGTGCAGACGGCGGCCGGTGCGGCTGTGGACGTGGAGAAGCTGACGAACGCGGGTGGCCGTCCGGACTACAACTACGACTACGTGTCGGGGCTGTCGTACGACATCGACATCGCTCAGCCGGCGGGTTCCCGGATCAGGAACCTGACCTATGGCGGGGCGGCGCTGGACGAGGCGCAGCGGTTCGTGTTCGCGGTGAACAACTACCGGGCGAACGGTGGTGGCGCGTTCCCGCATGTGGCGTCGGCGCAGGAGCTGTGGTCGGAGTCGACGGAGATCCGTACGCGGATCGCCGAGTGGGTGACGGCGAAGGGTGTGCTGGATCCGGCTGAGTTCGCCTCGGTGGACTGGAAGCTGACGCGGGACGGTGTGCCGGTGTTCTAGTCGGTGGGTCCCGCGGGGCCTTCGGGGAGCCTCAGATCCCGTCCAGCAGTGGTGTCAGTGCCTTCGGGCGGCGCGCGGACGGGATCTGGGGCTGTCGTGTTTCCAGGCCGAAGTGGGTGAAGGCGGTGCGGGTGGGGAGGGGGTAGGGGTTGTTGCCGGTGAGGGTGTTGAGGATGGTGGCGCCGCGCCAGGCGGCGAGGCCGAGGTCGGGGGTGCCGACGCCGTGGGTGTGGCGTTCGGCGTTCTGGACGTAGATGTGGCAGCCGGCTCCGGTGACGGCTGGGTCGAGGTCGAGTCGGAACTGTGCGTCGACGCGGGGGCGGTCGCGGCTGTCGCGGCGGAGGTAGGGGTCGAGTCCGGCGAGGAGGCGGTCGAGGGGGCGTTCGCGGTAGCCGGTGGCGAGGATGACGGCGTCGGTGGTGAGTCGGTCGCGGGTGTTCTGTTCGGTGTGTTCGAGGTGGAGTTCGATGCGGGTGTTGGCGATGCGGCCTGCGGTGCGGACGTGGACGCCGGGGGTGAGGCGGGTGTCGGGCCAGCCGCCGTGGAGGGTGCGTCGGTAGAGCTCGTCGTGGATGGCGGTGAGGGTGTCGGTGTCGATGCCCTTGTGGAGTTGCCATTGGGTGGTGTTGAGGCGGTCGCGGACGGGTTCGGTGAGGGCGTGGAAGTAGCGGGTGTAGTCGGGGGTGAAGTGTTCGAGGCCGAGTTTGGAGTACTCCATGGGGGCGAAGGCGTGGGTGCGGCCGATCCAGGTGAGGCGTTCTTGGCCGGTGGGGCGGGCGCGGAGCAGGTCGAGGAAGATCTCGGCTCCGGACTGTCCTGATCCGACGACGGTGATGTGGCCGGCGTTGAGGAGTTCGGCGCGGTGGTGGAGGTAGTGGGCGGCGTGGTGGACGGGTACGCCGGGGGCGTCGGCGAGGGGTTTGAGCGGGTCGGGTACGTAGGGCTCGGTGCCGATGCCGAGGACGATGTTGCGGGTGTGGGTGCGGCCGAGGGCTTCGGCTTCGCCGTCGGTGTCGAGTTGGGTGAAGTCGACTTCGAAGAGGTCGCGTTCGGGGTTGAAGCGGACGGCGTCGACCTGGTGGCCGAAGTGGAGGGCGGGGAGGTTCTGCGATACCCAGCGGCAGTAGGCGTCGTATTCGGCGCGGTGGGTGTGGAAGCGCTCGGCGAAGTAGAAGGGGAAGAGGCGGTCGCGGGTTCTGAGGTAGTTGAGGAAGGTCCAGGGGCTGGTGGGGTCGGCGAGGGTGACGAGGTCGGCGAGGAAGGGGACTTGGACGGTGGTGCCTTCGATGAGGAGGCCGGGGTGCCAGTCGAAGGTGGGGCGCTGGTCGTAGAAGACGGCGTCGAGTTCGGTGAGGGGGTGGGCGAGGGCGGCGAGGGAGAGGTTGAAGGGGCCGATGCCGATGCCGACGAGGTCGCGGGGGGTTTCGGGGGTGGGGTTCATCGGGGGGTGGTTCTTTCTGCGAGTTCGAGCAGGGTGGTGAGGTCGCTCGGGTGGGTGTGGGGGTTGAGGAGGGTGGCTTTGAGCCAGAGTCGGCCGTCGAGGTGGGCGCGGCCGAGGACGGCTTGTCCGTCGGTGAGGAGGTGGCGTCGTAGGGCGGCGACGGTGTCGTCGGTGGCGGCTGCCGGCCGGAAGAGGACGGTGCTGAGGGTGGGCCGGTGGTGGAGTTCGAAGCGGGGGTGGGCGTCGATGAGGTCGGCGAGTTCGGCCGCGCGGTCGCAGACCTGGTCGACGAGGTGTCCGATGCCTTGGCGGCCGAGGGTTTTGAGGGTGGCGGCGATTTTGAGGATGTCGGGGCGGCGGGTGGTGCGGGGGGAGCGGGCGAGGAGGTCGGGGAGGCCGGCTTCGGTGTCGTCGTCGGCGTTGAGGTAGTCGGCCTGTTGGTGGAGGGCTTGCAGGTCGGTGGGGTCGCGGACGACGAGGAGGCCGGCGGCGACGGGTTGCCAGCCGAGTTTGTGCAGGTCGAGGGTGATGGTGGCGGCGGTGTGGAGGCCGTTGAGGAGGTGGCGGCGGCGGTCGCTGAAGAGGAGGCCGCCGCCGTATGCGGCGTCGATGTGCAGGCGGGCGTGGTGGCGGGCGCAGACGGCGGCGAGGGCGGGGAGGGGGTCGATGTGGCCGGCGTCGGTGGTGCCCGCGGTGGCGGCGACGAGGTGGGGGCCCGGTAGCCGGGTGAGGGTTGCGTCGAGGGTCGTGGGGTCGAGGGTGCCGGTGGGGGCGGGTACGGCGACGGGTTCGGGGAGGCCGAGGAGCCAGGCTGCTCTGGGGAGGGAGTGGTGGGCGTTGGTGCCGTGGATGAGGCGTACGCCGGGGTGGGTCTCGCGGGCGAGGAGCAGGGCGAGTTGGTTGGACTCGGTGCCGCCGGTGGTGACGAGGGCGTCGGGGGTCGGCCCGGTGTCGGCCCTGGGGTTTCCGTCGGGGTCTCCCCCGGCGCCTTTGGCACGGTCGCGCCCGGGGTTCAGGGTGAGCCGGGCGAGTTCGCGGGTGAGGAGGGTTTCGAGTTCCGAGGCGGCGGGGGCCTGGTCCCAGGAGTCGAGGGAGGGGTTGAGGGCGCTGGCGGCGAGGTCTGCGGCGGTGGCGACGGCGAGGGGTGGGCAGTGCAGGTGGGCCGCGCAGAGGGGGTGGGCGGGGTCCGCCGAGCCTTCGGTGACGGCGCGCACGAGGGTGTAGAGGGCGTCGGGGTCGCCTTGCTCGGGGAGGATCTCGCCGAGGGCGTGGCGCAGGCGTGCGGCGACGGTGTCGGGTCCGCCGGCGGGGAGTGGTCCGCCGCGGGCGTGGGTGCCGTCGTGGAGGGCGGTGAGGACGGTGTCGAGCAGCGGCCTCAGGGCGTGGGGGCCTTGGGGGCCCGAGGCGAGGGGTGGCGGCGTGCTCATGAGGTCCAGCTTGTACGCCGTTGCCGTGTGGTGTCCGAAAAGCCCGGCGAGCGAACCCGAAAGGGGGTAGTTCGGGTGCCCGGGAGGGGCCGTGCCGGCCCCCTCCCGTCGCGTGGGGTTACTGCTGTCGCACGCGCAACGCGCGGCTGAGGTCGTCGAGTTGGTCGGTCAGCTTGCGGCGCAGTGCGGGGATGAGGTTCGGGTCGTCGAGGGTGGCTTCGCCGAGGCGGAGTGTCTCGGTGTCGACGGCGTGCACGGGGAAGGCCCAGCGGCCGAGGACGTCGGCGATGGCGGGGCCGCGGCGGTCCGCGACGGCGACGGCGTCGGTGTAGAAGCGGGCGACGTACGGCTGGAGGAGTTCGGCCTGTTCGGGTTGCCAGAAGCCCTGGGCGGTGGCGGTGAGGAGGTAGTTGGAGAGGTCGTCGCCGTTGAACATGGCGTCCCAGGCGCGGGCTTTGGAGTCGGGGTCGGGGAGGGCGGCGCGGCAGCGGGCGGCGCCTTCCTGGCCGGTGGCGCTGGGGTCGCGTCGCAGTTCGGCGGCGATGGTGGCTTCGTCGGTCTCGCCGAGGACGGCGAGTCGGCCGAGGATGCGCCAGCGCAGGTCGGGGTCGAGTTCGGGTCCGCCGGGGACGGTGCCGTCGGCGAGCCAGGTGGCGATGGGTTCGGGGTGGGTGGCGGCGTCGATGCAGTGGCGTACGGCGATGAGGCGCAGACCGGGGTGGTCGCCGTCCTCGGTGCGGCGGATGAGGTCGCGGCACAGGGTGGTGAGGGTGGTGAGGGCGGCGGGGCGCTGTTCGGGGGTGAGGTAGCGGTCGGCGACCTGGGTGGAGGCGAAGCCGAGGACGCCCTGGACGAGGGCGAGGTCGGTTTCCCGTGGGAGGTGGGTGCGGGCGGTGTCGAGGTAGGCGGTGGCGGGGAGTTCGCCGTCGCGTACGGCGTCCCGGAGGGCGTTCCAGACGACGGCGCGGCTGAGGGGTTCGGGGAGTCCGGACAGGGCGGTGCGGACGCCGTCGAAGGAGTGCGGGTCGAAGCGGACCTTGGTGTAGGTGAGGTCGCCGTCGTTGAGGAGGAGCAGGGTGGGGCGTTTGCCGATGGGCTGTGGTTCGTGCTGGGGGATGTCGAGGTCGAGGCGTTCGCGCAGGGCGAGGTGGTGGCCTTCGTCGGCGATGTCGAGGTCGTAGAGGCCCACGGTGATGCGGTGGGGGCGGCTGCCGGTGTGCTGGATGTGGAGGGTGTGGGTGCCGTCGGTGCCGCGGGTGACGGTGGGGGTGAGGGTGTCGACGCCGGTGGTGCGGAGCCAGGCGTCGGCCCAGGCGTGGACGTCGCGGTCGGTGTGGGCGGCGAGGGAGTCGATGAAGTCGGCGAGGGTGGCGTTGGCGAACCTGTGGCGTGCGAAGTGGGTGTTGATGCCGGCGAGGAAGTCCTTCTCGCCGAGCCAGGTGACGAGTTGGCGGAGTGCGGAGGCGCCCTTGGCGTAGGAGATGCCGTCGAAGTTGAGGAGGGCGGAGGCGGTGTCGTCGACGGCTTCGGGTGCTACGGGGTGGGTGGAGGGGCGTTGGTCGGCGTCGTAGCCCCAGCCTTTGCGGACGACTCCGAAGTCGGTCCAGGTGTCGGTGAAGCGGGTTGCCTCGGTGAGGGTCTGGTAGCCCATGTACTCGGCGAAGGACTCGTTGAGCCAGATGTCGTCCCACCAGGCGAGGGTGACGAGGTCGCCGAACCACATGTGGGCCATCTCGTGGGCGATGACCATGGCGCGGGTCTGGCGTTCGGTGTCGGTGACGGCGGAGCGGTAGACGAATTCGTCGCGGAAGGTGACGAGGCCGGGGTTCTCCATGGCGCCGGCGTTGAATTCGGGGACGAACGCCTGGTCGTAGGAGTCGAAGGGGTAGGGCTCGTCGAACTTCTCGTGGTAGCGGTCGTAGCACTGCTTGGTGATCTCGAAGAGTTCGTCGGTGTCGGTGTCGAGGTGGGGGGCGAGGGAGGCCCGGCAGTGGAGGCCGAAGGGCAGTCCGCGGTGCTGGGTGGTGACGGAGTGCCAGGGGCCTGCGGCGACGGCGACGAGGTAGGTGGAGATCAGGGGGGTGGGGGCGGCTTTCCAGAGGCCGTCGGTGTGTTCGGTGATGCTGTTGGCGAGGACGGTCCAGCCTTCGGGGGCCTTGACGGTGAGGTCGAAGACGGATTTGAGGTCGGGCTGGTCGAAGGCGGCGAAGACGCGTTGGACGTCGTTCATGAAGAGCTGGGTGTAGACGTAGGTCTCGCCGTCGCTGGGGTCGGTGAAGCGGTGCATGCCTTCGCCGGTGCGGGAGTAGCGCATGGCGGCTTCGACGCGGAGTTCGTGGTCGCCGGCGGTGAGGTGCTCGAGGGGCAGGCGGTTGCCGTCGAGGGTCTCCGGGTCGAGGGGGTGTCCGTCGAGGGTGACCGAGCGCAGTTCCGCGGGCTTGACCTCGACGAAGGTGTCCGCGTCCGCGCGGGTGGTGAAGCGGATGACGGTGGTGGAGTCGAAGGTCTCGTCGCCGGTGGTGAGATCGAGTTCGATCGTGTAGCGGCGGACGTCGAGGAGTTGGGCACGGGTCTGCGCTTCGTCGCGCATCAGTACGGACATGCAGGACATGCTGCCTGATGGGCGGGGTCGGGCACAGGGGCGGATCGGTACGCGGTCTATGTCCTGTCCTGCGCCGGGCGGGCGCCGGTGGTGTCGCGTTGCGGGGGTACGCGGGGGTCGGGGCGGGGTGCGGCGGGTGTGCTGTCGGCTTCGTGGGGTGCGGTGCGGGCGCGGAGTTCGCGGATCTCGGCCTGGAGGGCGCGGTGGCGCTGGTGGGTGTCGTAGAGGTAGCGGACTTTGGTGCGCAGGACCCAGGGGTCGATGGGTTTCATGACGAGGTCGGCGACGCCGAGGTGGAAGGCGGTGGAGGTGAGTTCCTGGTCGGGGCCGAAGCCGGTCAGGAGAATGACCGGAATGTGTTGGGTCTGTTCGAGGCGGCGCATGTAGCGGACGACGTCGAGTCCGCCGGCGTCGGGTTGGCGGACGTCGAGGAGGAGGAGGCCGACGTGTCCGCGCAGGACCTGTTTGAGGGCGTCGTCCGCGGTGGTGGCGCGGCTGAGGTGGTGGCCGAGGGGGGCGAGTGCGCTCTCCAGGGCGTAGAGGGTGTCCTGGTGGTCGTCGACGATGAGGATTTTGGCGTCCGGCTCCATGGCGTGACGTCCCTCCCGCAGGGCGCGACCGGCTCGGGTCCGTGGCGCTGACGGGGTGTGCCCGCCGGCTGACGAGGAGTGCACAGCGCAGCATGCCCGCTGGGGGTGGGCCGTGTCACGCGCGGGGAGGGTCGGGGGTCGTCAGTCGGCCGTGGGCGGGTCGGGGTGGTTGGTGTCCTCGGCGATGCTTTCGTGGTGGCGGATGACCTCGGCGATGATGAAGCCGAGGAACTTCTCGGCGAAGGCCGGGTCGAGTTTGGCGTTCTCGGCGAGGGTGCGCAGGCGGGCGATCTGGCTGGCTTCGCGGGTGGGGTCGGCGGGCGGCAGCTGGTGGGCCGCTTTGAGGTGGCCGACCTGCTGGGTGCACTTGAAGCGTTCGGCGAGCATGTGGACGACGGCGGCGTCGATGTTGTCGATGCTGTCGCGCAGGCGGGCGAGTTCCGCGCGGACGGCGGGGTCGACGTCACCGGTGGTGGTGTTGCTGGTGGTCATGGGCGTGAAGCCTACGGTGCGGGGGGTGGGTGGCTCTTCGGCGGATGGGCTGGTTCCGGTGTGGCTGCGCCTCGCCGTGCCGGGTGCCTCTACGGAAGCGGGCCGCACGCCCCCTCCCTGTGGAAGGGGGCGTGCGGCCCGTGGTGCCGTGTGCCGGGTGGCGCCGGGTGCCGGTGCCGTGCCGTGCCGGGTGCTCAGAGGGCCGACGCGGCCCGGGCTATGTCGGCGGCGAAGGTGTTCACCTGGGTGTAGACGCCGGGCACGGCCGCGCGGGCGCAGCCGTCGCCCCAGCTGACGATGCCGACCTGGATCCACTTGCCGGCGTCGTCCTTGCGGAACATGGGGCCGCCGGAGTCGCCCTGGCAGGTGTCGACGCTGCCGCGGGTCCAGCCGGCGCAGATCTCTTCCTTGGCGACCAGGCGGTTGCCGTAGTGGCGCTTGCACACGCGGTCGGCGACGAACGGCACGGTGGCCTTGAGCAGCTTGTTGCTGCCGGTGCCCGCGCTCTCCCGGGTGTCGCCCCAGCCGGCGATCGTGAACATGCCGCGGTTGTAGCGGTCGGTGGTGGCGAGCTTCAGGGTGGGCTTGTCGATCGGCTTGGCGAGCTTGACGAGCGCCCAGTCCTTGCCGGTGCCGTCGTAGCCGGGGGCGACCTTGACCTTGGTCGACTTGACCTTGATGGCCGCCGAGGAGTTCAGGTCGTTGACGCCGGCGGTGACGGTGATGCGGGTGTTGTTGCCGGAGCCGTCCATGCAGTGGGCGGCGGTCAGGACGACGTCCTTCTTGTACAGCGCCCCGCCGCAGCCCATCGAGAGATGGACCATGAAGGGGAACTCGCTCTGTACCGCGGGCGTTCCTCCCACGACGCGGGTGTCCGCGGCCTGGGCGGCGCTCAGGGGCTGGAGGGAGGCGACGGCGAGGGTGACGGCGCCGAGGGCCGCGGCCCTTCTGGCAAGGGTCAGGCCGGCGCTTCTCTTGGGCTGGTTATGGGTCAACGCATGTCCTTTCGTGGGGGGTTGGGCGGCCCGCAGTATGAGGATCAAGGCGGGGTGATGGCAAGGACGGATCTCACGCACCCGCGAGGGAACCCGCCCGGGGAAATATCCCTCACATCCCCGTAGAGTGGATGGGGGTTCAGGCGTCTTGGGGGTTGGGACGTGACGAGCGGCGGACCGGTCGAGCACGGCTACCCGCACCTGGAGACGGTGCGGGCGGCGATCACGGCCCTGTACAAGCGGTTGTCGAACGACACCGTCCGGACGTTCGCGAGCAGTGTGGTCCCGGCCGACGTGGCCTTCTGCGACACGGACGATCTGCATCTGGGGGCGCAGCGGGTGGCCCGGGAGCTGGTGCGGCACTATCGGCTGCCGGACGCGCGGATCATCGTGAGCTTCCGTGAGATGACGCATGCGGCGAACGTCGAACTCGCCGCGGGGCCCGAGTACTTCGTGGAGTTGAACGACCGGTTCCGGACGCATCGGCGGGATATCGGGGCGGCGTTGGCGCACGAGATCATGCATGTGTATCTGCACCGGCTGGATCTGTCGTTCCCCGGTACCCGGGACAACGAGATCCTCACGGACACGGCGACGGCGTATCTGGGGGCCGGGTGGCTGCTGCTGGACGCGTACCGGGAGGACGGGGCGTCGTCGCAGAAGCTGGGGTATCTGACGCCGGAGGAGTTCGGGTACGTGCTCGGCAAGCGGGCGTTGGTCTTCGGTGAGGATCCCTCCGTGTGGTTCACCAGTGCGCAGGCGTACACGGCGTACGGGAAGGGGCTGGCGGAGGCCCGGCGGGACGGGGAGCGGCCGCCGTTGGTGGCGGCGGGGTGGGCGGGGCGGCGGCGGTATGCGCGGGACCGGCGGCAGGGGGGTGGGGTGGGGGCGGGGTATTCGTTCAGTGCGGATGGTGGGGGGCGGTTGCGGGTCTCGTTTCCTTGTCCTACCTGTCAGCAGCGGATTCGGGTGGCTGTGGCGGGGCGGGTGCGGGTGCGGTGCGGGTTGTGTCGGACGGTTCTGGAATGTGACACGTAGGACTTCTCTGGGTGCGCTTCGGGGCACCGGGGGTGCGGGTGTTCTTTGGCAGGTGCGGGCTCGTTGTGGCTGGTCGCGCAGTTCCCCGCGCCCCTGGGGTGAGGGCGCGCGCTGTCCGTGCGGTGGCAACCGGGGGTCTTGGTGGTCGCGGGGTGGGGGCGGAGTCTATTGTCCGTAGACCGGGGCTGGTTGTGGGGCCTTTGCTAGGAGGGCTCGGGTTGTTTCGCCTGCCTCGGTCGGGGTCCAGCGGGTGGGGTTGGTGGTGGTGGGGCCTCTGTGCCAGCCATTCATTACCGTGATGCGGCCGCCTTCCGCTTCGAAGACTCTGCCGGTTACTCCGGTGCAGGCTGTTGAGCCGAGCCAGACGACGAGGGGGGAGACGTTCTCCGGGGCCATCGTGTCGAAGCCGGTTTCGGGGGGTGCCATGCGGTCGGCGAAGGTGCGTTCCGTCATCCTGGTGCGGGCGGCGGGGGCGACGGCGTTGACCTGGACGCCGTAGCGGGCGAGTTCGGCGGCCGCCACCAGGGTCAGGGCGACCACGCCGGCCTTGGCGGCGCTGTAGTTGCCCTGTCCCACCGCGCCCAGCAGCCCAGCGCCGCTGCTGGTGTTGACGATCCGGGCCGCCGGGGGCCGGCCCGCCTTGGTCTCGGCGCGCCAGTGGGCTGCGGCGTGCTTCAGTGGCAGGAAGTGCCCCGTGAGGTGGACGCGGACCACGGCGTCCCACTCCTCCTCGTCGAGGTTGACCAGCATCCGGTCCCGGAGGAACCCGGCGTTGTTGACGAGGGTGTCGAGGCGGCCGTAGGTGTCGAGGGCCGTGCGGACGAGGGAGGCGGCGCCCGGTGTCGTGGCGATGTCGGCACCGTGGGCGACGGCTTCGCCGCCGGCGGCGCGGATCTCGGCGACGACGCGGGCGGCGGGGCTGTCGGCGTCGGGGGTGCCGTCGAGGCCGACGCCGAGGTCGTTGACGACGACGCGGGCGCCCTCCGCGGCGAAGGCGAGCGCGTGGGCCCGCCCCAGTCCCCGGCCCGCGCCGGTGACGACGACGACCCGTCCTTCGCAGATGCCGTTCATGATGCGGCTCCCTTCGTCGTCGGTGCCGCCGCGTCGAGGAAGGCGGGCCGTTCTCCGCCGCCGTGGACGTGGAGGCTCGCGCCGGTGATGTAGGCGGCGGCGTCGGAGGCGAGGAAGACGGCCGCCGCGCCGACGTCGGCCGGTTCGGCGAGCCGGCCGAGGGGGACGGTGCGGGCGACGGCCGCCAGGCCGCTGGGGCCGCCGTAGTGCAGGTGGGACAGTTCGGTGCGGACCATGCCGACGACCAGGGTGTTGACGCGGACCTCGGGTGCCCACTCGGCCGCCATGGAGCGGGCGAGGCTGTCCAGTCCCGCCTTGGCCGCGCCGTAGGCGGCGGAGCCCGGGGAGGGGCGGTGGCCGCTGACGCTGCCGATCATCACCACGCTGCCCCGGGAGCGGCGCAGCAGGGCGTGGGCGGCGAGGGTGACCGTGAGGGGGGCGAGGAGGTTGAGCTGCACCACGCGCGCGTGCCGTTCCGCGTCGGCGTCGGTGAGCAGCCGGTAGGGGGTGCCGCCCGCGTTGTTCACCAGGACGTCCAGCCGGGGCAGGGCGGCGAGGAAGCGGTCCACGGACGCCGGGTCGCGGACGTCGAGTGGGTGGAACTCGACGCCGGGTGCGGGGACTTCGGGTGGTCTGCGGGCGCCGGCGACGACGTGGGCGCCGGCGCGGGCGAGGGCGTCGGCGATGCCGGCGCCGACTCCGCGGGTGCCGCCGGTGACGACGGCGAGCTTCCCGTTCAGGTCCATCCGATGGCTCCCGTTCCGTTCGTTCCGCTGCTACCTTCCACCTAACAAACGTTAGGTGGAAGGTAGCTGATGCGCCCATGAGTGTCTCCACCTCGTCCCCGGAAAACGGGATCCGTCTCGTCACGGTGGACCGTCCGCCCGTCAACGCCCTGCCGGTGGACGCCTGGTTCGCGCTGGCCGACGCGGTGCGGGAGGCGGGCCGGGATCCACGGGTGCGGTGCGTGGTGCTGGCGGCGGCCGGCCGGGGATTCAACGCGGGCGTGGACATCAAGGAGCTCCAGGGCAGCGGCGGGAACGCGCTCGTCGGGGTCAACCGGGGCTGCTACGAGGCGTTCTCGGCCGTGTACCGGTGCGAGGTGCCGGTGGTGGCTGCGGTGCAGGGCTTCTGTCTCGGCGGGGGTGTGGGGCTGGCCGGGAACGCGGACGTGGTCGTGGCCAGCGAGGACGCCGTCTTCGGGCTGCCGGAGCTGGACCGCGGTGCCCTGGGCGCCGCCACCCACCTGGCCCGGCTGGTCCCCCAACACCTGCTGCGCGCCCTGTACTTCACCGCGCGGACGGTGTCGGCGGCCGAACTGCACGCGCACGGTTCGGTGTGGCGGGTGGTGCCGCGCGAGGAACTGCGGGAGGTGGCGCTGGAGTTGGCGCGGGAGATCGCCGCCAAGGACGGCGAGCTGCTGCGTCTGGCGAAGGCGGCCCTCAACGGCATCGATCCGGTGGACGTGCACCGCAGTTACCGCTTCGAGCAGGGCTTCACCTACGAGGCGAGTGTCAGCGGTGTCGGGGACCGGGTGCGGAACACCTTCGGACAAGGCGGTGGCTGAGTGAGGGACCAGGTGGACAAGACGCTCACCGCCGAGGAGGCGGTGTCCCGGCTCGCCGACGGCATGACCCTGGGCATCGGCGGCTGGGGCTCCCGCCGCAAGCCGATGGCCCTGGTGAGAGCAGTGCTCCGGACCGGGATCACCGATCTCACGGTCGTCTCCTGCGGTGGACCGGACGTCGGCATGCTCGCCGCCGCCGGACGGATCCGCCGCCTGGTCGCGCCGTTCGTCACCCTCGACTCCATCCCCCTGGAGCCGAACTACCGCGCGGCCCGGGAGCGGGGCGGGCTGGAGCTGACCGAGCTCGACGAGGCGATGTTCCTGTGGGGGCTGCGCGCCGCCGCGCACCGGATGCCGTTCCTGCCGGTGCGCACCGCACTCGGCTCGGACGTGATGCGGGTCAACCCGGCGCTGCGCACGGTGACTTCGCCGTACGAGGACGGGGAGACGTTCGTCGCGGTGCCGGCGCTGCGGCTGGACGCGGCCCTGGTGCACGTCAACCGCGCGGACCGGCGGGGCAACGGCCAGTACCTGGGCCCCGACCCGTACTTCGACGACCTGTTCTGCGAGGCCGCCGACGCCGCGTACGTGTCCTGCGAGCGGATCGTGGACACCGCGGAGCTGACGAAGTCGGGGGCGCCGCAGACCCTGCTGATCTCGCGGCACACCGTGACCGGGGTGGTCGAGGCGCCGAACGGCGCGCACTTCACCTCCTGCGCCCCCGACTACGGGCGGGACGAGGCCGCGCAGCGGGAGTACGCGACCACGCCCTGGGAGCAGTACGCCGGGCGCCTGCCGCACGCACCGGAGGAGCGATGACCGTCACCCGCGCCGAGTACTGCGTGATCGCCTGCGCCGAGACCTGGCGGGGCGCCGGGGAGGTCCTGGCCAGCCCCATGGGCCTGGTCCCCTCCGTGGGCGCCCGGCTGGCACGGCTGACGTTCGCGCCGGAGCTGCTGCTCACCGACGGGGAGGCGATGCTGGTCGCCGCGGACGGCACCGTGGAAGGCTGGCTGCCCTACCGGCGCCATCTGGACGTGGTCACCGGGGGGCGGCGGCACGTCATGATGGGCGCGAGCCAGATCGACCGCTTCGGCAACCAGAACATCGCGTGCGTCGGACCGTGGGAGAAGCCGCGACGGCAGCTCCTCGGGGTGCGGGGGGCTCCGGTCAACACCCTGAACAATCCCACCAGTTACTGGGTGCCCCGGCACTCCCGGCGGGTCTTCGTCGAGCGCGTGGACATGGTGTGCGGGGTCGGTCACGACCGGGCCGCCGGTGCCCGTCACCACCGGCTGGGGCGGGTCGTGTCCGACCTCGGTGTCTTCGACTTCGACACCCCCGACCGGTCGATGCGGCTGGCGTCGCTGCATCCCGGGGTGAGCGTGGAGGAGGTCCGGGAGGCGACCGGTTTCGCGCTGACGGTCGCGGACGAGGTGCCGTACACGCGTGAACCCGCCCCGGACGAGCTGCGGTTGATCCGCGAGGTGATCGATCCGGCGGGCAGCCGGGCGCGGGAGGTGGACCGCTGATGGAGACGGCGCTCACCCGGCTGGTCGGGGTCCGGCATCCGCTGGTGCAGACCGGGATGGGCTGGGTGGCCGGGCCCCGGCTGGTGTCTGCGGCGGCGAACGCGGGCGCGCTCGGCGTGCTGGCCTCGGCGACCATGTCCGTCGACCGGCTGCGGGAGGCGGTCCGGGAGGTCAAGTCCCGTACGCCGGAGCCGTTCGGGGTGAATCTGCGGGCGGACGCGGGGGACGCCGGGGACCGGGTGCGGGTGATCGTCGAGGAGGGGGTGCGGGTCGCGTCGTTCGCGCTGGCGCCCTCGGCCGAGCTGATCGCCGAGCTGAAGGGGGCGGGAGTGGTGGTGATCCCGACCGTCGGGGCGCGGCGGCACGCCGAGAAGGTGGCCGCCTGGGGCGCGGACGCGGTGATCGTGCAGGGCGGTGAGGGGGGCGGGCACACCGGGGAGGTGGCGACGACGGTGCTGCTGCCGCAGGTGGTGGACGCGGTGCGGATCCCCGTGGTGGCGGCGGGCGGCTTCTTCGACGGGCGGGGGCTGGTCGCGGCGCTGGCCTACGGTGCCGCGGGCGTCGCCATGGGCACCCGGTTCCTGCTGACGTCGGACTCGACGGTCCCGGACGCCGTCAAGGCGCGCTATCTGGCGGCGACGGTCCGGGACGTCACCGTCACCAGGGCGGTGGACGGGCTGCCGCACCGCATGCTGCGCACGGAGCTCGTCGACGCGCTGGAGCGGTCCGGGCGGGCCCGGTCCCTGCTGCGGGCGGTGCGGCGGGCGGCGGCCCTGCGGCGGCTGTCCGGGGTGGGCTGGCACCGGATGCTGCGGGACGGGCGGGCCCTCAGACACGGCAAGGAGCTGACCTGGAGCCAGGTCCTGCTCGCCGCGAACACCCCGATGCTGCTGCGGGCGTCGATGGTCGAGGGCCGTACGGATCTGGGGGTGATGGCGTCCGGGCAGGTCGCCGGGGTGATCGAGGACCTGCCCTCGTGCCGGGAACTGGTCGACCGGATCATGTCCGAGGCGGGCCGCACCATGGGCACGCTGCCGCCCGCCTGACCGAGGCGAGCGGGTGGCGCGTACGCCGCGGGCTTTTCGCGGCCCCCTACAGCCGTTCGATGATCGTCACGTTGGCCTGGCCGCCGCCCTCGCACATCGTCTGGAGGCCGAACCGGCCGCCGGTGCGCTCCAGTTCGTGCAGCAGGCTCGTCATCAGCCGTACGCCGGTGGCGCCCAGGGGGTGGCCGAGGGCGATGGCGCCGCCGTTGACGTTGACCCGGGCGGGGTCCGCGCCGGTCTCCTTCAGCCAGGCCAGGACGACGGGTGCGAAGGCCTCGTTGATCTCGACGAGGTCGATCTCGTCGATGGTCATGCCGGTCTTCTTCAGGGCGTGCGCGGTGGCCGGTATCGGCGCCGTGAGCATGCGGATCGGGTCCTCGCCGCGCACCGACAGGTGGTGCACGCGGGCCCGGGGGGTCAGCCCGTGTTCGCGGACCGCCCGCTCGGAGGCGAGGAGCATGGCCGCCGCTCCGTCGGAGACCTGGGAGGAGCAGGCGGCGGTGACGGTGCCGCCGTCGATGACCGGTTTGAGCGCGGCCATCTTCTCCAGTGAGGTGTCGCGGCGCGGGCCCTCGTCGGCGGTCACCTCGCCGAGGGCGACGAGTTCGCGGTCGAAGCGGCCCTCGTCGAGTGCGCGGACCGCCCGCTGGTGGGAGCGCAGGGCGAACTCCTCCTGGTCGCGGCGGCCGATGCCCCATTTCGCGGCGATCATCTCGGCGCCGGCGAACTGGTTCACGGGCCGGGAGCCGTACCGGGCCTTCCAGCCCTCGCTGCCGGCGAAGGGGCCCTCGGTCAGTCCGAGCGGTTCGGCGGCCTGCCGGGTGGCGAAGGCGATCGGGATCATCGACATGTTCTGCACGCCGCCGGCGACGACCAGGTCCTGGGTGCCGGAGAGGACGCCCTGGGCCGCGAAGTGCACGGCCTGCTGGGAGGATCCGCACTGCCGGTCGACGGTGACGCCCGGCACCTCCTCGGGCAGTCCGGCGGCCAGCCAGCAGGTGCGGGCGATGTCCCCGGCCTGCGGGCCGACGGCGTCGAGGCAGCCGAGGACGACGTCGTCGACGGCCGCCGGGTCGATGCCCGCGCGGGCCACGAGTTCCTTGAGGGCGTGCGCGCCGAGGTCGGCGGGGTGGACCCGGCCGAGCCCTCCCCCGCGCCGCCCCACGGGCGTGCGGACCGCTTCGACGATGTAGGCCTCGGCCATGACGACTCCCTCTCCCGGGGTGGGCGTTATGTGCGTACGGCGATCCCGTCCAGCACCATCGACAGGTACTGCCGGGCGATCTCCTCCGGGCTGTGGTGTCCGCCGGGCCGGTACCAGGACGCGGCGACCCACACCGTGTCCCTCACGAACCGGTAGGTGAGCCGGACGTCGAGGTCGGCCCGGAAGACCCGGTCCTCGACCCCGCGTTCCAGCGTGGACAGCCACGCCTTCTCGAACCTCAGCTGGGACTCGGCGAGGAACGCGAACCGCTCCTGCGCCACCAGTTGCTTGCTCTCCTTCTGGTAGATCGCGACGGCGGCGCGGTGCCGGTCGATCTCCCGGAACGACTCGGTGACCAGTGCTTCGAGGGTCTCGCGCGGGCCGCGGTCGGCGCCGAGGACGGTGTCGTAGCCGTCCCAGAGCTCGTCGAGGAAGGTGCGCAGGATCTCCTCCAGCATCGATTCCTTGGAGTCGAAGTGGTAGTAGAGGCTGCCCGCGAGCATGCCCGCGTGGTCGGCGATCTTGCGGACGGTGGTGGCGTTGTAGCCCTGCTCGGCGAAGACCTCGGCGGCTGTGTCGAGGAGTTCGCGGCGGCGCGCGGGCGCGGCCGTCACCTGGGGCTTCTTCTTGGTCGGCACGGTTCCATTCTCGTCCTACGGATGCTGTCCGCTGACGGAGACGACCTCTCCGGTCAGATAGGAGGAGTAGCCGGACGCCAGGAAGACGATCGTGTTGGCGACCTCCCAGGGTTCGGCGTACCGGCCGAGGGCCTCGCGTGCGGTGAGTTCGGCGAGGAGTTCGGGCGAGGTCACCTTCACCAGGTGGGGGTGCATGGCGAGGCTGGGCGCGACGGCGTTGACGCGGACCCCGTGAGCGGCGGCCTCGATCGCGGCGCAGCGGGTCAGGGCCATCACGCCGGCTTTGGCGGCGGCGTAGTGGGCCTGGCCGGCCTGGGCGCGCCAGCCGAGGACGGAGGCGTTGTTGACGATCACTCCGCCGGGTCCCCGCATCCGGCGCAGGGCGGCGCGGGTGCAGCGGAAGGTGCCGGTGAGGGTCACGTCGAGGACTTTCGACCACTGGTCGTCGCTCATGTCGACCAGCGCCGAAGTCCCGCCGAGCCCGGCGTTGTTGACGACGACGTCGAGGCGTCCGTGGTCGGTGAGGGCGGTGTCGAAGAGGGCGGCCACCTGGTCCTCGTCGGTGACGTCGCAGGGGACGGCGGTGACCCGGTCGGCGCCGAACTCGGCGGCGAGTACGGCCTGATGCTCCTTGAGACGTCCGGTGTGGGCGTCGCTGACGAGTACGCGGGCGCCCTCCTCCAGGAAGCGGCGGGCGGTGGCCCCGCCGATGCCCGTGCCGGCGGCCGCCGTGATGACGGCGGTGCGTCCCTTCAGCAGCCCGTGCCCCGGGACGTACGCGGGGCTCTCGACGCCTGTCATAGGGGCACGCTAACCTACCAAACACTTGTTAGGGAAGGAGTGGCGGCCGATGGATCTCACGTTCACCGAGGAGGAGACGGCCCTGCGCGCCGAGGCCCGGGCCTGGCTGCGCGAGCGGGTGCCGGCCCGGCCGCTGCCCTCCCTGGAGACCGAGGAGGGCTTCGCGGCGCACCGCGTGTGGGAGGCCGAACTGGCCGCGGACCGCTGGTCGGTGGTCGACTGGCCGGTGGAGTACGGCGGCCGGGGCGCCTCGCTGGTGCAGTGGCTGCTGTTCGAGGAGGAGTACTACGCGGCCGACGCGCCCGGCCGGGTCGGGCAGAACGGCATCGGGCTGCTCGCGCCGACCCTGTTCGACTTCGGCACCCCCGAGCAGCGGGCCCGGGTGCTGCCGCCGATGGCGACCGGTGAGGTGGTCTGGGCGCAGGCGTGGTCGGAGCCGGAGGCGGGCTCGGACCTGGCGTCGCTGCGGGCCCGGGCCGAACGTACGGCGGGCGGCTGGCTGCTTACGGGGCAGAAGACCTGGTCGTCCCGGGCCGCCTTCGCGGACCGCGCGTTCGGCCTGTTCCGCAGCGACCCGGACGCGCCGGGACCCCACGAGGGCCTGGTCTACCTGATGTTCGACCTGCGGGCCCCCGGGGTGACGGTCCGCCCGATCCGCCGGCTGGACGGCAGACCGGCCTTCGCCGAACTGTTCCTGGACGAGGTCTTCGTCCCGGACGAGGACGTGGTCGGCGAGCCCGGCCAGGGGTGGCGGATCGCGATGTCCACGGCGGGCAACGAACGGGGGCTGAAGCTGCGTTCACCGGGCCGCTTCCTGGCCGCGGCCCAGCGGCTGCTGCGGCTGTGGGAGGCCAGGGGGCGGCCCGCGGCACAGCGGGACCGGGTCGCCGACGCCCTGATCGGCGCCCGCGCCCACCAGTTGCACACCTACGCCGCCGCCTCCCGCGTCCGGGACGGCGAGCGGCTGGGCGCCGAGTCCAGCCTGAACAAGGTCTTCTGGTCGGAGTTCGACCTCGCCCTGCACGAGACGGCCCTCGACCTGCTCGGCGAGGAGGGCGAGCTGGCGGACTCCGCCTGGGCCGAGCGGTACGTCTTCGCCCTCGCGGGCCCGATCTACGCGGGGACCAACGAGATCCAGCGGGACATCATCGCCGAGCGGCTGCTGGGCCTGCCCAGGGGGCGGCGCTGATGCGGTTCCTGCCCGACCGTGAACAGCGGGCCTTCGCCGCCTCCCTGGACGCGATGCTGAGCCGCGCGGACACCCCGGCCGTCGTACGGGAGTGGAGCCGGGGCGAGCACGCGGTCGGGCGGGCGCTGTGGGCGCGGCTCGCCGGGGCCGGGGTGTTCTCGCTCGCCGCCGGGGAGGAGGCCGGCGGGGTCGGGGTGCGGCCCGTGGAACTCGCGCTCGCGTTCGTGGAACTGGGCCGGCACGCGGTCCCCGGCCCGCTGGTGGAGACCGTCACCGCGGCGCTGCTCCTCCCCGACGCGAAACTCACCGAGCGGCTGGTGACGGGCGAGACGATGGCCACGGTGGCCCACACCGGCACACCGCCCGCCGACACAGGGGCGGGCACGGGCCCCGGCACCGGAGCGGGCGCGGGCCCCGGCACCCGAACCGGCGCCCCCCGCACGGAACCCGGCACCTCCGGCGACGGGCCCTGCACCGGAGTCGGCACCCGACCCGGCACCCCCGGTGACGGCACCGGCACCGCCGACACCGGGCCCGGCACCCCCGGCGCCAACCCCGACACCGAACCCGGCACCCCCGGCGCCAACCCCGGCACCCCCAACACCGAACCCAGGACCCCCCGCGCCAACCCCGACACCCCCGGCACCGAACCCCACACCGGCCCCTACGCCCTCGACGGCGACGCTGCCGGCCTGTGGCTCGCCCTCACCCCCGCGGGCCTGTTCCGGTGCTCCGGGCACGGCCCCGTGCGCCGCTCGCTCGACCTCGCCCGGCGGCTGACCGCGCTGGAGGGGCCGGAACCGCTCCCCTTGGGCCCGTCCGCGGCGCGAGCCGTACCGCTCGCCCGGCTGGTCACCGCAGCCCAGGCCCTCGGCGTGGGGCAGGCCCTGCTCGACCGGACGGTCGAGCACGTCCGTCGGCGGACCCAGTTCGGCGTCCCCGTCGGCTCGTTCCAGGCCGTCAAGCACCGGCTCGCCGACGCCGAGGTCGCCCTCGCCTTCGCGCGCCCCCTCGTCCTCGGTGCCGCCCTCACCCTGGCCCCCGCCGAGGTCGCCGCGGCGAAGGCGGCGGCCTGCGAGGCCGCGTACGCGACCGCGCGCACCGCACTGCAGTTGCACGGCGCGATCGGCTACACGGCGGAGTGCGACCTGTCGCTGTGGCTGACCAAGGCGCGCGCCCTGCGCACCGCCTGGGGCAGCCCCGAGGAGTGCCGCGCGGCCGTGCTCGGTGCCGGTGACCGCCGCTGGTGACCCGCCGCGGCGAAGGAACGTCAGGCGCCCGGAGGCAGGATGCCCTGGGCCCGGGCGGCCGCCAGCCACTGGGGGAACTCGCCGACCAGGCGGTCGTAGAGGTCGGCGTCGGAGACCTTGCGCGGGTCCTGGCCGGCGTGGAAGAAGCCGGCGTTGTCCACCGCCCGCTTGTCCGGCACGGACAGCTCGTCGAGCTTGCGCAGATAGTCGAACTGCTTGCTGTTCGGGTCGCCGAAGCCGATGAACTGCCAGAACAGCGGCAGCCGGGCGGCCTTGCACAGGTACCGTTCCGCGGCGAGCTTGTTGATCGGGCCGCCGTCGGTCTGGAAGACGACCAGGGCGGGCTCGCGGGAGCCGCTGTCGAGGTAGTGGTCGATGACGGCGTCCATGGCCAGGTGGTAGCTGGTCTTGCCCATGTGTCCGAGCCCGGCCACGATCCGGTCGACGCGGCCCTGGTGGTCGGCGAGGGCGATGTCGGTCTCGGCGTCGACGTCGGTGGAGAAGAACACCACCGGCACCCGTCCGTCGTCGTCGAGGTGCGCGGAGAGCCCGAGGACGCGGTCGGCGAGCGCCTGCACACTGCCGTCCTTGTAGTAGGGCTTCATCGACCCTGAGTAGTCGACCACCAGGTAGACCGCGGCGCGCAGCCCGTCCAGGCCGTGCTTGGTGAGTGACACCCCGGCGCTCCTGTACGCGTCGACCAGCGCGGGCGCCGTCTCCTGGACCTTGCTGAGGCTGATCGCGGCCATCCGGTTTCCCCCTTGATCTCGACCGTCAGGCTGCCGAGGCTACGTCACTGCGGACCCGCCTCTCCCGGCATGCCCGGCTGTTGGTTATTTTGTTCGCCGCCGCCCCCACCGGCTCACAGCCCGTCCACATGCGTTTCGAGGAGAGCCGGCTTGGAACCCGAGTCCGCCGTCACGACCTGCTACCGCCATCCCGCGGTGGAGTCGTACGTCCGCTGCACGCGCTGCGAGCGGTTCATCTGCCCGGACTGCATGCGTGAGGCGGCCGTGGGCTACCAGTGCGTGGAGTGCGTCCGGGAGGGGGCCAGGTCGGTCCGGCAGGCGCGGACCGTCGTCGGCGGCCGGATCTCGGGCCCGCCGGTGGTGACGATCGCGCTGATCGCGGTGAACGTGCTGGCGTATCTGGCGGAGGTGCTGCGCCCGTCGATCGTGGAGCGGTTCTCGCTGGTCGGGGCGCGGATGCTGGGCCCGGACGGCGGCTACTACGTGTACATGTCGCCGCAGCCGGAGGGGTTCCGGGCCGAGGGTGTCGCCGCCGGGGAGTGGGAGCGGCTGATCACCAGCGCGTTCCTGCACCTGGAGCCCACCGACGGCGTCTTCGGGCTGATGCACATCGTGATGAACATGTTCTCTCTGTGGACGCTGGGCCGGGTGGTGGAGCCCATGCTGGGGCGGTCCCGGTATCTGGCGCTGTACCTGCTGTCGGCGCTCGGCGGGTCGGTCTGCGCGCTGCTGCTGGCCGATCCGGGGCAGTCCTCGCTGGGCGCGTCCGGGGCGGTGTTCGGTCTGGGGGCCGCGTACTACGTGGTGGCCCGGCGGATCGGCGCCGACATGCGCGGGGTCAACCGGTTCATGGGGTTCCTGCTGCTGTGGCTGCTGCTGTCCGCGGGGCTGACGTCCTGGCAGGGCCATCTGGGCGGGCTGCTGACGGGCGGGGCGGTGGCGCTGGCGTACGCGTACGTACCGCGTGGTCCGCGGCGCACGCCGATCCAGGTGGCGGCGTGCGCGGGGGTGCTGGTGCTGCTGATCCTGGCGGCGGCGATTCGAGTCGGAGGGCTCACATGAAACGTAAGGGAATCCTGGCATTCGCGGCGGTGCCCGTCGTGCTCACGGCGGGCGCGTACTTCCTGATGCCCACCGACTCGGCGCGGAGCCCGGACAGCGCCATACCGGTGGCCGAGCTGGCCCGTGAGGAGGCCAAGGAGCGGGCGGAGTCGGAGCGGGCCGCGGACGAGAAGACGATCGCGAGCCTCCCGCCCGGTCTGGCGGCGGCCGACGAGAAGGAACTCGCGCTGAAGGTCACGGCCTCCGCCGAGTTCTCCAGCCTGAACTGGCGGCTGGGCTACGCCAGCGTGGAGGACAACGGCGACGGGTGCGGCTACACGGCCGGCGTCGTCGGCTTCTGCACCGGCACCCACGACCTGCTCGCGCTGGTGGAGCGGTACACCGAGAAGTACCCGGACAACGCGCTGGCCCGCTATCTGCCCGCCCTGCGCGAGGTGGACGGCACGGACTCGCACGAGGGTCTGGAGGGGTTCCCGGCGGCGTGGCGGGCGGAGGCGAAGCAGCAGGCGTTCCGTGACGCTCAGGACGAGGAGCGCGACAGCGTCTACTTCGACCCCGCGGTCCGGCTCGCCAAGCTGGACGGGCTGGGCACGCTCGGGCAGTTCATCTACTTCGACGCGATGGTGCTGCACGGCCCGGACCTGAGCGCGAACGGCTTCTACGGTCTGCGGGAGCGCGCGCTGCACGAGGCGAAGCTGCCCGCCAAGGGCGGTTCGGAGAAGGCGTACCTGGACATCTTCCTCGACATCCGCAAGCAGGCCATGCTCCGCAAGAAGGCCACCGCGGACACCTCGCGCATAGACACCGCGCAGCGGGAGTGGCTGTACAACGGCAACCTGGACTTCGGCACCCCGCTGACCTGGCGGATGTACGGGGAGCCGTACCGGCTGCCCTAGGACCCTAGTCGGCGGCCCATGCCTCCTTGAGGACCCGCTCGGCGGGTTTGCCGTGGGGGGTGTAGGCGAGGTGGGCGGGGGTTTCCGCGCTGTCGGGCCAGTCGTCCCACATCCACCAGCAGACGCCGGCCCACCAGGGGCGGCCGGTGAAGGTGTCCAGCAGGGCCCGGTAGGCGGCGGCCTGTTCGGCGGCGCCGGGGCGGGTGCTGACCGTCCAGTCGTAGGGGGCGGTGGTCGTGCCGTGCTGGCTGACGTAGCCGGCCTCGGTGAACAGGATGCGCCGGCCCTGTTCGCGGGAGTAGGCGGCGAGGCTCTCGCCGATGGGTTTCCAGGCCCGGCGCAGGCGGTCGCCGGAGTCGGTGGGGCGGTCGGAGAGCGGCCAGTAGGCGTCGATGCCGATCAGGTCCAGGTCGCGCCAGAACCGGATGTGCCGGTACTCGTCGTAGTTGGCGGCGTAGGTGAGGGTGCCGTCGTAGCGTTCGCGGACCGCGGTGACGACCTCGCGCCAGGCGTCGCGGTCGCCGGAGACGCCGGCGAGTTCGGTGCCGACGGCGAGCATCTCGGTTCCGGTGTCGGCGGCGAGGGCGGCGTAGTGGGTGATCAGGCGGCGGTAGGAGGCGAACCAGGCGGCGCGGTCGCGGGGGCGGATCTCGGCGCGGTCCACGTCGCCGGGCAGGTCGACATGGGGTTTGATCATCACCTTCAGGCCGAGTGCGTGGGCCCGCTCCACGATCCGGCGCAGGCTCGCGTCGTCGGCGGTCTCCTCGGTGCGTCCGACGGCGGAGTCGGCGGGGTGTTTCTGGTACCAGGTAGGGGTGAAGGTGACCCAGCGGGCCCCGGTGGCGTGGATGTCCCGCAGATAGCGGTCGGCGTCGGGGCTGTCGTAGTCGGTGCGGTACCACGAGGGCAGGGTGATGCCGCGGATCACGGGCGTCTCCTGGGACGGCTGGGACGGCGCCCGGCAGCCGGCGGCGAGGAGGACCGCCGCCGTCACAACGGCGGTCCTCCCCCTCACTGCCGCCTCACAGGCTCGCGGGGCTGACGAAGGTGTAGCCCAGGGCCTTGATGCCCTCCACCGTCTCCCGCAGGGGCTGGACGGGGAAGTACGGGTGGTAGAAGAAGCTGGCGAAGCCGTCCCGTACGGCGAGGTTGGCCCTGGCCGAGGCGATCAGGTCGGCCGGCAGGCGGGGCGGATGGTTGTTGTATGCCTCCGGCTCGTAATTCCCGATGTTTTCGGGAATCACTTTGGTCCCGTACACATCACGGACGACGTACGGGAAGAACTGTCCGATGAAACGGTTCGGATCCGACGCGGTGCCGCTGAGCGTTCCGGAGAAATACAGCGAGCGTTCGAGTCGGGCCGCATAGTTCGAACTGAAGACCTGGTAATCGGTGGCGGAACCCGCGTAGTGCGGGGTCGTCCACAGGTTCGGCCTCGGCAGTCCCGCCGCCGCGAACTCGGCGAGCGCGCTGTCGACGCGCCCCTGGGCCCAGGCGGCGGAGTCCCCGGTGACCGGCCCGTCGTAGATCACGCTGTCCGCGGAGTCCACATGGGCCCGGTAGAACTCGAAGTCGTCGCCGCTGACGCCGTTGTAGGGGTTGGCCGCGTTGCCGTACTGGTGGGTGTAGCCGTGGTTCATCAGCACGGCGCCCCGGTCCAGCATGTACTTCAGCGTGTTGACCAGCTGGGGCCGGTCGGTGAGCTTCACCGTCTCCGGGACGCCGTTGTTGTAGGCGCCGTTGGGGTCGGTGTAGACGGGGATGACGTTGATGCCGTACGGGATCTGCTCCGCGTACAGGTAGTCGGCGATGGCCCGCAGTTCCGAGGGTTCGGAGTTGGGGCTGATGTCCTCCAGTCGTACGATCGCCCGGTGCCGTTCGGCGGTGGCCGGGGCGAGGGCGTCGAAGAGCAGGTCCTCGAAGACGATGACCCGGTCGCTCTCGGAGACGTAGGCGAAGGGGATCTCACCGATGTAGGTGAGGTTGGACGAGCGGACGGCCCAGCCGAAGGTGTGCCCGTTGGAGCTGTCCAGACCCTCGGCGACCCGGGTGACCTGCGGATATCCGGCACCCGTCAGCACGTTGGGGCGCAGGACCCCGCCGTCCTGCCCGGCCGGGATCTTCCGGGTGAGCGTCTGGCCCTTGTACGTCACCTGGGTGACGGTGCCGACGGAGCCGCCGTCCTCGTAGTACGACGTCGTCGGGTCCCAGCCGTACTTCTGGGTGAACTGGGCGACGCCGACGGCGCCGGCCATGTTCCAGATGTTGGCCCCCATCCAGGTCACGGGCTTGGTGGTGGTCATGGCGTCCTGGTAGAAGGCGGCCGGGACCGCGTCCGGGACGTCGCAGCAGTAGTAGGTCGAGCCGATGTACACCGTGGCGGTGTACGACTCGACCAGGCCCGCGGTGTACTGCGAGACGGGCTTGGCGGTCACCTCGCCGAAGTGGCCCGCGAGGTTGGCCGCGGCCATCGCGTACAGCTCGCCGAGGTGCCCGTAGGGGCCGGCCGTGTCGTACAGGACGAGGGTGGCCGTCCCGGCGGCGGGTCCGACCTCGGCCGGTGCGGCGAGGGCCGCCTGGCGGCCGACGGCCGAGGCGAGTGCGGTTGCCGTCTTCCGCGCCGGGGCGAGGGCCGCCCGGGCTTTGGCGCGCGGCCGGTCGTGCCGCGCCCGGTCGGCCTTGAGCTGGGCCTTCGCCCAGTTCTTGAGGTCTACCCGGTTGAGTCCGGACCGGGTTCCGTGCGATTCGCCGCGTCCCCGGTCCCTGTCGCCCGCCGCCTGCGCCCCGGCGGACAGGAAGGCTCCGCCGAGCAGTGCCGTGACGAGTAACAGGACCAGGGAAAGCCTCGAAAATCCCCGTCTCCGAGGCCGGTTGAGTGGTCTCACGATCAATCCCCCCACTTTGCCAAGGCTTTGGCAAAGAGTTATTCCGGCAAGAAGTCACCGATTGTTCTCGGCGATCAAGAAGGGTGTCAATGGGCCGTTCGGTGAATTACCCAGGGGACCGGTTGTCTCCACTCGATGATCGAACCGGTTCGTTTTCCTGGCACTCTTCTGGCCCGGCCCGGCAGTCTGCTAGGTTCCTCTTCGCGCGATGGGGACGCGCTGTGAAATGTGGGGGGAAAATGTACGGACGACCCGCCCTGGGGGCTCTGCTGCCCATGGCCGGGGCCATGGCCGCGCCGGAAGCGATACCGGGCCTACCATTGGCCAAAGCTCTGCAGGCGACGGCCGGTGCCGGATTCCTGCTCTACTGCCTGACCGCCTGCCTCATACTCATAACCCGGACGCACCTGCGCAGGCAGACAAGGAAAGCGCAGGTCAGCGCCGGTGGTGGCCATGATCGTTGATCTTCTGCTGTGGGCGAGCGCGAGCCTGATCGTGCTGGCCGGCTGTTACAACACAAGTCTTTTCCTTCTCTCCCGACGCAGAATTCGCCGTGTTCGCACGGACCGGAGAGAACGCTTCTACATATTCCTGCTCGCCTGCCTGAACGAGGAGCGAGTTCTTTCCGAAAGCCTCGCGCGTATCACCTCGCTGCCCGCCGGGAATTTCATGGCGCTGGTCATCGACGACGGCTCCGAGGACCGCACCGCCGACATCGCGCTGGCCGCCGACCCCGACCGGGTCCGGGTGCACCGGCGCACACTGCCGAACGCGCGCCGGGGCAAAGGGGCGGCGCTCAATGACGGAGTGCGCCATCTCAGGGAGTCGGGGCTGCTCGCCGGCCGCGATCCCGCCGATGTCGTGCTGTGCGTGGTGGACGCCGACGGGCGCCTCGACCCGCATGTGGTGCAGTCGGTGGACCCGTATTTCGACGACCCCCGCACCGGCGCGGTGCAGGTCTGCGTCCGGATGTACAACCGCCGCCAGGGGCTGCTCGCCCGGATGCAGGACATGGAGTTCGTCGTCTACGGCGACGTGTTCCAGAGCGCGCGCCGGTTCATCGGCAGCGTGGGCATGGGCGGCAACGGCCAGTTCATGCGGCTGTCCGCGCTCGACACCCTGGGCGGGGACGGCCCGTGGAGCGACAGCCTCACCGAGGACCTCGACCTCGGGGTCCGGCTGATCGCCAAGGGCTGGACCAACCAGCACTGCACCACCGCCTCGGTCTCCCAGCAGGCCGTGCTGAGCCTGCGCAGGCTGATCCGCCAGCGCTCACGCTGGTTCCAGGGCCATCTGCAGTCGGCCGGACTGGTCCCGCTCATCCTGCGGGACGTGCCGACGCGTCCGGCGCTGGACCTGCTGTACCACCTGTCCAGCCCGGTGCTGATCCTGCTCACCTCGCTGCTTCCGCTGTCCTTCCTCGTCGCCCTGGGGGCCACCACCGTGGCCTCGGTCCAGCAGGGACAGCCGCTGGTGTCGCCGATGTGGCTGCTCGGCCCGTACCTGCTGTCGTTCACCGCCGCCTACGCCTACGGATACGTCTACGCACGGCGCGAGCGTGACCTCGGTCTGGTGCGCTCGGTGCTGCTCGCGCACGTCTTCGTCTTCTACGGCTACATCTGGTTCGCCGCCGGCTGGTGGGGCTTCTGGCGGATGCTCACCGGCAAGCGGACCTGGCTGAAGACCGCTCGCACCTGAGGACCGGCGCGTCCGTACCCGCTCGACTCTCATCTCTCACCCTTTTCCGCGCGGCACCGCGGCCGCGCACGCCCGAGGGGGGCTTGCCATGTCCACATCTCCGTCCGTGATGCCCGTGCGCACCATGCTGGTGCTCGGCACCCGGCCCGAAGCGATCAAACTCGCGCCGGTGGCCCGGTCCATGGCCGCCGACGAGCGCTTCGAGCCGGTCGTCGTCACCACCGGCCAGCACCGGGAGATGCTCCACCAGATGCTCGGCCTGCTCGGTGTCGGCAACCGGATCGCGCTCGACGTGATGCGCAGCCGCCAGCAGCTGTCCGACCTGACCGCCCGGCTGGTCGCGGAGCTGGGGGAGGTGATGCGGGCGCAGCGGCCGGACCTGGTGGTGGTCCAGGGGGACACCACGACCGCGCTGGCCGGGGCGCTCGCCGCGTTCTACGAGCGGGTCCCGGTCGCCCACGTCGAGGCGGGGCTGCGCACCGGTGTCATCGACAACCCCTTCCCCGAGGAGCTCAACCGCAGCCTGATCGGCCGTATCGCCCGCTGGCACTTCGCCCCGACCCCGCGCTCGGCACGGCATCTGACCGACGAGGGCGTGCCCGAGGAGAAGGTGTTCGTCACCGGCAACACCGTCATCGACAACCTGCTGTGGGTGCTCGCCGAGGGCACCGGCGCGTGCGCGTTCCGCACCCGGGCCCGGCGGATCCTGGTCACCCTGCACCGGCGGGAGAACCAGGGCGACCGGATGCGCGGGATGGGCCGGGCGCTGGCCCGGCTGGCCGGGCGGGGGGACGTGGAGATCGTGCTGCCGCTGCACAAGAGCCCGGCGGTGCGGGAGGCGCTGCTGCCCGAACTCGACGGCCAGGACGGCATCTCGCTGGTGGAGCCGCTGGACTACCTGGACTTCGCGGCCACGCTCGCCGGGTGCGACCTGGTGCTCACGGACTCCGGCGGCATCCAGGAGGAGGCCCCGAGCCTGGGCAAGCCGGCCCTGGTGCTGCGGACCACGACCGAGCGGCCGGAGGCGGTGGAGGCGGGCGCGGCCCGGCTGATCGGCACCGACCCGGAGGTCATCGTGCGGGCCGCCGGGGAACTCCTCGACGACACCGCGCTGTACCGGCGGATGGCGGGCGCGGGCAACCCGTTCGGCGACGGGAAGGCCGCGGACCGGGTACTGGCTCAGCTGGCCGAGGACTTCGCGGCCGATGTCCCGGTGGACGCGACGGTCTGAACGCCATACTCGGCCCTGTGAACCAGCACTCCCGGCGTGGCGTCCGCACCGTTGTCGTGGCGGCGGCGGCGCTCGCCGGGGTGCTCTGGATCGCCCTCGGCCACAACGGCTCACCCGCCCCGGCACCGGCCGTGAAGCCGTGGGCGGACGGTTCGGTGCACGGCCCCTGGCTGTCGGTGTTCAACGGGCACGGCACCAACTCGGGCGACGACGACACCCTGTCCCTGTCGCCGAGGGCCGCCCGGGATCCGGGCACCACCCACGCGGGGCTGGTGGTGAGCACCCGGTCGTACGGGGACGTCCGCCTGACGGCCCGGATGCGGACGGTGGAGCAGTTGCGCACCCCGCACCCCAACCCGTGGGAGGTGCCGTGGCTGGTGTGGGCGTACACCGACCCGGAGCACTTCTACTACGTCACCCTCAAGCCCAACGGGTGGGAGCTGGGCAAGCGGGATCCGGCGTATCCGGGGGGTCAGCGGTTCCTCGCCACCGGGCACCAGCGGTACGAGGTCGGGGACCGGCACGGGGTGCGGGTGGAGCAGCGCGGGGCGTCGGTGACGGTGACGGTGGACGGGGAGCGGCTGGTGGAGTTCACCGACACCGAACGCCCGTATCTGGCGGGGAGGGTGGGGGCGTACACCGAGGACGCGACGGTGACGTTCGAAGGGCTGGAAGCCTCGTAGAAAGGGCGACGGCGTCTGCCCGGTCGTCCGGTCGGGGACAAGGGGCAGACGCCATCTGTGTTCCGTACGCCGTTGTACGGGACGTTTCCTGAGCGGTCCTCGAGGGACCGTCAGACCATGAGGGACCTGTCGGTCGGGCGGATCGGGGCCGGGAGGTCGCTGGCGCCGGTCAGGAAGCGGTCCACGCCGCGGGCGGCGGAGCGGCCCTCGGCGATGGCCCACACGATCAGCGACTGGCCGCGGCCCGCGTCACCGGCGACGAACACGCCGGGCACGTTGGTCTGGAACTCGGCGTCGCGGGCGACGTTGCCGCGCTCGTCGAGGTCCAGGCCGAACTGGTCGACCAGGCCGTTGTCACGGTCGGTGCCGGTGAAGCCCATGGCGAGGGTGACCAGCTGGGCGGGGATCTTCCGCTCGGTGCCCGGCTTCGGGGTCAGCCTGCCGTCGACGAACTCGACCTCGGACAGGTGCAGCCACTGGACGTTGCCGTCCTCGTCGCCCTCGAAGTGGGTGGTGGAGACGGAGTAGACCCGCTCGCCGCCCTCCTCGTGCGCCGAGGTGACCTTGTAGAGCATCGGGAAGGTCGGCCACGGCTGGGAGACGTTGTTCCGCTCCTCGTTCGGGCGGGGCATGATCTCCAGCTGCGTCACCGAGGCCGCGCCCTGGCGGTGGGCGGTGCCCACGCAGTCGGCGCCGGTGTCGCCGCCGCCGATGACGACGACGTGCTTGCCCTCGGCGGTGATCGGCGGGGCGACGTAGTCGCCCTCCTGCACCTTGTTGGCCAGCGGCAGGTACTCCATGGCCTGGTGGATGCCGTTGAGTTCGCGGCCGGGGACGGGCAGGTCGCGGGCGGTGGTGGCGCCGACGGCGATGACGACGGCGTCGTAGCGCTTCTTGAGGTCGGTCGCCTTGAGGTCGCGGCCGATCTCGATGCCGGTCCGGAAGCGGGTGCCCTCCGCGCGCATCTGCTCGATACGGCGGTTGATGTGCCGCTTCTCCATCTTGAACTCGGGGATGCCGTAGCGGAGCAGGCCGCCGACGCGGTCCGCGCGCTCGTAGACGGCGACGGTGTGGCCGGCCCGGGTCAGCTGCTGGGCGGCGGCCAGGCCCGCGGGGCCGGAGCCGATGACGGCGACCGTCTTGCCGGAGAGCCGCTCGGGGGCCTGCGGGGCGACGTCACCGGTCTCCCACGCCTTGTCGATGATCGAGACCTCGACGTTCTTGATGGTGACGGCCGGCTGGTTGATGCCGAGCACGCACGCCGACTCGCAGGGAGCCGGGCAGAGGCGACCGGTGAACTCCGGGAAGTTGTTGGTCGCGTGCAGGCGGTCGGAGGCGGCCGCCCAGTCCTCGCGGTAGGCGTAGTCGTTCCACTCCGGGATCAGGTTCCCGAGCGGACAGCCGTTGTGGCAGAACGGGATGCCGCAGTCCATGCAGCGGCTGGCCTGCTTGCTGATGATCGGCAGCAGGGAGCCGGGGACGTAGACCTCGTTCCAGTCGCGCAGACGCTCGCCGACGGGGCGGGACTTGGCGACCTCGCGCCCGTGGTTGAGAAAGCCCTTGGGATCAGCCATTGGTCGCCGCCTCCATCATCTTCTCGGTGATCTCGGTCTCGGTGAGACCGGCTCGCTCGGCGGCGTCCTTGGCGGCGAGCACTGCCTTGTACGTGCTGGGGATGATCTTGCTGAAGCGTGCGGCGGAGGCGTCCCAGTCGGCGAGGAGCTTCTCGGCGACCGTGGAGCCGGTCTCCTCGGCGTGCCGGCGCACCACGTCGTGCAGCCACTTGCGGTCGTCGTCGCAGAGGGTCTCGACGGCGTCGAGGTTGCCGACGTTGACGTTGTCCTTGTCGAGGTCGATGACGTAGGCGACACCGCCGGACATGCCGGCCGCGAAGTTGCGGCCCGTCTCGCCGAGGACCACCGCGTGACCGCCGGTCATGTACTCGCAGCCGTGGTCGCCCACGCCCTCGGAGACCACCAGGGCACCGGAGTTGCGGACGCAGAACCGTTCGCCGGTCCGGCCGCGCAGGAACAGCTCGCCGCCGGTGGCGCCGTAGGCGATGGTGTTGCCGGCGATGGTGGAGTACTCGGCGAGGTGGTCGGCGCCCCGGTCCGGGCGGACGATCACGCGGCCGCCGGAGAGGCCCTTGCCGACGTAGTCGTTGGCGTCGCCCTCCAGGCGGAGGGTGACGCCGCGCGGCAGGAAGGCGCCGAAGGACTGGCCGGCCGAGCCGGTGAAGGTGATGTCGACGGTGTCGTCGGGCAGGCCCGCGCCGCCGAACTTCTTCGTCACCTCGTGGCCGAGCATGGTGCCGACCGTGCGGTTGATGTTGCGGATGGCGACCTGGGCGCGCACCGGCTGGGCGTCGGTGGCGGAGTCCGCGGCGAGGGCGTCGGCGGCGAGCTTGATCAGCTCGTTGTCGAGCGCCTTCTCCAGACCGTGGTCCTGCTCGACGATCTGGTGGCGGACCGCGCCCTCGGGCAGCTCGGGCACGTAGAACAGGGGGGCCAGGTCCAGGCCCTGGGCCTTCCAGTGGTTCACCGCGCGGGTGACGTCGAGGGCCTCGGCGTGGCCGACGGCCTCCTCGATGGAGCGGAAGCCCAGCTCGGCGAGGATCTCGCGGACCTCCTCGGCGATGAACTTGAAGAAGTTCACGACGTACTCGGCCTTGCCGGAGAACCGGTCCCTGAGGGTCGGGTTCTGGGTGGCGATGCCGACCGGACAGGTGTCCAGGTGGCAGACGCGCATCATGACGCAGCCGGAGACGACGAGCGGCGCGGTCGCGAAACCGAACTCCTCGGCGCCCAGCAGCGCGGCGATGACGACGTCGCGGCCGGTCTTGAGCTGGCCGTCGGTCTGCACGACGATGCGGTCGCGCAGGCCGTTGAGCAGCAGCGTCTGCTGGGTCTCGGCGAGGCCGAGCTCCCAGGGGCCGCCGGCGTGCTTGAGCGAGGTCAGCGGGGAGGCGCCGGTGCCGCCGTCGTGACCGGAGATGAGGACCACGTCCGCGTGGGCCTTGGAGACGCCCGCCGCGACCGTGCCGACGCCGACCTCGGAGACCAGCTTCACGTGAATCCGCGCCTGCGGGTTCGCGTTCTTCAGGTCGTGGATCAGCTGGGCGAGGTCCTCGATGGAGTAGATGTCGTGGTGCGGCGGCGGGGAGATGAGGCCCACGCCCGGCGTCGAGTGACGCGTCCTGGCGACCCACGGGTAGACCTTGTGGCCGGGCAGCTGGCCGCCCTCGCCGGGCTTGGCGCCCTGGGCCATCTTGATCTGGATGTCGTCGGCGTTGACCAGGTACTCGGAGGTCACGCCGAAGCGGCCGGAGGCGACCTGCTTGATCGACGAGCGGCGGGCCGGGTCGTAGAGGCGGTCCGGGTCCTCGCCGCCCTCACCGGTGTTCGACTTGCCGCCGAGCTGGTTCATCGCGATGGCGAGGGTCTCGTGCGCCTCCTTGGAGATGGAGCCGTACGACATGGCGCCGGTGGAGAAGCGCTTGACGATCTCGGAGACCGGCTCGACCTCGTCGACGGAGATCGACGGGCGGTCGGAGACGAAGCCGAACAGGCCGCGGAGCGTCATCAGCCGCTCGGACTGCTCGTTCACCCGGTCCGTGTACTGCTTGAAGATGTCGTAGCGCGCGGTGCGCGTGGAGTGCTGGAGGCGGAAGACGGTGTCCGGGTCGAACAGGTGCGGTTCGCCCTCGCGGCGCCACTGGTACTCGCCGCCGATGTCGAGCGCGCGGTGCGCCGGGGCGATGCCGGAGGCGGGGTAGGCCTTGGCGTGGCGGGCGGCGACCTCCTTGGCGACGACGTCGATGCCGACGCCGCCGATCTTGGTGGCGGTGCCGTTGAAGTACTTCTCCACGAAGCCCTGGTCGAGGCCGACGGCCTCGAAGACCTGGGCGCCGCGGTAGGAGGCGACGGTGGAGATGCCCATCTTCGACATGACCTTCAGCACGCCCTTGCCGAGGGCGTAGATCAGGTTGCGGATGGCCTGCTCGGGCTCCATGCCGGGCAGGAAGGTTCCGGCGCGGACCAGGTCCTCGACGGACTCCATCGCCAGGTAGGGGTTGACGGCGGCGGCGCCGAAGCCGATGAGCAGGGCGACGTGGTGGACCTCGCGGACGTCGCCGGCCTCGACCAGCAGGCCCACGTGGGTGCGCTGCTTGGTGCGGATGAGGTGGTGGTGGACGGCCGCGGTGAGCAGCAGCGAGGGGATCGGCGCGTGCTCGGCGTCGGAGTGCCGGTCCGACAGGACGATCAGGCGGGCGCCGTTCTCGATGGCGGCGTCGGCCTCGGCGCAGATCTCCTCGATGCGGGCGGCGAGGGAGTCGCCGCCGCCGGAGACCCGGTACAGGCCGGAGAGGGTCGCGGCCTTGAAGCCGGGCATGTCGCCGTCGGCGTTGATGTGGATGAGCTTGGCCAGCTCGTCGTTGTCGATCACCGGGAAGGGCAGGGTGACGGAGCGACAGGAGGCGGCCGTGGGGTCGAGCAGGTTGCCGGCCGGGCCGAGGGAGGAGCGCAGGGAGGTGACGAGCTCCTCCCGGATGGCGTCCAGCGGCGGGTTGGTGACCTGCGCGAACAGCTGGGTGAAGTAGTCGAAGAGCAGGCGCGGGCGCTCGCTCAGCGCGGCGATCGGCGAGTCGGTGCCCATCGAACCGATCGGCTCGGCACCGGCCTTGGCCATCGGCGCGAGGATGATCCGCAGCTCTTCCTCGGTGTAGCCGAAGGTCTGCTGGCGGCGGGTGACCGAGGCGTGGGTGTGCACGATGTGCTCACGCTCGGGCAGGTCGGACAGCTCGATCTCGCCGGCTTCGAGCCACTCGGCGTACGGCGCCTCGGCGGCGAGCTGCGCCTTGATCTCGTCGTCCTCGATGATGCGGTGCTCGACGGTGTCGACGAGGAACATCCGGCCGGGCTGGAGGCGGCCCTTGCGGACGACCTTGGCGGGGTCGATGTCGAGGACGCCGACCTCGGAGCCGAGGACGACCAGGCCCTCGTCGGTGACCCAGTAGCGGCCGGGGCGCAGACCGTTGCGGTCCAGCACGGCGCCGACCTGCTTGCCGTCGGTGAAGGTGACACAGGCCGGGCCGTCCCAGGGCTCCATCATCGTGGAGTGGAACTGGTAGAACGCGCGCCGGGCCGGGTCCATGGAGTCGTGGTTCTCCCACGCCTCCGGGATCATCATCAGCACGGAGTGCGGCAGCGAGCGGCCGCCGAGGTGCAGCAGTTCGAGGACCTCGTCGAAGGACGCGGAGTCGGAGGCGTCGGGGGTGCAGACCGGGAAGATGCGGTCCAGCTCGCGCTCGCCGAACAGGTCGGAGACGAGCTGCGACTCGCGGGCGCGCATCCAGTTGCGGTTGCCCTTGACGGTGTTGATCTCACCGTTGTGGGCGACGAACCGGTACGGGTGGGCGAGCGGCCACGACGGGAAGGTGTTGGTGGAGAACCGGGAGTGCACGAGCGCGATCGCGGAGGCGAAGCGGCGGTCGGACAGGTCCGGGAAGAAGGGCTCCAGCTGGCCGGTGGTCAGCATGCCCTTGTAGACGATGGTGCGGGCCGACAGCGACGGGAAGTAGACGCCGACCTCGCGCTCGGCGCGCTTGCGCAGCACGAACGCGCGGCGGTCCAGGTCGATGCCCTCCGAGGCGCCGTCGCCGACGAAGATCTGCCGGAAGACCGGCATCGTCGAGCGGGCGGTGGCACCGAGCAGTTCGGGGGCGACGGGGACCTCGCGCCAGCCGAGGACGGTGAGCCCTTCCTCGCCCGCGATCGTCTCGATCCGCGAGACGGCGTCCGCGGTGCCGTCCTCGGGGAGGAAGGCGATGCCGACGGCGTACGCACCGGCCGCGGGCAGCTCGAAGCCGGCCACGGCGCGGAAGAAGGTGTCCGGAACCTGGGACAGGATGCCCGCGCCGTCGCCCGAGTCGGGCTCGGAGCCGGTGGCACCGCGGTGCTCCAGGTTGCGCAGAACCGTGAGCGCCTGCTCGACCAGCGCGTGGCTCGCCTCGCCGGTGAGGGTGGCCACGAAGCCGACGCCGCAGGCGTCGTGCTCGTTGCGGGGGTCGTACATACCCTGCGCAGCAGGGCGAGCATCCATGAACGACCAGTTCTGGCCATTCGCGGAATGCTGGGACGGCTGGCGCGGCGTACGCATCGGCTCTCCCGTCGTCGTCAGTGGCATTTCGGCATTCAGCTGGTGCCGAGGGACGACGTTGGCCCTCTGCGTGTGTGATCTGCTAGGAGATCAAAATTTCGTGCAGGTTACATGATGGAGCGGTTCTCGGGAACTGGATACACCGTTTCAACATGCGGACGCCGGGGGGTGACGGCGAGGCCGCGCACGGCGGCCGAAAGTCAAGGGGGGACCGAGTGGGGCGAGATCGGTCAGATCGATGCCCGTCGGACGGTGGCGAGGGGGACGTCGTCGCCCACCTCGCACAACTGCGCGGCAGGCACCATTGCCCACAGCGCTTACGGCTCATGCCCGGTGGTCCAGCACTCGAAACCAGCGAGTAACGGTTACTTATGCGGCCCATCGCATAAGTTCCAGTCCGCTTATCCTACGGCGATTCCGAAGAGGCTGCCCAGGGCGTACGTCACACCGGCGGCGGCACCACCCAGGGCAAGTTGCCGCAAACCGCTGTACCACCAGCTCCGCGCGGTCACCTTGGCCACGACCGCACCGCAGGCGAAGAGCCCGAAGAGGGCGAGCAGCACGGCGGGCCACAGCGCGGTGGCGCCGAAGAGATAGGGCAGGACGGGCAGCAGGGCGCCCAGGGCGAACGCGCCGAAGGAGGACACGGCGGCGACGGCGGGCGAGGGCAGGTCGCCCGGGTCGATGCCGAGTTCCTCGCGGGCGTGTATCTCCAGCGCCTGCTCCGGATCGCGGGAGAGCTGCCGGGCGACCTCGGCGGCGAGCGCGGGCTCGACCCCGCGCGACCGGTAGAGGGCGGCCAGCTCGGCCTCCTCGTCCTCGGGGTGCTTGCGCAGCTCCCGCCGCTCCACGTCCAGCTCCGCCTCGACCAGCTCGCGCTGCGAGGCGACGGAGGTGTACTCGCCGGCGGCCATGGAGAAGGCGCCGGCCGCGAGCCCCGCGAGTCCGGTCAGCACCACGGCCTGATGTCCGACCTGCCCGCCGGCGACCCCGGTCATCAGGGCGAGGTTGGAGACGAGCCCGTCCATGGCGCCGAAGACGGCGGGGCGCAGCCAGCCGCCGTTGACATCACGGTGGGTGTGGTTGTCGCGGTGCGCCTCGTGGAGCGTGGCCTCGGTCTCGATGATCGCCATGAAAGGGGTCCCCCTAGAACTAAGGAAAGGCTAACTTTGGACAAGTTCCACTCTTTGACAACGATCAATCTACGCCTCGCATTCCTCCATCGCCAGGAAGGAAAGGCTGGGCTAACCTGCGGCTTTCCGTCCGAGCGCTCATTCGATATGGAGGCTGCACAGATGTCGACCGGGTGACGCTGGGACCCGGGAGGCTCTCCCGCGCCCCTCCCGTGGCACACATGCGGCAAAGGGCTCCGCGCCCCGCGAGCCCCCGGAGGAGAGGCCGCGTATGGCATCGACCGCCTGCATTCCCTCGGTCCCGGCGCCGGGGGACGCCGCCGAACTCCGCGACCGGGCGCGCGGCGCGCTCCTCGGTCTGGCGGTGGGGGACGCGCTCGGCGCCCCGGCCGAGAACATGAAGCCGTCGGAGATCAGGGCCCGCTGGGGCCGCATCACTGGGTACGTGGTGGACCGCCCGGCCGGCACCGACGACACGGAGTACGCGATCTTCTCCGGGCTGCTGCTCGCCCGGCACGGCGCCGCGCTCACCCCGGCCCATGTGGAGGCGGCCTGGCACGAGTGGATCGCCGACCGGGACGAGGGGCCCTTCCGCGGCGCCGGCTTCAGCGAGCGCGGCACCCTGGAGAACCTGCGGCGGGGCCTCGCGGCCCCCATCTCCGCCCAGCACCGGCACGCCTGGAGCGACGGCCTCGCGATGCGGGCGGCGCCCTTCGGGGTGTTCGCCGCGGGCCGCCCGGCCGAGGCGGCCCGCCTGGTCGCGATCGACGGCTCGGTGAGCCACGACGGCGAGGGCATCTACGGCGGCCAGGCGGTGGCGGCGGGCGTCGCGGCGGCGATGGCGGGCGCCCCCACCATCGCGGTGGTGGCCTCGGCGCTCGCGGTGGTCCCCGACGACTCCTGGACGGCCCGCTCCCTGCGCCGGGCGGTGGCGGTGGCCCACCGCGGCGAACGCGCGGTCCGCTCCGCGGTGGTCATCGGCGGCTACCCCTGGACCGACCTGGCCCCCGAGGCGGTCGCCCTGGCCTTCGGCGCGTACGCGGCGGCCGACGGCGACTTCGTCCAGTCGGTGCTGACGGCCGTCAACATGGGCCGGGACGCGGACACCACGGCGGCCGTCGCGGGCGCCCTCGCCGGCGCGACCCAGGGCGCCCCCGCCATCCCCGCCGACTGGGCGGCGGCCATCGGCCCGGCCCGGGGCACCTGCCTCCCGGCGATGCGGGGCCACCACGTCCTGGACGTAGCGGACCTCCTCACCCCGGGCGACCGCACACCGGCACCGGAGACCGCCTCATGACCCCAGAACCGTTGAACTCATCCCCCGTCCTGACCGACGACCCCACCCCCCACCCAGCCTCCCCCCTCCTCGAAGACGGGACGACACTCCTCCCCACCTCCCCCCTCCTCGAAGCCGAGGCGCCCCACCTCCCGACCTCCCCGCCCCTCGAAGACGGGACGACACACTTCCCAGCCGCCCAACTCCTCGAAGCCGAGACCCCTCACCTCCCGACACCCGACAACACACTCGCCCCCGTCTCCGCCCCTCCGGCACCCGACAACGAGACCGCACCCCCTCCAGCCCGTCCGGCGCTTGAGGACGAGGCCCTTCGGGCCGACGGGGGTCCGGGGGGCGGAGCCCCCTGGGCGGGGCCGAAGGGGCGGCAGCCCCTGATGTCGGGAAGGGAAGGGGCGGCGGGGGCGAACAAAAGGACCCCCCGCCACATCGAGGGCCTCCTCCTCGGCCTCGCCGCGGGCGACGCGGCCGGCTGGCCCGCCGCCCGCCACAGAGCCGCCCGCATGCCGGAATGGACCCGCCGCCTCACCCGCGAACTCGACACCTTCGCCGAACAGAACGCCACCACCACCCTCCCCGTCCCCATCGCCCTCAACCAGCCCCCCGAACCCCTCCTCCTCGGCCCCTCCGACGACGCCGAGTGGGCGGCCTTCGCCGCCGAGGCAGTACTCCGCGCCGGCGACGACACCGTCCTCGGCGACCTGAGCCGCCACCGCCGCATGCGCGCGGCGATCGACCTCACCTGGAACGCCATGGCCGGCGAGGTCGCGGCCGCGGCGGACCGCGCCCCAGAGATCGAGTCCGCCGTACTCCCCCTGCGCGCCCGCATCTCCGTCCGCGCGGGTCTCGGCAACCTGGCGACCGGCCTGCGCCCGCCCGCCACCGGCCACGACAACCCGCACTACTTCGACGACGCCGCCTGCGTCCGCGCCTGCGTCCTCGCCGTCGCCCACCCCGGCGACCCCCGACTCGCCGCGGAACTCGCCGAGTTCGACGCCCGCTACACCCAGGACGGCGACGGCGTGCACGGCGCGAGGGCGATGGCCGCGGCGATCGCCCTCGCCCTGACCGGCGCCACCCCCGAGACCTGCGTCGCCGCCGCCCTCGCCGAACTCCCGCCCGCGACCGAGATCGGCCGCAACGCCCGCCACGCCCTGGCCCTCGCCCACGACGCCGACAGCGCCTTCGCACTCGTCCCGCACCTGGAGCACCAGATCGTCGACCACGTCTACAGCTACGGCATCGCCGCCGCCGAGACCGTCCCCGTGGCCCTCGCCCTGACCATCGCCGCGCACGGCAGGATCGCCGAGGCCGTACCCGCCGCCGCCTGCCTCTCCCGGGTCGCCGACTCCGCACCCGCCCTGGCCGGCGCGCTCACCGGCGCCCTGGGCGGCGGCGCCGCGATCCCCGCGTCCTGGCGCGACGCCTGCCGCACCCTGTCCGGCTGCGCCCTCCCCCGCCTCACCGGCACCGACCTCGTGGAACTCGCCGAACTCCTCGAAGCCACACAACCGGCCGCGGCAGGAGGATGATGCGGCGCATGAAGAGCAAATCACCAGAAAACTGGACAGAGACGGGCCTGGACGACCGGATCACGGGGGCACTCGTCGGAGCCGCCGTCGGCGACGCCCTCGGCGGCCCGGTCGAGGGCTACTCCCCCGAGCAGATCGCCGAACGGCACGGCGGCCGGGTGCACGGCATCGTCGGCCCGTGGAACGGCGACACCTGGCGCACGGCCCGCCCCATCGCGCCGTACCACAAGGGCGACGGACACGTCACCGACGACACCTTGATGACGCACGCGCTGATCCGCGTCTACGCCACCGTCCGCGACCACCTCGACGCCTACGCCGTCGCCGACCACCTGGTCCCGGACCTGATGACCACGCCCCGCTGGATCCCGGAGCTGGAGGCGGAGGCGCTCCCCCTGCAACGGGTCTTCCTCGCCGAGAAGTGGCTGGTGGCCCGCATCCACTACGGCCACGTCGACCCCCGGGAGGCCGGCGCCGGGAACATCGTCAACTGCGGTGCCGCGATGTACATGGCGCCCGTGGGCCTGGTCAACGCGGCCAACCCGGCCGCCGCCTACGCCGAGGCCCTCGACATCGCCGGCGCCCACCAGTCCTCGTACGGCCGCGAGGCGGCCGGTGTGTTCGCGGCGGCGGTCGCGGCGGCCTGCGCACCCGGCGCCACCCCGGACTCGGTGATCTCCGCCTGTCTGGCGCTGGCCAAGGACGGCACCCGCGAGGCGATCGAGAAGGTCTGCGAAGTCGCCGCCCGGCACAGCGAGTTCGAGTCGGCCCTGGTCCCGCTGCGCAAGGCGGTGGCCCCCTACGACACGGTGGGCCCCGACTACCGCTCCCCGTCGCTGGGCGCCCGCCGCCCCTCCCGGCTGCACGCGATCGAGGAACTCCCGGTCGCGCTGGGCATGTTGCTGCTGTCGGCGGGCGACTACCGCCGCACGGTGCTCGGTTCGGTCAACTACGGCCGGGACTGCGACTCCATCGCCACCATGTCCGGCGCCCTGTCCGGCGCCCTGGGCTCCCCGGTCCCCGAGGAGTGGTCGAAGCGGGTCGCCGACGCCAGCCGCCTGGACCTGTGGGAACCGGCCCGCACCCTGGCCGGGGTGACCCGCGAGGTCTTCGACCGGGACGTCCGCCGGCACCGCGCCCACGAAGCGGCGTTCGCCGCGCTCGGAGGCCCAGGATGCTCCGACTGACCTGGGTCCAGCCGGAGGACCTGATCGGCCACGAACTGCGCCAGGCCGCCCAGGACGGCCGCGAGCCGTCGAGGATCGCCGCACGCTGGAAGGCGGCCGGCGGACTCGACGCCCCCGAACGGGCCGGCGCCTCCGCCCAGCCGGCCTCCCGCTACCTCCGGCTCCTCGCCGAGGACCTGCTGGACGAACTGGCCGACCTGCACAGCACACTGGCGGACCGCGAACCGACGGACCTCGCCGCGATCAGGGCCCTGTGCCCGCACTGGCCGGCCCGCCCCGCCGCCGACGCCTCCCCGGGCGCCGCCACCCAGGGCCCCGCCTCCCCCGGCCCCGCCGCCCTGGAGGCCGCCTGGCTGGGCCGGGCCGTGGGCTGCCTGCTGGGCAAGCCGGTGGAGAAACTCCCCCTCGAAGCGATCCGCGCCCTGGCCGCCCCCACCGGCAACTGGCCCCCGACCGGGTACTTCACCGCCAAGGGCGTCCCCGCCGACCTGCTCGCCGCGCACCCCTGGAACCGCCGCTCGGCCGGCACCTCGCTCGCCGAGAACATCGACGGCATGCCCGAGGACGACGACCTCAACTACCCGCTCCTCAACCTGCTGCTGCGCCGGCGCCACGGCCGCGGCTTCACCACCGCGGACGTGGCCGGGCTGTGGCTCGCCGAACTCCCCGCCGGCCGCACCTTCACCGCGGAACGCATCGCCTACCGCAACCTCCTGTCCGGTCTGGAACCCCCGCGCACGGCCCACCACCGCAACCCGTTCCGCGAGTGGATCGGCGCCCTGATCCGCGCCGACCTGCACGGCTGGACCAACCCCGGCGACCCGGCGGCCGCCGCCGAGCAGGCCCACACCGACGCCGTCCTCTCCCACACCGCCAACGGCGTCTACGCGGCGATGTTCGTCGCCGCCGTCATCGCCCGGGCGGCCACCGGCACCCACGACGTCCACGCCTGCCTGCGCACCGGACTCGACGTCGTCCCGCCCAGCTCCCGGCTGGCCGCGGCCGTCCGGCACGCCGTAGGACTCGCCGCGGAACACACCGACTTCGACACGGTCGTCGACGCGCTGCACACCACCCACGCCGCGACCCACCACTGGGTGCACGCCGTCCCCAACACCGCCCTGATCGCCGCCGCCCTCACCCACGCCGACGGCGACTTCACCGCCTCCGTCTCCCGCGCCGTCTCCGGCGGCTGGGACACCGACTCCAACGGCGCCACGGCCGGCAGCGTCGCCGGACTCCTCGCCGGGCACCCCGACGCCCTCGGCGACCACTGGACGGCCCCGCTCAAGAACCGGCTGTCGACCTCGGTCGGCGACTTCGACGGCATCGGCTTCGACACCCTGGCCCAGCTCACCCACCGGGAGGCGCTCCGCCCATGACCCACATCGCCGTACTCGGCAGCACCAACATGGACCTCGTCGCCTTCGTGGAGAAGGCCCCCCAGCGCGGGGAGACGGTCACGGGCCGCGAGTTCCGTACGATCCCCGGCGGCAAGGGCGCCAACCAGGCCGTCGCCGCGGCCCGCGCGGGCGCCACCGTCTCCATGATCGGCGCGATCGGCAACGACTCCTTCGGCGCCCGGCTGCGCTCGACGCTGGAGCACTCCGGCGTGGAGACCGACCATCTGCGCACCACCGAGGGCTCCTCCGGCACCGCCCACATCGTCGTCGACGACCACGGCGGCAACGCGATCGTGGTGATCCCCGGCGCCAACGGCACCGTCGACCACCTCGTCCCCGGCGACGAGGGCCTGATCGCCTCCGCCGACGCCCTGCTGCTCCAGCTGGAGATCCCGCTCGCCGCCGTACTCGCCGGCGCCCAGGCGGCCCGCGCCCACGGCGTCCGCACCATCCTCACCCCGGCGCCCGCCCAGCCGCTGCCCCCCGAACTCCTCGCCGCTACCGACCTGTTGCTGCCCAACGAGCACGAGGCCGCCGCCCTCACCGGCCGCACCGACCCGCGCTCGGCCGCCCTCGCCCTGCTGGAGCGGGTCCCGCAGGTCGTCGTCACCCTCGGCGCCGAGGGCAGCCTGTACGCGACCCGCGAGGCCGAACCGGTCATCGTGCCCGCGCCCCGGGTCACCGCCACGGACACCACCGGCGCCGGTGACACCTTCGCCGGCACGCTCGCGGTGGCGATCACCGAGGGCCGTCCGATGCCGGACGCACTGGCCTGGGCGGCGGCCGCCGCCTCCCTGTCGGTGGAGCGCGCCGGGGCGTCGGAGTCGATGCCCTACCGCCCCGAGATCGAGGCGCGGTACACGTCATGAACCAGACCCCCCTGAGCGGGCTCCGCGTCCTGGACATGGCGACCCTGTTCGCCGGACCGCTCGCCGCGACGGCGCTCGGCGACTTCGGCGCCGAGGTCATCAAGATCGAGCACCCGGCGAAGCCCGACCCGTCCCGCGGCCACGGCCCGGCGAAGGACGGCGTCGGCCTGTGGTGGAAGCACCTGGGCCGCAACAAGCGGACCATCACCCTGAACCTGTCCACCCCGGGCGGCCGCGCCACCCTGCTCCGGCTGGCCGCCACCGCCGACGTGATTATCGAGAACTTCCGCCCCGGCACCCTGGAGAAGTGGGACCTGGGCTGGCCCGAGCTGTCCGCCGTCAACCCCCGGCTGGTCCTCACCCGGGTCACCGGCTTCGGCCAGTTCGGCCCCTACTCCCACCGCCCCGGCTTCGGCACCCTCGCCGAGGCGATGAGCGGATTCGCCGCGCTGACCGGCGAACCGGACGCACCCCCGACCCTCCCGCCGTTCGGCCTCGCCGACTCGATCGCGGGCCTGGCCACGGCGTACGCCGTCCTCACCGCGCTCGCCGCGCGCGAGCGCACCGGCGAGGGCCAGGTAGTGGACCTCTCCCTCATCGAGCCGATGCTCTCGGTGCTCGGCCCGCAGCCCACCTGGTACGACCAGCTCGGCTACGTCCAGCAGCGCACCGGCAACCGCTCCGCCAACAACGCCCCGCGCAACATCTACCGCACGGCGGACGGCGGTTGGGTCGCCGTCTCCACCTCGGCGCAGTCGGTGGCGGAGCGGGTCATGCGGCTGGTCGGCCGGCCGGAGCTGATCGACGAGCCGTGGTTCGCCACCGGCGCCGACCGGGCGCGGCACGGCGACGTCCTCGACGAGGCCGTCGGCGGCTGGATCGCCGAGCGGGGCCGCGAGGAGGTGATCGCGGCCTTCGAGAAGGCGGAGGCGGCCGTCGCCCCGGTGCAGGACGTCCGCGAGGTGATGACGGACCCGCAGTACCAGGCGCTCGGCACCATCACCACGGTCGACGACCCGGACCTCGGCCCGCTGCGCATGCAGAACGTCCTGTTCCGGCTGTCCGCGACACCCGGCGCGATCCGCTGGACGGGCCGCGCGCACGGCGCCGACACCGACGAGGTCCTCACCGAACTGGGCCTGACCCCCGCGGAGCTGACCGCACTGCGCTCGGAGGGTGCCGTATGACCACCCCGCTGACCTGGCTGTACGCCCCCGGCGACCGCCCCGAGATCATGGCGAAGGCGCTGCTGGCCGGCGCCGACGTGGTGGTGGTCGACCTGGAGGACGCGGTGGCGCCCGACCGCAAGGAGTACGCGCGGGCGGCGACCGCCGAGTTCCTCTCCGAGCCCCGGCCGGTCCCGGTCCACGTCCGGGTCAACGACCTGGACGGCCCGCTGGCCCCGGCCGATCTGCGGGCGCTGGCCGGACTCCCCGGGGTCGGCGCCCTGCGGCTGTCCAAGGTCTGCACCCCCGACCAGGTGCGGCGGGTCGCGCGGGCCACCGACCTCCCCCTGTACGCCCTGCTGGAGACGGCGCTCGCGATCGAGAACGCCTACGCCGTGGCCCGGGCCCACCCCGCCCTGACCGGTATCGCCCTCGGCGAGGCGGACCTGCGGGCCGACCTGGGCGTGCGGGACGACACGGGGCTGGACTGGCCCCGCTCCCGGGTGGTCGTCGCGGCCCGCGCGGCCGGTCTGGCACCCCCGGCCCAGTCGGTGCACGCGGACGTCCGGGACCTGGCGGGCCTGGCGGCGAGCTGCGCCCACGGCCGCGCCCTGGGCTTCCTCGGCCGGGCCGCCATCCACCCGCGCCAGCTCCCGGTGATCGAGCGGGCCTACCTCCCCACCGGGGAGGAGCTGGAACGCGCGGAGTCGATCGTCAAGGCGGCCGCAGCGTACGGGGGTGCGCAGGCGCTGGCGGACGGCACCTTCGTGGACGCGGCGGTGGTGGTGGCGGCGCAGCGCACGCTGTCCCTCGCCGCCCGCCGCGGCTGACGGAGGCCGGGAGCAGGGGACGACGAAGGGCGCCCGGGAATCCCCGGGCGCCCTGACCGTCGTACGGGAACGTCAGCCCTTCTTGGCCGACCCCGCCCCGTCGGTCGCCTCGTCCTTCACGCCGGAGGACTCCTCCTGCGGATCGTCGGCGCCCGCGGGCTCCACGTCGCTCTCGTCGTCGGCCTTGCCGATCACAGACTTGTCGGTCGCGGCCTTCTCAGCGTCCTCGCCGTCCTCGCCGTCCTCGCCTGCGGCCAAGTCGACGGCTCCCGGCTCCACCACCGCTTCGCGGCCCGGCCGCTTCTTCGCGGAGATCACGATGTACAGCACCGCCAGCAGGAACACCACCAGGGCGGTCCAGTTGTTCAGCCGCAGACCCAGGATGTGGTGGGCCTCGTCGACACGCATGTACTCGATCCAGAACCGGCCCGCGCAGTACGAGGCCACGTACAGCGCGAACGCCCGCCCGTGGCCGAGCTTGAAGCGGCGGTCCGCCCAGATGACGAGCAGCGCGACACCGACGCACCACAGCGACTCGTACAGGAACGTCGGGTGGTAGGTGCCCGGCTCCCGCCCGTCGGAGGAGGAGGTGATCTCCACCGCCCACGGCAGATCGGTGGCCTTGCCGTACAGCTCCTGGTTGAACCAGTTGCCCCAGCGGCCGAGGGCCTGGGCGAGGGCGATGCCCGGGGCGACGGCGTCGGCGTACGCGGGCAGCGGGATGCCCCGGCGCCGGCAGCCGATCCAGGCGCCCACCGCGCCGAGCGCGATGGCGCCCCAGATGCCGAGGCCGCCCTCCCAGATCTTGAAGGCGTCCACCCAGTCACGGCCCTCGCTGAAGTACAGCTCGTAGTCCGTGATCACGTGGTAGAGGCGTCCGCCGATCAGGCCGAACGGGACGGCCCACACCGCGATGTCGGCCACCGTGCCGGCCCGGCCGCCGCGGGCGATCCACCGCTTGTTGCCGAGCCAGACGGCGACGAAGACGCCGATGATGATGCAGAACGCGTAGCCTCGCAGCGGAATGGGGCCGAGGTGGATCACGCCGCGCGACGGGCTGGGGATGAAGGCAAGTTCCATGGCAGGGTCGACGCTACCCTGCCGGGCGGCGCGCGCGTCGGGCGGCCCGGCTACGGCTCCATAACGGGCGCGCCCGCGCACCTCACCCCTGGGCCGCCTCCTGCACCCGCTGTTTCAGCTTCTGCGGCGTCATCGACTGGTCCTGGTAGATGTTCTTGCCGTCGAGCAGGACGGTCGGCGTGCCGGTGAAGCCACCGCTGCGGAAGGCGTCGTTCGACTTCTCCACCCAGCTGTTGTGGGTGCCCTCCTCCACACAGGTGCGGAACGCGGGGGTGTCGAGCCCCTCGACCTTGGCGGCGAGTTCGAAGAGCTTGTCGTTGTCCGCGAAGGCGTCGTCGGTCTCGGGGGGCTGGTTCTGGTAGAGCACGTCGTGGTACTCGACGAACTTCCCGGCGTCCTGGGCACAGGCCGCCGCGTTGGCCGCGTTGCGGGAGCCGGAGCCGCCCAGGTTGCCGTCGATGATCGTCGCGAGGCGGTACTCCACTCTGAGCTGGCCGGCGTCGGTCAGCTCGTGGATCGTCGAGCGGTAGGTGTCCTCGAAGGACTTGCAGGCCGGGCAGCGGAAGTCCTCCCAGACCACGAGGGTCGAGGCGGCGTCCTCCTCGCCGGCCGGGATCGTCAGGCTGTCCTCGCCCTGCGCGCCCGAGGGCGCCACGACCGGTCCGGCGGATTCGCTGCCGTCGTCCTTGCCGACGTTGGCGGCGATCACTCCGATGACCGCCGCGAGCCCCAGCACGCAGACGACGCTCGCGCCGACGATCAGCGTGCGGCGGCGCTTCTCCGCGGCCTTCTGCTTCTCTCGCTCTGCCGCCATCCGGTCCCGGGCGGTGCGCTTTCCCTCACGGTTCTTCTCGCTCACACCCCGGAAACGAACCGGGGAGGCGCCCAGCGCCTCCCCGGTCCCAGGTCCACCCGTTCGAGTGATCGAGGTGAAATGTCCCGTTCGACAACAGGATGTTCCGCGCGCTACACCCGGCCGCGCACGCCCTTCGCCAGGTCCCCGGCGAGTTCCCGGACGGCCTCGACGCCGGCCGCGTCGTCCGGCGCGTCCAGCATCCGCTTCACGAAGGCCGAGCCGACGATGACGCCGTCGGCGAACCCGGCGACCTCGGCCGCCTGCACGGCGTTGGACACCCCGAGACCGACGCAGACGGGCAGGGCGCTGCCGGTGGCCCGGGTGCGCTCGACCAGGGCCTGCGCCTGCGTGCCGACCGACTCGCGCGTCCCGGTCACGCCCATCAGGGAGGCCGCGTAGACGAAGCCGCTGCCCGCCGCGGTGATCCGGGCGAGCCGCTCGTCCTTGCTGCTGGGCGCCACCACGAAGACGGTCGCGAGACCGTGCTTCTCGGCGTGCTCCCGCCACAGTTCGGACTCCTGGACCGGCAGGTCGGGCAGGATGCACCCGGCGCCGCCCGCCTCGGCCAGCTCGGCGGTGAACCGCTCGACGCCGTAGCGGTCGATGGGGTTCCAGTAGGTCATGACGAGCACCGGCTTCCCGGTGGCCCCGAAGGTCTCGCGGACCGTGCGCATCACGTCCGCGATCCGCACTCCGCCGCGCAGGGCGATGTCGTCGGCGGTCTGGATGACCGGGCCGTCGAGCACGGGGTCGCTGTGCGGCAGACCGACCTCGACGACGTCGGCGCCGCCGTCGAAGGCGGCCTTGATCGCCTCGATGCCGCCGTCCACGGTCGGGAACCCGGCCGGGAGGTAGGCGATGAGCGCGGCGCGGCCCTCCGCCCTGGCGGCGGCGAGGGTGTCGGACAGCAGCTGGATGTTCCCGCTCACTTGGCGTCCCCCGCGATCTCGGCGGTGTCGGCGGCGTTCGCCGCGACCTCGGCGTCGGTGTCGTACAGCCCGAAGTAGCGGGCGGCGGTGTCCATGTCCTTGTCGCCGCGGCCGGAGAGGTTGACCACGATCAGCCCGTCCCGGCCCAGCTCGCGGCCGATCTCCAGGGCGCCGGCGAGTGCGTGCGCGCTCTCGATCGCCGGGATGATGCCCTCGGTGCGCGACAGCAGGCGCAGGGCCTGCATCGCCGCGTCGTCGGTGACCGCGCGGTACTCGGCGCGGCCGCTGTCCTTGAGGTAGGAGTGCTCGGGCCCGATGCCGGGGTAGTCCAGACCGGCCGAGATCGAGTACGGCTCGGTGATCTGGCCCTCGTCGTCCTGGAGGACGTAGGAGCGGGAGCCGTGCAGGATGCCGGGCTCGCCCGCGGTCAGGGTGGCCGCGTGCTCGCCGGTCTCGACGCCGTGGCCGGCGGGCTCGCAGCCGATGAGGCGGACGTCGGCGTCGGGGATGAAGGCGTGGAAGAGGCCGATGGCGTTGGAGCCGCCGCCGACGCAGGCGACGGCCGCGTCGGGCAGTCGTCCGGCCCGCTCCAGGAGCTGGCGGCGGGCCTCCACGCCGATGACCCGGTGGAAGTCGCGGACCATGGCCGGGAAGGGGTGCGGGCCGGCGACCGTGCCGAAGAGGTAGTGGGTGCGGTCGACGTTGGCGACCCAGTCGCGGAAGGCCTCGTTGATGGCGTCCTTCAGCGTGCGGCTGCCGGACTTCACGGCGATGACCTCGGCGCCGAGCATGCGCATCCGGGCCACGTTGAGGGCCTGGCGCCGGGTGTCGATCTCGCCCATGTAGATGGTGCAGTCGAGGCCGAACAGGGCGCAGGCGGTGGCCGTCGCGACGCCGTGCTGGCCGGCGCCGGTCTCGGCGATGACGCGGGTCTTGCCCATGCGCTTGGTGAGCAGGGCCTGGCCGAGCACGTTGTTGATCTTGTGCGAGCCGGTGTGGTTCAGGTCCTCGCGCTTGAGGAAGATCCGGGCGCCGCCGGCCTGCGCGGCGAACCGCGGGACCTCGGTCAGCGACGAGGGGCGGCCGGTGTAGTTGACGAGGAGTTCGTCGAGCTCGCGGGCGAACTCGGGGTCGTGCTTGGCCTTGTCGTACTCGACGGCGACCTCGTCCACGGCGGCGACGAGGGCCTCCGGGATGAACTTGCCGCCGAATGCGCCGAAGTAGCCTTCGGTGCTGGGTACTTGGCCCTCGGGGTCGGGGATGAAGAACTCGCTGGGCATGCGGAAACCTCACGGTGAGTTTGGGAAGTACCTAATCGCCGTGGGGGCGGGGTTCGTCTCTTGGCTGCGGGCCCGATGTGGCTTGTCGCGCAGTTCCCCGCGCCCCTAAGGGGCGCGCTGCCATCGGCGGCCGTTCACCTGACCCGGTTCGTCGCCGATGACGTACCGCACGCGACGGCCGTGGACCCGGCGGGCGGGTGCGCGGCAGCCACGGGGGCGGCAGCCGCGCGCGAGGCGGGCGTACCGGTCCGTGGTCGTCGTCGTGAGAGTCATCGGGGTCAGCCTAACGGGTGATCAGCCGCGGCCGTGCCGGAGAGCCGGGTGTTCGCCTGCCGCCACGAGGTCGGCCACCGCCGACTTCGGGTCGCGGCCGGTGACCAGGGACTCGCCGACCAGGACCGCGTCGGCGCCGGCGTTGGCGTAGGCGATGAGGTCGTGCGGTCCGCGGACGCCGGACTCGGCGATCTTGACGACGTCGGCCGGGATCTCGGGCGCGACGCGCTCGAACGTGCCGCGGTCGACCTCCAGCGTCTTGAGGTTGCGCGCGTTGACGCCGATGATCCGGGCGCCGGCGTCCACCGCGCGCTCGACCTCGTCCTCGTCGTGCACCTCCACCAGCGGGGTCAGGCCGATGGAGACCGCGCGCTCGATCAGCGACTCCAGGGCCGGCTGGTCGAGGGCGGCGACGATCAGCAGCGCGAGGTCGGCGCCGTAGGCCCGGGCCTCCCAGAGCTGGTACGAGGTGACGATGAAGTCCTTGCGCAGCACGGGGATGTCCACCCGGGCGCGGACCGCCTCCAGGTCGGCGAGGGAGCCGCCGAAGCGCCGCTGCTCGGTCAGTACGGAGATGACGGCCGCGCCGCCCGCCTCGTAGTCGGCGGCGAGTCCGGCCGGGTCGGCGATCGCGGCCAGCGCGCCCTTGGAGGGGCTGGAGCGCTTGACCTCGCAGATCACCTTGACGCCGTCGCCCTTGAGGGCCGCGACGCCGTCCTTGGCGGCGGGAGCCTTGGCCGCGCGCTCCTTGAGTTCGTCGAGGCTGACGCGCGCCTGCCGCTCCGCGAGGTCGGCACGGACTCCGTCGATGATCTCGTCGAGCACACTCACGCGAGCGGCCCCCTTCCCGATGCGATGACGAAAACGGGTGGTCACTGCGATGGTATCCGCAGGAGGGCGTAGCCCTCGCATCCGGTTGACGGCGGTCCCACTACCTGGACGTTCACCGATTGATCAAGGATGCAGCCAGTCACCGAGGGGCAGGTTCCGGACAACCGTGAAGACCAGCAGCAACGCGCCGAGCGTCCACAGCCAGGCGGGTGCGAGGGCGAGCCGGAGCGGCCGTCCGCGCGCCGCGCGGACCACCCAGACGGTCCACAGCGCGGCGAAGCCCAGATAGCCCAGTACGGCCACCGCGTTGCTCTGGAGCGCGGCGGCGAGGTCGCCGTGGATGAAGGAGTGGGCGCTGCGCAGTCCGCCGCAGCCGGGGCAGTACAGGCCGGTGAACCGCAGGAGCGGGCAGACCGGGTAGTGGCCGGGCTCGTGCGGGTCCACGGTGCCGACGTAGGCGAAGGCCCCCGCCACGGCCGCGAGGACACCGGCGGGCGCGGCGAGCCGGCCCGGGACGGTGCCGGCGCGGGGCCGGGTCGCACTGCGGCTGTCGCTGTTCACGCCTCGCATTGTGCCCGTACAACGCGTGAGGGGCGGCCCGGGGCCGCCCCTCGACGAGTCGTTCCGCGCGGTTCAGCCCTCGACGGTGGCCGGCTCGCTCGTGCGCAGGGGCTTGCCGGCGTTCTTCTGGCCGAGGCCCATGCCCTTCATCAGCCAGCCGACGACGCCACCGAGGGCCACGACGGCCATACCGGCCCAGAAGCCCGCGGGGCTGGCCAGCACCATGAAGGCACCCGCGATGCAGAACCCGATGAAGGCGATTGTGACACCGGTCCAGGCGGCCGGGGTGTGACCGTGGCTGCTGCCCGCCATGACGTGCTCCTCGTTGCTGTGGGTAAGTCGGTGAGCCGGACGCTCGGTTCCATTGTCCCGCATGGGCATACGGGTGATGACCGCGGGTGGCCTTCGCCGGCAGCCCCTACGCGCCGGTCGGGTCCTCGCCCCGGTCGAGGGCCTTCCAGAGGTCCTCGGGGCGGTCGGGGTCCACGACGGGCGCCTTGCGGGGCTTGGGCGCGCCCGAGCGCTCGTAGCGGCTGGACATCGCCGGCCACGCCGGGGCGTAGCGCAGGGCGAGCAGTCCGGCGAGCAGCATCAGGGCCCCGCCGACGGCGGCGACGTACGGCCAGGCGGTGTGGCTGAGGGCGGCGACCGTGGCGGCGGTGTCGCCGGTGGCGCGGGCGGCCTGCTCGTCGAGGGCGGAGCTGTCACCGGCGCCGATCAGCGCGGCGGCGACGGTGCCGGCGCCGGAGAGCGCGAGCAGGCCCGCCACGAGCATGCGGCCGAGGCGGCGTACGGCGAAGACGGCGACGAGCGCGGCGAGGCCCACTATGGCGAGCGACGCGGGCACGCCCGTGACGTCGCTGCCCTTCGCGGTGAGCGGGAAGCCGCCGCCGGCCACCGTGGCGGTGCCCTCCGACCAGCTCTGTCGGGTGGCCAGCAGGGCCACGGCCGCGCCGAGCGCGCCGGAGAGCAGGGCCACGGCGAGGCTGAGCCGGCCGGCCCGGGCGGGTCCCGCGGATTCGGTACGGGGGTGAGGTACGGCAGTCACGTACTCCACTATCGCCTGAACCCCGGGCCATCCGTCACCCGGGGTTGTATGAGAAGCGCCCTATTTGCTCAGCCGGTTCGCCGTGTGCACGGCGCGGAGCACGGCGGCCGCCTTGTTGCGGCACTCGGTGTCCTCGGCGACCGGGTCGGAGTCGGCGACGATCCCGGCTCCGGCCTGGACGTAGGCGGTGCCGTCGCGCAGCAGCGCGGTGCGGATGGCGATGGCGGTGTCGGAGTCCCCGGCGAAGTCGAGGTAGCCGACGCAGCCGCCGTACAGGCCGCGGCGGGAGGGCTCCAGTTCGTCGATGATCTGCATCGCGCGGGGCTTGGGCGCGCCGGAGAGGGTGCCGGCCGGGAAGCAGGCGGTGAGGACGTCGAAGGCGGTGCGGCCCTCGGCGACCTTGCCGGTCACCGTGGAGACGATGTGCATCACGTGCGAGTAGCGCTCGATGGACATGAAGTCGACGACTTCGACGGAGCCGGGTGCGCAGACCCGTCCGAGGTCGTTGCGTCCGAGGTCGACGAGCATGAGGTGCTCGGCGCGCTCCTTGGGGTCGGCGAGCAGATCGTCGGCGAGGGCCTGGTCCTCCTGCGGGGTGGCGCCGCGCCAGCGGGTGCCGGCGATGGGGTGGACCATGGCCCGCCCGTCCTCGACCTTGACCAGCGCCTCCGGGGAGGAGCCGACGACGTCGAAGCCGTCGAAGCGGAAGAGGTACATGTACGGGGAGGGATTGGTGGCCCTGAGCACCCGGTAGACGTCCAGGGCGCTCGCGGTGCACGGCGTCTCGAAGCGCTGGGAGGGGACCACCTGGAAGGCCTCGCCGGCCCGGATGCGTTCCTTGACGTCCTCGACCGCCGCCCGGAACTCGGTGCCGCCCCACAGGGCGGTGTACTCGGGCAGTTCGGAGGGCGGCAGGACGGCCGGGGGCTGGGCGACGGCGCGGGAGAGGTCGGCCTCCATGGTGTCGAGGCGGGCGACGGCGTCCGCGTACGCCTCGTCGACGCCGGTGTCGAGGTCGTTGTGGTTGATCGCGTTGGCGATCAGCAGGACCGAGCCCTCCCAGTGGTCCATCACCGCGAGGTCGCTGGTGAGGAGCATGGTCAGCTCGGGCAGCTCCAGGTCGTCGCGCTCGCCGGGGCCGATCTTCTCCAGGCGGCGCACGATGTCGTAGCCGAGGTAGCCGACCATGCCGCCGGTGAACGGGGGCATGCCCTCCTGGTGGGGGGTGTGGAGGGCCTCGATGGTGGCGCGCAGGGCGGCGAGCGGGTCGCCGTCGGTGGGGACGCCGACGGGCGGGGCGCCCAGCCAGTGCGTGTGGCCGTCCCGTTCGGTGAGGGTGGCGGCGGAGCGGACGCCCACGAAGGAGTACCGGGACCAGGAGCGGCCGTTCTCCGCGGACTCCAGCAGGAAGGTGCCGGGGCGCTCGGCGGCGAGCTTGCGGTAGAGCGCGACGGGGGTGTCGCCGTCGGCGAGGAGCTTGCGCGTGACCGGGATGACGCGCCGGTCGGTGGCGAGCTTGCGGAAGGTCTCGAGGTCCATGGCCGGTGACCTTACTGATCTCCGGCCGGTACGCCGGAATCCTTGAGGAGGACGTCGGCGTCGAAGCAGGTGCGCGCGCCGGTGTGGCAGGCGGCGCCGACCTGGTCGACGCGGACGAGCACGGTGTCGGCGTCGCAGTCGAGGGCGACGGACTTGACCCACTGGTAGTGGCCGGAGGTGTCGCCCTTGACCCAGTACTCCTGGCGGCTGCGCGACCAGTAGGTGCAGCGGCCGGTGGTCAGGGTGCGGTGCAGCGCCTCGTCGTCCATCCAGCCGAGCATGAGCACCTCGCCGGTGTCGTACTGCTGGGCGATGGCGGGCACGAGCCCGTCGGCGCCGCGCTTGAGGCGGGCGGCGATCTCGGGGTCCAGGGGGCTGGGCTGGCGGGACTGGCTGGTCATGCCTGCCATTGTGCCGCGCGGCGCCCGGCGGTCCGGCCCGCGTCCACTGTGCGGACCCGGACGGCGGTCGTAGGCTGACGGCATGTCGACTTTCGCCAAGCGTGAACGACTCCTGCTGGCCGACCTCCTGGAGGCGGAGGGCCCCGAGGCCCCGACCCTGTGCGAGGGGTGGACCACCCGTGATCTCGCCGCGCACGTCGTGGTGCGCGAGCGTCGCCCCGACGCCGCCGGCGGCATCCTGATCAAGCCGCTCGCGGCCCGGCTGGAACGGGTGATGGGCGAGTTCACGGACAAGCCGTACGAGGAACTGATCCAGCTCATCCGCACCGGTCCGCCGCGCTTCTCGCCGTTCTCGCTGAAGCAGGTCGACGAGATGTCGAACACGGTGGAGTTCTACGTCCACACCGAGGACGTCCGCCGGGCCCGCCCCGACTGGGCGCCGCGCGAGCTGGACCCGGTGTTCCAGGACGCCCTGTGGTCCCGGCTGGAGCGCACCGCCCGGCTGATGGGCCGCGGCACGCCGACGGGGCTGGTACTGCGCCGCCCGGACGGCCAGACGGCGGTCGCGCAGCGCGGTACGCCGGTGGTGACGGCCACCGGGGAGCCGTCGGAGCTGCTGCTCTTCCTCTACGGCCGACAGGACGCGGCCGATGTGGAGCTGACGGGCGAGAAGGACGCGATCACCAGGCTGCACGAGGGGAAGCAGCTGGGCATCTGAGGGGTGGGGGCATGAGGAAGCCCCGGCCGTCGCACGGCCGGGGCTCGTCCTGCGTGGTCACCGGACGGGGTGGCCCGCTTCCCGCAGCGCCTGCTTGACCTGGCCGATGCGCAGGTCGCCGAAGTGGAACACCGAGGCCGCGAGGACCGCGTCCGCGCCCGCGCCGACCGCGGGGGCGAAGTCGTCGAGCCGGCCGGCGCCGCCGGAGGCGATGACCGGCACGGTGACGTGCTTGCGCACCGCCTCGATCATCTCGATGTCGTAGCCGTCCTTGGTGCCGTCGGCGTCCATCGAGTTGAGCAGGATCTCCCCCGCGCCCAGCTCCGCCGCCCGGTGCGCCCACTCGACGGCGTCGATGCCGGTGCCCTTGCGGCCGCCGTGCGTGGTCACCTCGAAGCCGCCGGACCCGGTGCGCCGCGCGTCCACCGACAGCACCAGCACCTGCCGGCCGAACCGCTCGGCGATCTCGCGGATCAGCTCGGGGCGGGCGATGGCGGCGGTGTTGACGCCCACCTTGTCCGCGCCCGCGCGCAGCAGCTTGTCGACGTCCTCGGCGGTGCGTACGCCGCCGCCGACGGTCAGCGGGATGAAGACCTGTTCGGCGGTGCGGCGCACCACGTCGTAGGTCGTCTCACGGTTGCCGGACGAGGCGGTGATGTCCAGGAACGTCAGTTCGTCGGCGCCCTCGGCGTCGTACACCTTCGCCATCTCGACGGGGTCGCCGGCGTCACGCAGGTTCTGGAAGTTGACGCCCTTGACGACCCGGCCGTTGTCCACGTCCAGGCAGGGGATGACTCGGACCGCCAGGGTCATGAATCCACGGCTCCTCTGTATGCCTCTAGTTCCACTTCGACCAGGATGCGCGGGTCGACGAAGCCCTCCACGACCAGCAGCGTGGAGACCGGACGCACGGCGCCGAAGATCTCCCGGTGGGCGCGGCCGACCTCGTCGACGTCCCGGGCGTGGCTGAGGTACATCCTGGTGCGGAGCACGGACCCGATGTCGAGCCCGAACTCGCCGATCGCCTCCACGGCGTGCGCGAAGGCGACCCTGGCCTGCTCGTACGGGTCGCCCTCGCCGTACAGCACCCGGCCCTTGAACGATGTCGTGCCCCCCACCAGGACACGGTCGCCCGCCGCGACGGCGCGTGCGAAACCGAAGGACTCCTCCCAGGGAGATCCGCTCTGCACCCGCCGCACGGCATCGGTCACGACACAGCCTCCAGGGCCTCTTCCAGGGTGAACGCCTTCGCGTACAGGGCCTTCCCGACGATGGCGCCCTCGACACCGAGGGGTACCAGTTCGGAGATCGCGCGCAGGTCGTCCAGCGACGACACGCCGCCGGAGGCCACGACCGGGCGGTCGGTGGCCGCGCAGACGTTCTTCAGCAGCTCCAGGTTCGGGCCCTGGAGGGTGCCGTCCTTGGCGATGTCGGTGACGACGTAGCGGGCGCAGCCCTCGTTGTTGAGGCGCTCCAGCGTCTCGTAGAGGTCGCCGCCGTCGCGGGTCCAGCCGCGGCCGCGCAGGGTCGTGCCGCGTACGTCGAGACCGACGGCGATCTTGTCGCCGTGCTCGGCGATGACCTTGGCGACCCACTCCGGGGTCTCCAGCGCGGCCGTGCCCAGGTTCACCCGGGTGCAGCCGGTGGCGAGGGCGGCGGCGAGGGTGTCGTCGTCGCGGATGCCGCCGGACAGCTCCACCTTGATGTCCATGGCCTTGGCGACCTCGGCGATCAGGGCGCGGTTGTCACCGGTGCCGAAGGCGGCGTCCAGGTCGACCAGGTGCAGCCACTCGGCGCCGGAGCGCTGCCAGGCCAGGGCCGCCTCCAGGGGCGAGCCGTAGGAGGTCTCCGTGCCGGACTCGCCGTGCACCAGGCGGACCGCCTGCCCGTCACGGACGTCGACGGCCGGGAGGAGTTCGAGCTTCGAAGGCATCAGAGGGTTCCGATCCAGTTGTTCAGCAGCTGCGCTCCGGCGTCGCCGGACTTCTCGGGGTGGAACTGGGTGGCCCACAGGGCGCCGTTCTCCACGGCGGCCACGAAGGGCTCGCCGTGCGTGGACCAGGTGACCCTGGGGGCCCGCATCGACGGGTTCTTGATCTCCAGGGTCCAGTCGTGGACGGCGTAGGAGTGCACGAAGTAGAAGCGGGCGTCCGCGTCCAGGCCGGCGAACAGCTCGGAGTCGGCCGGCGCCTCGACGGTGTTCCAGCCCATGTGGGGCACGATGTCCGCCTGGAGCGGCTCGACGGCGCCGGGCCACTCGTCGAGGCCCTCGCTCTCCACGCCGTGCTCGATGCCGCGGGCGAAGAGGATCTGCATGCCGACGCAGATGCCCATCACCGGGCGGCCGCCGGAGAGCCGGCGGTCGATGATCCAGTCGCCGCGGGCCTCGCGCAGGCCCGTCATGCAGGCGGCGAAGGCGCCGACGCCGGGCACCAGCAGCCCGTCGGCGTTCATGGCCGCGTCGAAGTCGCGCGTGATCTCGACCTGGGCGCCCGTGCGGGCCAGGGCCCGCTCGGCGGAGCGCACGTTGCCGAAGCCGTAGTCGAAGACGACGACCTTCTTCGCCGACGCGCTCAACTCCACACCTCCAGCCGCATCACACCGGCGACCAGGCACATCGCGGCGCCGATGGAGAGCAGGACCACCAGGCTCCTGGGCATCTCCTGCTTGACGAAGGAGTAGATGCCGCCGACCAGGAAGAGGCCGACGACGATCAGGACCGTGGAGAGGCCGTTCACAGGGCGCCCTTCGTCGACGGGAGGATGCCGGCGGCGCGCGGGTCACGCTCACTGGCGTAGCGCAGGGCGCGGGCGAGGGCCTTGAACTGGCACTCCACGATGTGGTGCGCGTTGCGCCCGTAGGGCACGTGCACGTGCAGCGCGATCTGCGCCTGGGCCACGAAGGACTCCAGGATGTGCCGGGTCATGGTGGTGTCGTACTCGCCGATCATCGGCGCCATCTTCTCGGGCTCGGTGTGCACGAGGTAGGGGCGGCCGGACAGGTCGACGGTGACCTGGGCGAGGGACTCGTCCAGCGGGACCGTGCAGTTGCCGAAGCGGTAGATGCCGACCTTGTCGCCGAGGGCCTGCTTGAAGGCGGCGCCGAGGGCGAGGGCGGTGTCCTCGATGGTGTGGTGGGAGTCGATGTGCAGGTCGCCCTCGGTCTTCACGGTGAGGTCGAACAGACCGTGCCGGCCGAGCTGGTCGAGCATGTGGTCGTAGAAGCCGACGCCGGTCGACACGTCGACCTTGCCGGATCCGTCGAGGTCGATCTCGACGAGGACCGAGGTCTCCTTCGTGACTCGCTCCACGCGTCCCACGCGGTTCATGCGCTCTGCTCCTTCTTCAGTTCACGGACCGCGTCGAGGAACGCGTCGTTCTCTTCGGGGGTGCCGGCGGTGACCCGCAGCCATCCCGGTACGCCGTTGTCCCGGACCAGGACGCCCCGGTCGAGGATGCTCCGCCAGGCGGCCTGGGTGTCGTCGAACCGGCCGAACTGCACGAAGTTGGCGTCCGAGGAGGTCACCTCGTAGCCGATCGCCAGCAGTTCGGCGACCAGGCGGTCCCGCTCGGTCTTCAGCTGCTCGACGTAGCCGAGCAGGGTGTCGGTGTGCTCCAGGGCGGCCAGCGCGGTCGCCTGGGTGACGGCCGACAGGTGGTAGGGCAGCCGGACCAGCTGCACCGCGTCGACCACGGCCGGGTCGGCGGCGAGGTAGCCCAGGCGCAGGCCCGCCGCGCCGAACGCCTTCGACATCGTGCGGGAGATGACGAGATTCGGCCGTCCTTCGAGCAGCGGCAGCAGCGAGTCGCCGTGGCTGAACTCGATGTACGCCTCGTCGACCACCACCATCGACGGCTTCGCGGCCTGCGCGGCCTCGAACAGCGCGAGGACGGTCTCGGGCGGGACGGCGTTGCCCGTGGGGTTGTTGGGGGTGGTGACGAAGACGACGTCGGGCCTGTGCTCGGCGATCGCCTGCCGGGCCGCGTCCACGTCGATGGTGAAGTCGTCGCCCCGCGGACCGGAGATCCAGCCCGTGCCGGTGCCCCGGGAGATCAGCGCGTGCATCGAGTACGACGGTTCGAAGCCGATGGCCGTGCGGCCGGGGCCGCCGAAGGTCTGGAGCAGCTGCTGGATGACCTCGTTGGAGCCGTTGGCGGCCCAGACGTTCGCCGGGCCGACCCGGTGGCCGGAGGTCTTCGTCAGGTACTCGGCGAGCCGGGTGCGCAGCTCCACCGCGTCCCGGTCGGGGTAGCGGTTGAGGTCGCGGGCCGCCTCGCGCACCCGCTCGGTGATCCGCTCGACCAGCGCCTCGGGCAGCGGGTAGGGGTTCTCGTTGGTGTTCAGCCGTACCGGCACGTCCAGCTGGGGCGCGCCGTAGGGGGACTTGCCGCGCAGCTCGTCCCGTACGGGGAGATCGTCGATGCCAGTCACTTGCCCTCGGGAACCTTCCAGCCGAACCGTGCCTTGATCGCCGCGCCGTGCGCCGGGAGGTCCTCCGCCTCCGCCAGCGTCACGACGTGATGGGCGACGTCGGCCAGCGCGTCCTCGGTGTAGTCGACGATGTGGATGCCGCGCAGGAAGGACTGCACGGACAGGCCGGAGGAGTGGCAGGCGCAGCCGCCGGTGGGCAGGACGTGGTTGGAGCCGGCGGCGTAGTCGCCCAGCGAGACCGGCGCCCAGGGGCCGACGAAGATCGCGCCGGCGTTGCGGACCCGGCCGGCCACGGCGGCCGCGTCGGCCGTGTGGATCTCCAGGTGCTCGGCGCCGTAGGCGTCGACGACCCGCAGGCCCTCCTCGACGCCGTCGACGAGGACGATCGCGGACTGCTTGCCCTTGAGGGCCGGGACGATCCGGTCCTCGATGTGCTTGGTCGCCGCGACCTGCGGCTCCAGCTCCCTCGCCACGGCGTCCGCGAGCTCGGCGGAGTCGGTGACCAGGACGGCCGCGGCCAGCGGGTCGTGCTCGGCCTGGCTGATCAGGTCGGCGGCGATGTGCACGGGGTCGGCGCTCGCGTCGGCGAGGACCGCGATCTCGGTCGGGCCCGCCTCGGCGTCGATGCCGATCTTTCCGGTGAAGTAGCGCTTGGCCGCGGCGACCCAGATGTTGCCGGGCCCGGTGACCATGTCGGCGGGCGGGCAGGACTCGGTGCCGTACGCGAACATCGCCACCGCGGTCGCGCCGCCGGCGGCGTAGACCTCGCTCACGCCGAGCAGCGCGCAGGCGGCGAGGATCGTCGGGTGCGGCAGGCCGCCGAACTCGGCCTGCGCCGGGGAGGCGAGCGCGAGGGACTCGACGCCGGCCTCCTGCGCGGGCACCACGTTCATGATCACGGAGGACGGGTAGACGGACCGGCCGCCGGGGGCGTACAGGCCGACGCGGTCGACCGGCACCCACTTCTCGGTGACCGTGCCGCCGGGGACGACCTGGGTGGTGTGCGTGGTGCGGCGCTGCTCGCGGTGGACCAGCCGGGCCCGCCGGATGGACTCCTCCAGGGCCGCGCGTACGGCGGGGTCGAGCTCCTCGAGCGCCTTGTCGAGGGCCTCCTCGGGGACCCGGACCCGCTCCAGCCTGACCCCGTCGAACTTCTCGGCGAAGTCGATCAGCGCCGCGTCGCCCCGATGATGCACGGCCTCGCAGATCGGACGCACCTTCTCCAGGGCGGCCGAGACGTCGAAGTCGGCTCGGGGCAGCAGGTCGCGCAGGGCGGGTCCCTGGGGAAGGGCGTCGCCGCGCAGATCGATTCGGGAGATCACGCCGTCAATTCTCTCAGACCGGGATCGGGCACCGTTCGCGCGTATCAATGGCTGATACAGAACGTGGAAGATCCCGTTCACCACTAGCGTTCCTGCCGTCACTCAGCGGGCATCACGGATGTACCGAACACATGGCGCAGCCGGGGAGGAAGGGAAGACCGTGACCGAGGGGGCCGGCATCCGGGGCGGAGATCTGCCGGACGACCTGACCGCCGCCGAGGCCGGCATGTGGCAGGCCTTCCGCAACGGCACCGTGTACGACCTGAGCAGCGGCGACTCGGTCGTCGACGATCCGCACGGCGGGCACCCCTGGGGGCCCGAGCGGACCGTGCGGGCCCGCATCGTGTGCTGGCTGCTGCTCGACGGGCCGCCCGCGCTGGCCGGCCGGGTGCCGTCGCTGAAGCTGGCCGGCGTGCGGATCAGCGGGGTGCTGGACCTGGCGGGCGGCACCGTGGATCCGTACGTGGAGCTGCGCGGCTGCCGTTTCGAGCGGGAGGTGCTGCTGCCCGAGGCCCGCTTCACGACCGTACGGCTGGTGGACTGCTCGGTGCCGCGGCTGGAGGCGGCCCGGCTGCACACCGAGGGCGACCTGCACCTGCCGCGCTGCCGCTTCCACAACGGCATCCGGCTGACCGACGCCCGCATCGGCACCGACCTGCTCCTCAACCAGGCCGTCGTGTACCGCGACCGCAGCGGCCGCTCGATCGCAGCGGACGGCATGTCGGTCGGCCAGGACCTCCAGGCGGAGCTGCTGGAGTCGCACGGCGAACTGAGCCTGCGCGGCGCGAAGATCGGCGTCTCGCTGAGCCTGCGCGGCGCCCGGCTGGCCAACCCCTACACCCGCCGCGCCCTCAACGCCCCGCAGCTGACCGTGGAGCGCTCGCTGTACCTGACCCCGGCCGGCCTGGGGAATCCGCTGCTCAGCGGGACCACCCCGGCCCGCGGCACCCGGATCCAGCGCTTCGAGTGCGAGGGCGGGGTCCGCCTGGACGACGGCCGGTTCGGGGACGCGGTCGACATGGAACGCGCCCGGTTCACCCTCACCGACGACCAGGAACTGTCGCTGCGCCGGATCCAGACGCCGGAGCTGCGCTTCCTCGGGGAGCGCCCGGCGCGCGGCACGGTGGTGCTGTCGGGTGCGCGGATCGTCAACCTGATGGACCGCGCGGACGCCTGGCCGGGCCCCGGACGGCTGCACATGGGCGGGTTCGCCTACGAGAACCTGGTGCCGCGCGGCCCGTTCCCGCTGGCCGAGCGGCTGGCCTGGGTGTCGGCGGCGACCGCCGAGTACAACCCGGAGCCCTACGAGCGCCTCGCCACCGTGCTCCGGGCGGGCGGCGAGGACGAGGACGCCCGCGAGGTGCTGCTGGCCAAGCAGCGCAGGCGCCGGGAGAGCCTGCCGGTCGCCGCGAAGTTCTGGGGGTACGTCCAGGACTGGACGGTCGCCTACGGGTACCGGCCGGGCCGGGCCGCGGTGTGGATGGCGGTGCTGTGGGCGGCGGGCTCGGTGGCGTTCGCGCACGCCGGTCATCCGCCCATCAAGCGGGGCGAGCATCCGGAGTGGAACCCGACGCTGTTCGCGCTGGACCTGCTGCTCCCGGTGATCGACCTGGGCCAGGTCGGCTTCTGGCAGCTCAACGGAGGCTGGCAGTGGCTGGCGGCGGCCATGATCCTGCTGGGCTGGATCCTGGCGACGACGGTGGCGGCGGGGGCGACCCGGCTGCTGCGCCGGGGCTGAAGCTTTTTACCGGTCCTTGACCGGCGGCAGTACAACTTTCCCCGAGTTCGCCCGACCCTCTGGCGCGGGTTCGGCACGCGGCTTTTCAATGGTCGACACCATGGCTCTGCTGCTGCCGTTCATCCGCGGTCCGCGGACGGCGAGGACCGCACCCCCCACCTCCGGTCCCCTCGCCGACGACGAGGTGCTGCTCGACGCGCCCGACGCCCGGCTGGGACCCGCGCTGGTCGCCGCCGCACGCGGTGACCACGAACCGGCCGCCGCCCTGCTGGCCGCCACCCGCGCGGCCGGGGAGTGGGAGCACCGGGACCGCTACACCGCCCGGCTCGCCGCCTTCGCCCACGCCCGCCCGGAGTGGTTCGACTCCTGGCGGTCCGCGGCCCCGCGCGACCCCGACGGCCTGCTGGTCGACGCCCAGCTGCGGGTGGACCGCGCCTGGCTGTCACCGGCCCGCGCCGAACTGCTGCGCGAGGTAAGCCCGCTGGTCACGGCGGCGGCCCACGGCGACGACCGCGACCCGGTGCCCTGGCGGATCGCCCTGGACCACGCCCGCGGCTCCCAGGCGGGACCGAAGTACGTCGAGGAACTGTGGGAGGCGGCCATGCGCCGGGCCCCCCACCACTACGGCTGCCATGTCGCGGCCCTGCGCTACCTGGCGTCCTCCTGGCACGGCTCGCACCTGGAGTGCCTGGACTTCGCCGACCGCGCCGCCCAGGACGCCCCGGCCGACTCCCTCGTACAGGCGCTGCCGGTGCGGGCGGTGTTCGCCTACCTCACCGACGGCTGCGGCCCCGAGCTGCCCCGGGCCCAGCTGGACGCGGCGGCGGACCGGGCGGCGGCCCTCTCCGCGCTGCTGCCGGCGGCGGACCCGTGGCCGGCGGAGCTGCGCAACCTGCTCACCTATGTGCTGGTACGGCTGGAGCGCACCCCGGACGCCCTGGAGCAGCTGCGGCTGACCGGCCCGTACGCCACGTCCTTCCCCTGGGACCGCTTCTCGGACGACCCGCTCGGGCACTGTCTGCGGGTGCGGGCCGAACTCCGGACGCCGTCGGGGCGTCCGATCTCCGGGCACCTCGGACGTGTCCGGTCCGGGGACCATTAGGCTGTTGCGTCGTGACCACCGTCCGGCTCCCGCTGTTCCCCCTGAACTCCGTGCTCTTCCCGGGGTTGGTGCTGCCTCTGAACGTCTTCGAGGAGCGCTACCGCGCCATGATGCGCACCCTGTCGAAGGCTCCCGACGACGAACCGCGCCGCTTCGCGGTCGTGGCGATCCGCGACGGCCACGAGGTGGCACCGAGCGCGCCCGGCATGCCCGACCCGACGACGCTGCCGCAGCGCGGGCCGGCGGCGGGCTTCGGCCCCGAACCCATCAAGTCCCTCCACGCGACGGGCTGTGTCGCCGACGCGGCCACGATCCGGGAGCGGGCCGACGGCACCTTCGAGGTGCTGGCGACCGGCACCACCCGGGCGCGGCTGATCTCGGTGGACGCCACCGGCGAGTTCCTGACGGCGGAGCTGGAGGAGCTGACGGAGGAACCGGGCGAGGAGGCCGGCGCCCTGGCCGAGGGGGTGCTGCGGGCCTTCCGCAAGTACCAGAAGCGGCTGGCCGGCGCCCGGGAGCGCTCGCTGTCGACGGGGGCGGAGCTGCCCGACGAGCCGTCGGTGGTGTCCTACCTGGTCGCGGCGGCGATGATGCTGGACACGCCCACCAAGCAGCGCCTGCTCCAGGCCCCCGACACCGCCTCGCGGCTGCGCGAGGAACTGAAGCTGCTGCGCGCGGAGACGTCGATCATCCGCAACCTGCCGTCGCTGCCGGCGGCGGACCTGACGCGTACGCCGACGAGTCTGAACTGAGGGCGGGCGGCCGGATGGCGAAGAAGCAGAAGGCGCAGCCCGGGGGCACTCCGGCGACGGTCGCCCTGACGGCGGCGGGGGTCCCGTTCACCACCCACGCCTACGAGCACGACCCCTCGCACCCCTCCTACGGCGAGGAGGCGGCGGAGGCGATGGGCGTCTCCCCCGACCGGGTCTTCAAGACCCTGGTGGCGGAGGTGGACGGCAGGCTGACGGTGGCGGTGGTCCCGGTGGCGGGCCAGCTGGACCTGAAGGCGCTGGCGACGGCGGCGGGCGGCAAGCGCGCGGCGATGGCCGACCCGACCCTGGCGGAGCGCACCACGGGCTACGTCCGGGGCGGTATCTCCCCGCTCGGCCAGCGCAAGAAGCTCCCGACGGTCCTGGACGCGTCGGCCACCGCCCACCCGACGATCTGCGTCTCGGCGGGCCGCCGCGGCCTGGAGATCGAACTCTCCCCCACAGCCCTGGCCACCCTCACGACAGCGACCCTGGCCCCCATCGCCCGCCCCTGACCCCTCGACGAACCCCCTTCTGTCCGCTAAGCAGACAGGACATGTCGAAAAAAACCCGAAAACGCAAATGGCGCCTGAAGAAGCGCAGGGCGAACCACGGAAGACGCCCGGCGTAAAAAAGACTCTCTTCAAACTCCGCCCGGCGCACCCACCAGCCCACCCGGCGCACCCACCAGCCCGTCCGGCGCTTGAGGACAAGGCCCCTTCGGGGCCGAAGCGGGGGCCCGGGGGCGGCAGCCCCCGGAGTCGGGACGGGAAGGGGCGGCGGGGGCGGAAAAAGCCCACCTAACCCACCGGCGCCCCGTACCCACCCTTCCCCCGGTACTGCTCCTCATAGGGATCCGGATCCCGGGGCCCGAACAACCCCGTCAACCCCAGATGCACCACCAGCGCAGAAATCGACCACACCAGCCACGCCCCCTTCGCATCGAGCTCAAGCGGCGCCGAGAACGTAACCCCCTTACCCACCTCCCGCGCCCGAGCGATGACATCGTCCGCAGGCCCGAGCCACACGCCCACCCGCCACGCCAGCAACGACCCCAGCAGCCCCCCGACCGCCAGCGCCACCACCAACGGCACACCCCCACGCCGCCGCGCGAGAAAGACCACGAGCGCACTCACCGCCCCGAAGGCGATCGCCAGCAGCGTGAAGGTCCCTTCGACACCGATGGCCTGCTCCCCCTCGGTGTCCTTGATGTAGACGACCCAGCCCCCGTCGACCATGTCCCCGACCAGCGGCACCCGCGGCGCCAGCCAGGACCACAGCACCCCGAGCAGCGCCCCGGCCACCGCGACGGCGACCGTGACGACGGCGGCCTCCCGCAGCTCGGTCCGCATGCCGGGCCCGTCGTCCTCGTACGCGGGCAGCTGCCCGTAGGGGTGGGGTCCGCCCCGGGGCACGGGAGGCTGCTGCCACGCGGTGCTGGCGGGCTGGTCACGCGGCGGCGGAGGCGGAGTCAACGGTGCGGTCACCCTGACATCGTGCCAGGCCCACCCGTGTGACGCGTCACCGGACGGCCGCCCGACGGTACGCCCAGGTGGCCGCGGCCAGCGAAACGACGCCGACCAGCCCGCAGACGGCGAGGTCGCCGAGGACGAACGCCCAGTCGGGCCGCTCGCCGAAGGTGCGGGCGAACGCGTCGACGCCGTAGGTGGAGGGCAGCAGGTCCCGGGCGAACCGGATCGCCTCGGGCATCCGCTCGGCGGGCAGTACGCCCAGCAGCAGTGCCGCGGACATGCCGAGCTGGCCGAGCACGGTCGCGAGTTCGGGCCGCGGGGCGAGCAGCCCCAGCGCGGCCCCGAGCCCGGCGAGGGCCGCCCCGGCGAGCGGGATCACCGCGATGAGCACCCACAGGTGCGTCAGCGGCAGGCCGAAGAGGACGCAGCCGAAGACGGCGGTGACCACGGTCCCGGGCACGGTGAAGGAGGCGTACGCGCCGGCGGCGCCGAGGACCACGGCGGCGGGCGGCACGGGCAGCGTCGCGTAGTGGTCGAGCCCGCCGCTGGAGCGCAGTTGCCCGAAGTACTGGGCGAGCAGGTTCAGGGCGACGAAGGCGACCACGAGGACGGAGGACCCGGCCACCACGGCCCGCGCCTCGCCGCCGCCGTCCACGACACCGCGCATCAGGATCATGATGCCGATGGACTGGAAGGTCGCCACGAACAGCAGCGGGATCCGGGCGACCCGCGCACGCGAGAGCTGGGCCCGGTAGACGGCGCACAGCGACGGCCACAGCCGGGCCCGCGGTCCGAGCTCGGCCGCGTCCGTGACGGGCGACTCGTCCGCGGCCAGCGCACGGCCCGGCAGAACCTCGGCGGGTACGACACTCACGTGGCGCTGCTCCTCTTCGCTGCGGCGGCGGTCCCGTTCCGTACGAATGCGACGCTGTTTGTACTCAAACCCGGCCGGGTGGCGCTCAAGCCTTCACCAGCCCCTGCTGCGCGGCCCCGCCCAGCGCCAGGTAGACGTCCTCCAGGCTGGGGGTGGCGAGGGTGAAGTCGTCGAGGGCGGAGAAGGCGGCCCCGCCGGTGACGGTGGCGACGACCGCGCGGGCCTCCTCGGGCGCCAGCCGCAGCGTCCAGCGGCGGCCCGACTCCACGACCCGGTCCTGCAACGCGGCCACCTCGGGCACGTGCAGGGGTGCCGCCTCCCGCCACACCAGGTCGACCCGGACCTCCCCGGCGACCTGTTCCTTGAGGCCGGAGGGGGTGTCGCAGGCGATGACCCGGCCGCGGTCGAGGACGGCGACCCGGTCGAGGACGGTCTCGGCCTCGATGACGTTGTGGGTGACGAGCAGCACGGTCGTGCCGTGTTCGGCCCTCCGCCGGTCGACGGCGGACCAGACCGCGCGCCGCGCCACCGGATCCATCCCGGTGGTCGGCTCGTCGAGCACCAGCAGCGGCCGCGCGCCGACGAGGGCGGCGGCGAAGCAGGCGAGCCGGCGCTGTCCGCCGGAGAGCTTCTTCAGGGGCCGCCCGGCCAGCCCGGTCAGGCCGAGTTCCTCCAGTACGGCGTCCCGCTCGGCGCGGGCCGCGCGCACCTCCAGGCCGCGGAGGCGGCCGGTGGTCTCGGCGGCGAGGGAGACGGTCAGTTCGTCGAGGGCGGTGGACTCCTGGCCGAGGTAGGCGAGGATCCGCGCGGCCCGTTCCGGGTGGCGCACGATGTCGTGGCCGAGGATTTCCACGCTGCCCCGGTCGGGCCGCATCAGCCCGGTGAGCTGCCGTACCAGGGTGGTCTTGCCGGCGCCGTTGGGTCCGAGCAGTCCGAAGATCTCACCGCGCCGGATGTCCAGGCGTACGTCGTCGGTGGCCCGTACCTCGGGGGTGCCCGGCGCGCCGCGCCGTCCGCGTACCGCGGGATAGGTCTTGGTCAGCCCGCGCACGGCGCACACGACATCCCCACGGGGCCGAAGTGCCGGTGTCGCGCGCGTACTCACAAGGGATGAGAGTACGGGGTCGCGCGGCCGGACCCGGCCCCGGGGGCGGCGTATGTGCCGTTTCACTCCCCCGCGGGAGCGTGTTCGGCGGCCGTCCGTACATCGATCTCGCGCCAGAACCCGGCCCGGATCGCGTACCGGTCGTGCTCGTCGATCTGGTCGTCCTTGTGCGCGAGCAGCCCGAACCGGGCCGCGTAGCGCAGCAGTTCCCCGTCGACGCGGTGCGGGATGCGCGGATACATCCCGGAGAGCTTCTGCACATGGCTCTGGTCACCGAGCCGTTCCACCCACCGTCGGGCGAACACCTGTCCGACCTCGTAGGGGTCGCCGCCGACGGTGGTGATGTCCTCCTCGCGGTCCGCCCACCGCTGCTCGGCCGTGGTCAGTTGGGCGAGGGTCGGCATGGTGGCGATGTCGTGCGGTTCGGCGGCGGTGCCGGGCCGGTCGACCCAGCCCTTGTCGGAGGACCAGCGCAGGGTGGCCCCGGCCGGGTGCGGGTGAGCGGCGGGCGGGGCCCCGGGGCCGCGCAGGGCGGCCAGGTCCTTCGGCGTGGGGACGCCCTTGGGCGCCGGCACCCGCTCCGGCGCGCCGTTCTCCGCCGCCACGGCCGGCTGGCGGTGCTCGCGGTCCTCGGCGGGCCGCTCGGCCGCGGCGAGCGCGGAGTCGGGCAGGGGTGCGGAGAGGATCGCGGCGATCTCGGGCCGCGGGGCGGGCGGCGGCGCGCAGACCCCGCCGAGCTCCTTGGCGCGTACGGCCTTGGTGATCCAGGTGCGGTCCAGCACCCGCCGCTCGTCGGCCTCGGCGACCAGGTCCTCGGACTGGTTGTAGTCGCCGTCGGCGGCCTGTACGGCCCACAGGTGGACGGCGACCCCGTGTTCCTTGGCGGCCATCATGCCGGGCAGCAGATCGCCGTCCCCGGTGACCAGGACGATGTCGGAACAGGCCCGGTTGCGGGCCAGTTCGGTCAGCTCCGCGTGCATCGCGGCGTCCACGCCCTTCTGGGCCCAGCGTCCGTCGCTGCGGGTCAGCGCGCCGAGCCGGACGGTCACCCGGGGCATCACGCGCAGCCGGCGGTGCTCGGGCTGCGGTACGCGGTCGGGGGCGCCGTCGAACCAGTAGATGCGCAGCAGCGGGCGTTCGGTGTCTGACTCGGCCCGTTCGCGCAGGCCCTGGATGAGGGCGGCGTGGTCGACGGTGATCCGGGAACGGGACGGCTCCCCGGCGAGGAGGGAGGCGGCGGCCCCGAGCAGATACCCGGCGTCCACCAGGACGATGCAGCGGTCCACGCGGTCCACCCTCTTTCCGGGAGGTTTGCTTCGGGCTTCCTTCGAGTCTGCCCGACCGCGCGAAGGTTAACGGCCGGAACTCGATCTTCGGCGTGGCGTTTGGGGGTGCCCGGCTCGAACCAGCCTCGTCACGGTCGGTAATGATACGAAATGCGCTCTTTGTCAGCCTATGTGAGTCTGGTCGCGGCCCTGGCCCCTAGATCCCCCTCAGGAGGCAGATCACCATGGCCAAGAACAAGAAGAGTGACCGAAAGCAGCCGCAGTCCGAGCGCGGGGCGCAGCAGGCCCAGCAGTCCTCGATGGAGGCGCAGGCCGAGCAGCGGATGTCCCAGGTGACCCCGGGCGACCTGGCGCGCAAGGGCAAGCAGAAGAGGTTCGGTCACAACTGACATCTTCATAACGGGGCCTTTGAAGCCCAGGCACATGACGAGGGGCGCACCCGGACGGATGCGCCCCTCTCGTATGTGCCACCGACGGCGGCCTCGGCTCAGCCGGCCAGGCAGGACGGGCCGAGCAGCACCTTCAGGTCGCCGAAGAGCGCCGGGTCGGGCTTGACCCGGTGCCGGTCCAGGCGCAGGACCGTCGTCCGGGTCGGGCCCTGGAGCTTGATGCGGACCTCGCTGTCACCCCGGTGGTGGCTGAGGATCTCGCCGAGGCGGCTGACCATGGGCGGGGTGACCTTGACGGCGGGGATGGTCAGGACGACCGGGGCGTTGGTGCCGGCGTTGGACAGGTCCGGGACCTGCAGCTCCATGGCGACCAGCCGCGGCACGTCCTCGCGCTTGTCGAGGCGGCCCTTGACGAACACGACCGCGTCCTCGACGAGCTGCGTCGAGACGAGCTGGTAGGTCGCGGGGAAGAACATGCACTCGATGGACCCGGCGAGGTCCTCGACGGTGGCGATGGCCCAGGCGTTGCCCTGCTTGGTCATCTTGCGCTGGAGGCCGGAGATGATGCCGCCGATGGTGACGACCGCGCCGTCCGCGTGCTCGCCGCCGGTGAGCTGGGAGATGCCCGCGTCCGCCTTGTCCGACAGGACGTGCTCCAGGCCGAAGAGCGGGTGGTCGGAGACGTAGAGGCCGAGCATCTCCCGCTCCTGGGCGAGCAGGTAGGTCTTGTCCCACTCGTCGGTGGTGAACTCCACGTCCAGTCCGAAGCCGGGCTCGTCGCTCTGCTCGTCGCCCATGCCGCCGAACAGGTCGAACTGGCCCTCGGCCTCCTTGCGCTTGACCGCGACCACGTTGTCGATCATCGGTTCGTACTGTGCGGTCAGGCCCTTGCGGGTGTGCCCCAGGGTGTCGAAGGCGCCGGCCTTGATGAGCGACTCGGTGGTGCGCTTGTTGCAGGCGGCGGCGTCGATCTTGTCGAGGTAGTCGGGGAAGGAGGAGTACTTCCCCTTGGCCTTGCGGCTCTTGATGATCGACTCGACGACGTTGCCGCCGACGTTGCGGACGGCCTCCAGGCCGAAGAGGATCACGTCGTCGCCCTGGGCGGCGAAGTTGTGCACCGACTCGTTGACGTTCGGCGGGAGCACCCGGATGCCCATGCGGCGGCATTCGTTGAGGTAGATCGCCGACTTGTCCTTGTCGTCCTTGACGGAGGTCAGCAGCGCGGCCATGTACTCGGCGGGGTGGTTGGCCTTGAGGTAGGCGGTCCAGTACGAGACGAGTCCGTACGCGGCGGAGTGGGCCTTGTTGAAGGCGTAGCCGGCGAACGGGACCAGCACGTCCCACAGGGCCTGGATGGCCTCGTCGCTGTAGCCGTTCTTCTGGGCGCCGGCCTGGAAGATGGTGAAGTTCTTCGCCAGTTCCTCGGGCTTCTTCTTGCCCATCACGCGGCGGAGGATGTCGGCCTCGCCGAGCGAGTACCCGGCGATGATCTGGGCGGCCTTCTGCACCTGCTCCTGGTAGACGATCAGGCCGTAGGTGACGGCGAGGACCTCTTCGAGGGGTGCCTCCAGCTCCTTGTGGATCGGGGTGATCTCCTGGAGCTTGTTCTTGCGCAGCGCGTAGTTGGTGTGCGAGTCCATGCCCATCGGGCCGGGACGGTAGAGCGCGGAGACGGCGGAGATGTCCTCGAAGTTGTCGGGCTTCATCAGGCGCAGCAGCGAGCGCATGGGGCCGCCGTCGAACTGGAAGACGCCGAGGGTCTCACCGCGCTGGAGGAGTTCGAAGGTCGTCGGGTCGTCGAGCGGGAGGGCCAGCAGGTCGAGGTCGATGCCCTTGTTGGACTTCACCATCTTGACGGCGTCGTCCATGATCGTCAGGTTGCGCAGGCCGAGGAAGTCCATCTTCAGCAGGCCCAGCGACTCGCACTGCGGGTAGTCCCACTGCGTGATGGTCACGCCGTCGGTGTGCCGCACCCAGATCGGGGCGTGGTCGACGATGGGCTCGCTGGACATGATGACGCCGGCGGCGTGCACGCCCATCTGCCGGACCAGGCCCTCCACGCCCTTGGCGGTGTCGATGACCTTCTTGACGTCCGGCTCGTTCTCGTACATCGCGCGGATCTCGCCGGCCTCGCTGTAGCGCGGGTGGGAGGGGTTGGTGATGCCGTCGAGGTCGATGCCCTTGCCGAGGACGTCGGCGGGCATGGCCTTGGTGAGGCGGTCGCCCATGGCGTACGGGTAGCCCAGGACGCGCGCGGAGTCCTTGATGGCGTTCTTGGCCTTGATCTTGCCGTAGGTGCCGATCATGGCGACCTTGTCGGAGCCGTACTTCTCCGTCACGTACCTGATCACCTCGACGCGCCGACGCTCGTCGAAGTCGATGTCGACGTCGGGCATGGAGATGCGCTCGGGGTTGAGGAAGCGCTCGAAGATCAGGCCGTGCGGGATGGGGTCGAGGTCGGTGATGCCCATGGCGTAGGCGACGATCGAGCCGGCCGCGGAGCCTCGGCCGGGGCCGACCGCGATGCCCTGCTTCTTGGCCCACATGATGAAGTCGGCGACCACGAGGAAGTAGCCCGGGAAGCCCATCGAGATGATGGTGTCCATCTCGTACTCGACCTGCTTCATGCGGTCGTCCGGGATGCCCTCGGGGAAGCGGCGGTGCATGCCGCGCATGGTCTCCTCGCGGAACCAGGAGACCTCGGTGTAGCCCTCGGGGATGTCGAACTTGGGCATGAGGTTCTTCTCGACGAACATGCCCGTGGTGTCGACCTGCTCGGCCACCAGGAGGGTGTTGGCGCAGCCCTCCTGCCAGGCGTCCGAGGAGTCGATGGCGTACATCTCGTCCGTGGACTTCAGGTAGTAGCCGGAGCCGTCGAAGCGGAAGCGGTCGGGGTCGGAGAGGTTCTTGCCGGTCTGGATGCACAGCAGCGCGTCGTGGGCGGTCGCCTCGTGCGCGTAGGTGTAGTGCGAGTCGTTCGTCACCAGCGGCGGGATGCCGAGCTTCTTGCCGATCTCCAGCAGGCCGTCGCGGACCCGGCGCTCGATCTCGATGCCGTGGTCCATCAGCTCCAGGAAGTAGCGGTCCTTGCCGAAGATGTCCTGGTACTCGGCGGCCGACTTCAGGGCCTCGTCGTACTGGCCCAGGCGCAGCCGGGTCTGGAGCTCGCCGGAGGGGCAGCCGGTGGAGGCGATGAGCCCCTCGGACCACTGGGAGATGGTCTCCTTGTCCATCCGGGGCCACTTCTGGAGCCAGCCCTCGGCGTAGGCGTCCGAGGACAGCTTGAAGAGGTTGTGCAGACCGGTGGAGTTCGCCGCCCAGATCGTCTTGTGGGTGTAGCCGCCGGAACCGGAGACGTCGTCCCGCTTCTGGTGCGGCTGGCCCCACTGGATCTTGCGCTTGTTGCGCCGGGACTCGGGGGCGACGTACGCCTCGATGCCGATGATCGGGGTGACCCCGGACTTCTTCGCCGTGTGGAAGAAGTCGTAGGCGCCGTGCAGGTTGCCGTGGTCGGACATGGCAATGTGGGTCATGCCCATCTCGTTGCACGCGTCGAACATGTCCTTGAGCCGCGCGGCACCGTCCAGCAGCGAGTACTGGGTGTGGACGTGCAGGTGCGTGAACGGCGGCTTTGACACGGCTGCGGCCTCCAAGGCGAACGAACGACGACGGATGTCCGACCGGCTGCGGACAGTCTGGGGGACAGCGTCGAAGTCTAAGCCTCGGCACTGACACACGCCGGGCACTCGCGCGTACCTTCGTGCGTTGGAGACGGCAGAGACGCTGTCGTACATGCACTGCACCAGGAGGCACCCAGCGATGTCGGTCCCGAAGCTCAGCGACGAGCAGCGCGGCGAGGAGATCCTCGCCGTATTCGACACCGCGTTCGGCGAGCTCCTGGCCGCCGACCCGGCCGCCTTCCGGGTGAAGTTCCGGAAGATGGCCGCCTCGGCGTTCGCCTTCTACCGGGGTACGGCGTGCCTCTTCTACCACGACCTGGACACCGCCAACGGCGGGGAGGGCGCGCCGGGCGGGTCGCGGATATACAGCGGTCCGTTCCTGGACGAGCGCACCTCGCGCGTGTGGATCCACGGCGATCTGCACGCGGAGAACTTCGGCACGTACATGGACTCCACCGGCCGTCTGATCTTCAACGTCAACGACTTCGACGAGGCCTACGTCGGCCCCTTCACCTGGGACCTCAAGCGGTTCGCCGCCTCGGTGGCGCTCATCGGGTACGCCAAGGCGTTCAGCGACGAGCAGATCACCGACCTGGTCCAGGTGTACGCGGGCGCCTACCGGGAGCGGATCCACTCCCTGGCAGCCGGCGCCAAGAGCGACGAGGTGCCGCCGTTCACCCTGGACACCGCCCAGGGGCCGCTGCTGGACGCGCTGCGCGACGCCCGCTCGCTGACCCGGTTCGGGCTGCTGGACTCGATGACCGAGATCCGGGACTTCGAGCGCCGGTTCGCCCCGGGCGGCGGCTCCGTCGAGCTGGACGCCGCGACCCGCTACAAGGTCCTCGCCGCGTTCGACGGCTACCTGGAGACGCTGCCGGAGTCCTCCCTGGCCCGCCCGGACTCCTACCGGGTCAAGGACGTCGTCGGCCGCCGCGGCATCGGCATCGGGTCGGCGGGGCTGCCCTCGTACAACATCCTGCTGGAGGGCAACAGCGACGCCCTGGAGAACGACGTCGTGATCTACATCAAGCAGGCCCAGACCCCGGCCGTCTCCCGGCACATCACCGACCCGGCGATCCGTGAGTACTTCCAGCACGAGGGCCACCGCACGGTGATCTCCCAGCGCGCCCTCCAGCAGCACGCCGACCCCTGGCTCGGCTGGACCGAGCTGGACGGCGCCGGGCAGTTGGTCGCGGAGGTCTCGCCGTACGCCGTGGACCTCGACTGGAGTGACATCGACGACACCGAGGAGATCGCGGCGGTCGTCGCCGACCTCGGCCGGGCGACGGCGACGATGCACGCGGCGGCGGACGACACCTCCGGCGAGTCCCTGGTGCCGTTCTCCACCGAGCGGGCCATCGACGCCGCCCTCGCGGCCGACGAGGACGGCTTCGCCGGGCTGCTGGTGGACTTCGCGCACGCGTACGGGGCACGCGCGCGGGCCGACCACCAGATCTTCGTGGACCTGTTCCGCAACGGCCGGATCCCCGGGCTGTGAACCGGTCCGCGAGAACCGCTCCGTGAGAGCCCTGCTGTGACGGCGGGGGCGCTCACAGGGTCCCTTACGCCCCTCCGTGCCAGACTCTCCAGCGCTATGGACATATCCGGGACCCAGTTGCGAGCGCTCCGCGCGGCGCTGTTCACGGCACTCGTCGTGACGCTCAGCACCGCGTCGCACGTTCTGCTGTCCCGGGCCCCGCTGCCGCTGAACACCGTGGCGCTGGTCGCCGTCACGGTGTTCGCGGTCGCCTACGCGCTGGCCGGACGGCAAGAGCGCGGCTTCGGCCGGATCGCCGCGCTACTGATCCCGCTGGAGCTGGCCGCCGACACCCTCTTCACCGCCGGCCAGCACGCCTGTTACGGCGCCGCCGGCGGCCCGGTCACCGGCCCCCTGCGCTCGGTCGGCCTGAATCTGCTGTGCGGCGACGGCACCCGGGTCGGCACCGCACTGACCGCCGTCGGCGAGCGGACCGGCACCGACCGGATCGCGGCCCTGCTCGCCCACTCCGACCCGAGGACCGCCTGGCTGCTGCTCGGCGCCCACCTCACCGTCGGTCTGCTCGCCGCCGCCTGGCTGCGCCGCGGTGAGCGCGCGCTGGCCCAGCTGCTGCGGGCCGTCGGCGCCACCACCTTCCGGCCGCTGCTGCTCGCGGTGGCCGCCGTGACCGTCCGGCCGGCCCGGTCGGCGCGCCGGGTGCCGCGCCCCCGCCGCCGTACCACCGCCGCCCGTGAGCGGCTCCTCGTGCACTCCCTGGGACGGCGTGGACCGCCCCGCTCGGCCGCTTTCGCCTGAGCAGAACCGGTCCACCCCTATGTATTCCGCACACACTGCGTGTGCGCTTCCCCATGGAGAAAACAGACATGAGCAAGCGGAACAGCCAGGCGGCGAAGTCGGCGGCGCGCGAGCGGCTGCGCGTCGAGCGCGAGCGCGAGGCCAAGCGGGCGAAGGTCAAGCGGCAGGCCGTGGTGGCCTGCTCGGTCGTCGGTGTGCTGGCCGCGGCCGGCGGTATCGGCTACGCCGTCGTCCAGTCGAACAAGCCCAGCCACTGGGAGTCCCTCCAGGACGCGAAGGTCGTCGCCCCGGCCAACACCACGGGCACCAACGGCACGACCGTCGTCATCGGTGAGGACAGCGCGAAGAAGACCCTCAAGATCTACGAGGACCCGCGCTGCCCGATCTGCGCCTCGTTCGAGCAGACGGTCGGCTCGACCGTCGACAAGGACGTCGAGGACGGCAAGTACAAGATCCAGTTCGTCGGCGGCACCTTCCTCGACGGCGACCAGCTGGGCGACGGCACGGTCGGCAGCAACGGCGAGGGCTCCAAGAACGCGATGAGCGCGCTCGGCGCCGCGCTGAACGTGAGCGGCGAGGCGTTCCTCGACCTCAAGACGGCGCTGTACTCCGAGAAGTGGCACCCCGAGGAGTCGGACGACAAGTTCAAGGACGACGACTACCTGATCGAGATCGCGGACACCGTCGACGCCCTGAAGGACAACGCGAAGTTCCGGAACGCCGTGAAGAACGGCACCTACGACGCCTGGGCGCTGGCCATGTCGAAGACCTTCGACACCAACAAGGACGAGGTCACCGGCACCCCGAGCCTGGTGATGGACGGCAAGATGCTCACCACCGACCAGGGCAACCCGCCGTTGACGGTGGACGAGTACACCACGCTGGTGAACGCGGCGCTCAAGGGCTGAACCGGCCCCCCGGGCCGAACCGGAGCCGAAGAGCGGGCGAACTTTCGCGAGTTCGCCCGCCCTCGTTCATACCGCTCAGTAACCTGATGGCTCGTGACCAGTCGACACAGATCCCACGAGCCGCTCAACTCCCTCTCCCCGCGCCGCCGTACGGTCGTCAAGGCCGCGGCGGCCTCCGCTGTCCTGGCCGGACCGCTCCTCGCCGCGGCGCCCGCCGGCGCCGCCGGCACGGCACCCGCGTTCCTGCACGGCGTGGCCTCCGGCGACCCGCTGCCCGACGGCGTCCTGCTGTGGACCCGGGTGACCCCGGTGCCGGAGGCGATACCCGGCTCCGGGCTCGGCCCGGACACCGAGGTCGCCTGGACCGTGGCCACCGACAGGGCGTTCACCCAGGTCGTCGCCGAGGGCTCCACCCGGGCCACGGCCGCCGCCGACCACACCGTCAAGGCGGACATCCGCGGTCTGCGGCCCGCCACCGACTACTGGTTCCGCTTCTCGGCGGGCGGCACGACCTCCCCGGCGGCGCGTACCCGCACCGCGCCGGCGGCGGACGCGGCCGTGACGGGCCTGCGCTTCGGCGTCGTCTCGTGCGCCAACTGGGAGGCCGGCCACTTCTCCGCGTACCGCCATCTCGCCGCCCGCGGCGACCTGGACGCCTGGCTGCACCTCGGCGACTACATCTACGAGTACGGCACCGGCGAGTACGGCACCCGCGACACCGTCGTACGGCCGCACGCGCCGGCGCACGAGATCCTCACCCTCGCCGACTACCGCACCCGGCACGGGCGTTACAAGACCGACCCCGACCTCCAGGCGCTGCACGCGACGGCGCCCTGCGTGGCGATCTGGGACGACCACGAGATCGCCAACGACACCTGGTCCGGCGGCGCGGAGAACCACACCGAGGGCGCCGAGGGCGCCTGGGCGGACCGTCAGGCCGCCGCCAAGCAGGCCTACTTCGAGTGGATGCCGGTGCGTCCGGCCGTCGCCGGCACCACCTACCGGCGGCTGCGCTTCGGCAAGCTGGCCGATCTCTCCCTGCTGGACCTGCGGTCCTTCCGCTCGCAGCAGGCGTCCGTCGGCAACGGCGGTGTGGACGACCCGGAGCGCTCGCTCACCGGGCGCGCCCAGCTGGACTGGCTGAAGGCGGGCCTGTCGGCCTCCGACACCACCTGGCGGCTGGTCGGCAACTCGGTGATGATCGCGCCGTTCGCCATCGGCTCGCTCGCCGCCGACCTGGTCAAGCCGCTCGCCGAACTGCTCGGACTGCCCAAGGAGGGCCTCGCCCTCAACACCGACCAGTGGGACGGCTACACGGACGACCGCCGTGAACTCCTCGCCCACCTGCGCGCGAACGCGATCCGCAACACCGTGTTCCTGACCGGCGACATCCACATGGCGTGGGCCAACGACGTCCCGGTGAACGCCGGCACGTACCCGCTGTCGGCCTCGGCGGCCACGGAGTTCGTGGTCACCTCGGTGACCTCCGACAACCTCGACGACATCGTGAAGGTCCCCGAGGGCACGGTCTCCGCGGTCGCCGCGCCGGTCATCAGGGCCGCCAACCGGCATGTCCACTGGGTCGACACCGACCGCCACGGCTTCGGCGTCCTGGACATCACCGCGGCCCGCGCGCAGATGGACTTCTACGTCCTGTCGGACCGCGCGAAGGCCGACGCCACGGCGTCCTGGGCCCGCTCGTACCGCACCCGCACCGGCACCCAGAAGGTGGAGCGCACCTACGACCCGGTGTGATCCGCGCGCTGCCGGCGTCAGCCGAGCGAGTCGAGGAAGCCGAGCGCCACCCGCCAGGTGGCCTCGGCGGCCTCGGCGTCGTAGTCCGGCAGGCCGGGGTCGGTGTACAGGTGACCGGCCCCGGCGTACCGGTAGATCTCCACGTCGGCGCCGGCCCGGCCCATCTGGAGGTACCAGGCGCTCAGCCAGTCGTCGGTCTCGTACGGATCGGGCTCGGCGACGTGCAGCTGCACCGGCAGTTCGTCCACCGCGGCGTTCGGCGCGATGTCCGAGGTGCCGTGCAGGAGCAGCAGTCCGCGGGCCTTGTCGTCGCCGAGGGCGAGGGTCTGCGCGACGGAGGCGCCGAGCGAGAACCCGGCGTAGACCAGGCCCCGTTCGGAATAGGGGGCGGCGGCCAGCACGGCCCGCCTGAGCAGTTCGTCCTTGCCGATCGCCTCCTGGGCGGCCATGCCCTCCTCGACCGTGTCGAACGTACGGCCCTCGAAGAGATCCGGCGTCCAGACCTCGTGTCCGGCCTCGCGCAGCCGGTCGGCCGCCTGCCCCACCGCGGGGCGCGGACCGAAGGTCGAGTGAAAGAGCATGATGTTCATGGGGCCATGGTGCCAGCCGGGTACGGCAGCGCCGTGTCCGGCGTCTCAGAGGGCCGGATGTTCAGCACCCCCGGATCGCGGTTACGTTCGAAGGCATGGAGAACGTACTCCGACCACTGATCGTGATCGGCGGCTCGGTCGTGCTCACCCTGCTCATCGGGTGGGTCACGGACGTGCTGCTGAGCAAGGCCGACCGCCGGCACTCCGAGACGCCCCTGTGGGGTCTGCTGCGCCGGGCCCGTGTCCCGTACCAACTGGTGCTCTGCGCGGCCCTGCTGAGGGGCTCCTACGACTCCGCCAAGGTGCTGGAGGAGCACCGGATCGGGATCGGCCAGACGCTGACGCTGGTGCTGATCGGCTCGACGGCGTGGCTGGTGATCCGGATCGCGGGCGCGGTCGTCGAGACGACGTACAGCCGTTACGCCCGCGTCCACCGCGACGCGGCCCGGGTACGGCGGGTGCGGACCCAGGTGACGCTGATCACCCGGGTGGTGGCGGCGGTGGTCGGCGTGGTCGCCGTGGCCGCGATGCTGCTGACGTTCCCCGCGATGCGGGCGGCCGGCGCCTCGCTGCTGGCCTCGGCGGGGCTCATCGGCATCGTCGCGGGTGTGGCCGCGCAGTCGACGCTGAGCAATATGTTCGCCGGGTTCCAGATCGCCTTCGGCGACATGGTGCGCATCGGCGACACCGTGGTGGTGGACGGCGAGTGGGGCACGGTCGAGGAGATCACGCTGACCTTCCTGACGGTGCGGACCTGGGACGAGCGCCGGCTGACCATGCCGGTGTCGTACTTCACCTCGAAGCCCTTCGAGAACTGGTCCCGGGGCGGCATCCAGATGACCGGCATCGTCTACTGGCACCTGGACCACTCGGCCCCGATGGACCTGATGCGCGAGCAGCTCCGCGACATCCTGCGCGCGTGCCCCGCCTGGGACGGCCGCTCCTGCGACCTGACGGTCACCGACGCCACCCCGAACACCATCCAGGTACGGGCGCTGGTGACGGCCAAGGACGCCGACGACATCTGGACGGTCCGGGTGACGGTCCGCGAGCAGATGATCCGCTGGCTCTCGCGCCACCACCCCTACGCGCTCCCCCGGGTCAACACCGCGGACGCCGCCCTGCCCCCGGGCATCCCGGCCCCGCTGCGCTCCCCGGACGGCGCCCCCTCGCGCCGCGCCCACGAGCCGCCGCGCACGGGCCGCTGACCACCGCGGGCCGCCCCCACGGGCGGCCCGCGGCGCCGGTCACCGCAGACTGCGTACGTCGAGATGGCGCAGCACGCGGTCCACCACCTCCGGATCGGCCCCCGGCTCACTGCGTGCCGCGAGCACCTCGTGCCGCGCCGCGCTCAGCATCTCCGTCTGGATCCGCCGCATCCGCTTGACCGTGCGCCGCACCTCCCGGCGCTCCTCGTCGCCGAGGTCCGGGGAGATCCGCACCCCGATCTCGAAGGCCCGCCGCATCATCTGCTCGGCCAGTTCGTCGGGCAGCTCCTCGACCGCCTCGATCTCCCGCAGCCGCCGCTTCGCCGCCCGGGCGGCGCGCACCGCCAGCTCCTTCTCGAACTCCTTCTCGTGTGCCGCGTCCGCCCGCACCCCCAGCCGTCTGACCAGCCACGGCAGCGTCAGCCCCTGCACCACGAGCGTCGCCATGATCACCCCGAACGCGATGAAGATGATCTCGTCGCGGTCGGGGAAGGCGGAGCCGTCGTCCACCTCCAGCGGGATCGCCAGCGCCAGCGCGACCGAGGCGACCCCGCGCATCCCCGACCACCACATCACGACGGTCTCCCGCCAGCTCACCGGGATGTCCTCGTCGTAGTCGCGCTTGGCGTGCATCCGCTTGGTCAGCCAGGTCGCCGGCAGCAGCCACAGCAGCCGGACCAGCACCACGACGCCCGCCACGGCCGCCGCCCAGCCCAGCAGCTCGCCCCAGCGCCCGGAGGCGGTCCGTACGGCGTTGTGCAGCTCCAGGCCGATCAGCCCGAAGGCGACGCCGGTGACCAGGGTGTCGACGACGTTCCAGACCGTGTGCCCGGCCAGCCGGGTCATCACGTCGTCCGCGTCGATGGCGTACTCCGCCAGGAACAGCGCGGTGACCAGCACGGCCAGCACCCCGGACCCGTGCAGCTCCTCGGCCAGCACGTAGGAGGCGTACGGCACCAGCAGGGTCAGCCCGATCTGCAGGGTCGGGTCGCCGAGCAGCCCCATGAGCCGGTTGGCGCCCCAGCCCAGGGCGAGCCCGACGGCCAGCGCCACCAGCGCGGAGAGGAGGAAGTCGAGCCCGGCCTGCCAGAAGGAGAAGCTGCCGCTGACGACGGCCGCGATGGCGACGTGGTACAGCACGATCGCGGTGACGTCGTTGAACAGCCCCTCGCCCTCCAGGATGGACACCAGCCGCCGGGGCAAGCCGAGCTGGCCCGCGACGGCGGTGGCGGCGACCGGGTCGGGCGGCGCGACCAGGGCGCCGAGCGCGACCGCGGCGGCCAGCGGCAGACCGGGGATGACCGCGTCGGCCACGGCGGCCACGCACGCGGTCGTCACGAACACCAGCGCCACCGCCAGCAGCACGATGGGCCGCACATTGGCGGCGAACTGCCGCCAGGAGGTCCGCCGCACCGCCGCGTACAGCAGCGGCGGCAACAGCAGCGGCAGGATCAGCTCGGGCGGCACCTCGACGTTGGGCACGAAGTCCAGCAGCGCCAGCGTCCCGCCGAGCAGGGTCATCAGCACCGGTGCGGGCAGCCCGAGCCGCTCCCCGACGGGGACGCTCACCACGGCCCCGAGCAACAGCACGAACAACAGGGCCAACTGGTCCACGGTCAGCGCTCCGGCGAGGTCGGCGTCCACAGGGCAGGGCTCAAGCCTGCCACGGCACCGCTCTCACCAGCGCTTTCGGCGCGAAGCTACACAGCGCGGCGCATCGCCCGGTGCGGGATGCCGGCGTCGGGGAACTCCGGCCCGTAGGCCTCGTAGCCGAGCCGCTCGTAGAAGCCGAGGGCCTGGGTCTGGGCGTGCAGGTCGACCGCGGCGAGGCCGCGCTCACGGGCCGCGTCCTCGATGGCGCGCACCAGCGCGGCGCCGATGCCGAGACCGCGTGCCTCCTTCGACACCGCGAGCCGGCCGAGCGAACCCACGGACGGGTCGCCGCCGACCTTCGCCGCGGCGGCCTCGCCGTGCAGCAGACGGCCCGCGCCGAGCGGCACCCCGTCCTTGCGCACCGCCAGCACATGCACGGCGACGGCGTCGTAGGCGTCGTACTCGATCTCCTCGGGCACGCCCTGCTCGCCGACGAAGACCTCCCGGCGCACCGCGAAGCACAGCGCCCGGTCGGCGTCCTCGGCGGCGACGCGCACGGCGTACGCGGGGACGGTCATCCGTAGGTCTCCTCGCGCACCTGGTCCAGCGCCTGCTGGAGGTCGTCGGGGTACTCGCAGGAGAACTCCGCCCACTGGCCGTCCCCGGGGTGCTCGAAGCCGAGCCGGACGGCGTGCAGCCACTGCCGGGTCAGGCGCAGCCGCTTGGCGAGGGTCGGGTCGGCGCCGTAGGTCAGGTCGCCGACGCAGGGGTGGCGGTGGGCGGCCATGTGGACGCGGATCTGATGGGTGCGGCCGGTCTCCAGCTTCACGTCGAGCAGGGAGGCCGCGCGGAACGCCTCGATCAGGTCGTAGTGCGTGACGGACGGCTTGCCGTCGGCCGTGACCGCCCACTTGTAGTCGTGGTTGGGGTGCCGGCCGATGGGCGCGTCGATGGTGCCGCTGGTCGGGTCGGGGTGGCCCTGGACGAGCGTGTGGTACCGCTTGTCGACCGTGCGCTCCTTGAACTGGCGCTTGAGCGAGGTGTAGGCGCGCTCGGACTTGGCGACGACCATCAGACCCGAGGTGCCGACGTCGAGCCGGTGCACGATGCCCTGCCGCTCGGCGGCGCCGGAGGTGGAGATCCGGTACCCGGCGGCGGCGAGCCCGCCGATGACGGTCGGCCCGGTCCAGCCCGGCGACGGATGCGCCGCGACCCCGACCGGCTTGACGATCACGACCACGTCGTCGTCGTCGTGCACGATCTCCATGCCCTCGACCGGCTCGGCCACGACCTGAACCGGCGCGGCGGCCTGCGGCATCTCGACCTCCAGCCAGGCGCCGCCGCTCACCCGCTCCGACTTGCCGACGACCGTGCCGTCGACCAGCACCTTGCCCGCCGCGGCGAGCTCCGCGGCCTTGGTACGGGAGAAGCCGAACATGCGGGAGATTGCGGCGTCGACGCGCTCGCCCTCCAGGCCGTCCGGCACGGGCAGGGTACGGATCTCGGGAATCGTGCTCACCCGTCGAGTATGCCGGACGGGTGAGCCGGTCCCGTACCGGTGCTCAGTCCTTGTGGACGGTGCCGTCCGGGTCGAGTCCCTTGAAGGACAGCAGCACGATCAGGATGCCGCCGCACACGATCGCCGAGTCGGCGAGGTTGAAGACGGCGAAGTGCTTGGGCGCGATGAAGTCCACGACCGCGCCCTCGAAGACGCCCGGCGAACGGAAGATCCGGTCGGTGAGGTTGCCCAGCGCACCGCCCAGCAGCAGACCGAGGGCGATGGCCCAGGGCAGGCTGTAGAGCTTGCGGGCGAGCCGGGCGATCACCACGATCACGGCGGCCGCGATCACCGTGAAGATCACGGTGAAGGCCTCGCCGAAGCCGAAGGCGGCCCCGGCGTTGCGGATCGCCTCGAACTTCAGCCAGTCCCCGATGATCTCGATGGGCTCGTGGTGCTCCAGCTTGGCCACCACGATCATCTTGCTGATCAGGTCGAGGGCGTACGCGAACGCGGCCACCGCGAACAGCACGGCGATCCGCCGCCTGCCCCTGGGCCGCGCCTCGCCGGCCTCCTGCCCGTTCGGCCCGGACGACTGCTCCGGCTCTGCCTCGGCCCCGTCCGGGGATTCCGGCGTACCGATGATGCGCTCCGCCTCTGTCAACGTGAGTCCCTCAACCTAGGTACCTGACTGAGGACGAGGGTACGGCACGCCCGAGTGGGCCCTCAGTACCGGCGTTCCTGCTTCTGCTTGCACTCCACGCACAGCGTGGCGCGCGGGAACGCCTGCATACGGGCCTTGCCGATGGGGTTGCCGCAGTTCTCGCAGAGGCCGTAGGTGCCGGCGTCCAGCCGCTCCAGGGCCCGCTCGGTCTGGGTGAGCATCTCCTGGGCGTTGGCGGCCAGCGCCAGCTCGTGCTCCCGGGTGATGTTCTTCGTCCCGGTGTCGGCCTGATCGTCGCCGGCGCCGTCCCCCGAGTCCCGCATCAGACCGGCGACGGCCCGCTCGGAGGAGGTGATCTCGGCCCTCAGTCGCTCCCCCTCGGACGTCAGCTCGGCGCGGGCCTGAGCGACCTCCTCGGGGGTCCAGGGGTCCTCACCGGGCCGTACCGCGAGCTCCCCCGGCACCACCGCCGCGGAGACGCGTGCCTGGGGAACGCCGCTCTTCGCCGCCGTGGCCGTGCCAGGAGTCTTCTTCGCAACCACCGTCGTGGCTCCCGTCTGCTCCGCGGCCTGCGCCGCACCCGCCGTCTTGGCCGTGCTCTTCCCCGCCGCCTTCTTGGCGACGGTCTTCCTCGCGGTGCTCTTCGCGGCCGCGGTCCTCTTCGCCGCGATCTTCTTCGCCGGGGTCCTCTTCGCCGCGGCCTTCCTGGCGACCGGCTTCCCGGCGGCCGCGCCGTCATTGGCGGCGCGGCCGGTGGCGGCGCCGCCAATGACCCCAGCCTCCGCGCTCTCCGCACCCTCCGCGGCGGCGCTCTCCGCCGCCTTCCTCGCCGTGCTCTTCCCGGCCGCCGTCTTCCTCGCCCGGCCCTTCCCGGTGGCGGTCCCGCCGGACCGCCCCGCGGACGCCCTGTGGGTGCTCCTCTTCCCGCCGACGTCCTCGGCCGCGTCGCCGGAGGCTGTCGTGGAGCTGCCGGTCGCCGACTGCTGTACGGCGGTCTTCTTCGCCACCATGGCCGCGACCCCTTCACATATTGTGATCTTGCTCGCGAATCGTGCTGGGACGATAAATCGACTCGAGTCCCGCGGCAATGGGGCGCACCGCCCGATTCGCCCGCCGCGCGGAGGCCACGTGGCCGACATGCATGCGTTGTGCCCAGCTCCCCGCCGGGTAATCCGCGAAGCCGGACGTCCCGGAATGCGAACACCCGTACCGGACCATTCGGGTCACCGCAGGCCACGCCCGACCCCGGTCCGAGGGGCCGGGAAAACCGGTCGGCCGCCGTCCCCGGCGCGCCGTACACTGGGCGGAGCGAAAAGCTTGGATGGGGACGAGTAGCGGCGTACGCAGCCCAGAGCGACCCGGGGACGGTGGGAGCCCGGGGGCGAGCGCGACGTGAAGATCACCCCGGAGCCGCCGGAAGAAAGCCCGGACCGAGGGCGAGTAGACCCGGCATCGCTGCCCCAATGAGAGGGCTCACCGAGGCACAGGACGCGTCGGGGGGCCAAGGAGGGTGGTACCGCGGGAGCGCGCCCGGAACGGCGCAACGCAAGACGCAGCTCTCGTCCCTCCGGACGGAAAGCAGCAAGTCCGCCGGAGGAAGCCCGCTGATGACACAGCCGACGTACCGCCAGGTGCCCGCCCAGGTCGACCTGCCCGCGCTCGAACACGCGGTGCTCGACTTCTGGCGCGAGCAGAAGATCTTCGCCAAGAGCCTGGAGCAGTCCGAGGGCCGCCCCGAGTGGGTCTTCTACGAGGGTCCGCCCACCGCGAACGGCATGCCCGGCGCCCACCACATCGAGGCCCGCGTCTTCAAGGACGTCTTCCCCCGCTTCCGCACCATGCGCGGCTACCACGTGGCCCGCAAGGCCGGCTGGGACTGCCACGGCCTGCCCGTGGAGCTGGCGGTGGAGAAGGAGCTCGGCTTCAGCGGCAAGAAGGACATCGAGGCGTACGGCATCGCCGAGTTCAACGCCAGGTGCCGCGACTCGGTGCTCCGGCACACCGACGCCTTCGCCGACCTGACGACCCGCATGGGGTACTGGGTCGACCTCGACGACGCCTACGTCACGATGGAACCCGAGTACATCGAGTCCGTGTGGTGGTCGCTGAAGGAGATCTTCAACAAGGGTCTGCTGGTCCAGGACCACCGCGTCGCCCCCTGGTGCCCGCGCTGCGGCACCGGCCTGTCCGACCACGAACTGGCCCAGGGCTACGAGACGGTCGTCGACCCGTCCGTGTACGTCCGTTTCCCGCTCACCTCCGGTCCGCTGGCCGGCGAGGCCGCGCTCCTGGTCTGGACGACGACCCCGTGGACGCTGGTGTCCAACACCGCCGTCGCCGCCCACCCCGAGGTCGGCTACGTCGTCGCGACCGACGGCCGGGAGAAGCTGGTCGTCGCCGAACCGCTGCTCGCCAAGGCCCTCGGCGAGGGCTGGGAGGCCACCGGCCAGTCCTTCACCGGCGCCGAGATGGAGCGCTGGACCTACCAGCGGCCCTTCGAGCTGGTGGAGTTCCCGGAGCCCGCTCACTACGTGGTCAACGCCGAGTACGTCACCACCGAGGACGGCACCGGTCTGGTCCACCAGTCCCCCGCCTTCGGTGAGGACGACCTCAAGGTCTGCCGCGCCTACGGTCTGCCGGTGGTCAACCCCGTCCGCCCGGACGGCACCTTCGAGGAGGACGTCCCCCTGGTCGGCGGCGTCTTCTTCAAGAAGGCGGACGAAAAGCTCACCGAGGACCTCCAGCAGCGCGGCCTGCTCTTCCGGCACATCCCGTACGAGCACAGCTACCCGCACTGCTGGCGCTGCCACACCGCGCTCCTCTACTACGCGCAGCCGTCCTGGTACATCCGCACCACCGCCGTCAAGGACCGCCTCCTCCAGGAGAACGAGAAGACCAACTGGTTCCCGGAGACGGTCAAGCACGGCCGCTTCGGCGACTGGCTGCAGAACAACATCGACTGGGCGCTCTCCCGCAACCGCTACTGGGGCACCCCGCTGCCGATCTGGCGCTGTGAGAACGACCACCTCACGGTCGTCGGCTCCCGCGCCGAACTCACCGAGCTGACCGGCACCGACCAGTCGGAACTCGACCCGCACCGCCCGTTCATCGACGACGTCACCTTCGACTGCCCGCAGTGCGCCACCACGGCCACGCGCGTGCCGGAGGTCATCGACGCCTGGTACGACTCGGGTTCGATGCCGTTCGCACAGTGGGGCTACCCGTACAAGAACAAGGAACTGTTCGAGTCCCGCTACCCGGCGCAGTTCATCTCCGAGGCCATCGACCAGACCCGCGGCTGGTTCTACACGCTGATGGCCGTCGGCACGCTGGTCTTCGACAAGTCCTCGTACGAGAACGTGGTCTGCCTCGGCCACATCCTCGCCGAGGACGGCCGCAAGATGTCCAAGCACCTGGGCAACATCCTCCAGCCGATCCCGCTGATGGACCAGCACGGCGCCGACGCGGTGCGGTGGTTCATGGCGGCCGGCGGTTCGCCGTGGGCGGCCCGCCGCGTGGGCCACGGCACCATCCAGGAGGTCGTGCGCAAGACCCTGCTGACGTACTGGAACACGGTCGCCTTCCAGGCCCTGTACGCCCGTACGTCCAACTGGGCGCCGTCCGCGGCCGATCCGGCCCCGGCCGACCGCCCGCTGATCGACCGCTGGCTGCTCTCCGAACTCCACGCGCTCACCGACCAGGTGACGCAGTCCCTGGAGACGTACGACACCCAGCGCGCCGGCAAGCTGCTCTCCGCGTTCGTCGACGACCTCTCCAACTGGTACGTCCGCCGCTCCCGTCGCCGCTTCTGGCAGGGCGACAAGGCGGCGCTGCGCACCCTGCACGAGGTCGTGGAGACGGTCACCAAGCTGATGGCCCCGCTGACCCCGTTCATCACCGAGCGGGTCTGGCAGGACCTGATCGCCCCGGTCACCCCGGACGCCCCGGAGTCCGTCCACCTGTCCTCCTGGCCGGAGGCGGACCTCACGGCGATCGACCCGGAGCTGTCGAGGCAGATGGTGCTCGTACGGCGCCTGGTGGAGCTCGGCCGCGCCACGCGCGCGGAGTCGGGTGTGAAGACCCGTCAGCCGCTGTCCCGCGCGCTGGTGGCGGCCTCGGGCTTCGAGTCCCTCGACCCCGAGCTGCACACGCAGATCACCGAGGAGCTGAACGTCTCCTCGCTGGCCTCGCTCTCCGAGGTCGGCGGCAGCCTGGTGGACACCACCGCCAAGGCCAACTTCCGCGCCCTGGGCAAGCGGTTCGGCAAGCGGGTGCAGGACGTGGCCAAGGCCGTCGCGAACACCGACGCCGCCGCGCTGTCGCTCGCGCTGCGCGAGGGCACGGCGTCGGTCGAGGTCGACGGTGAGACGATCACCCTCGCCCCGGACGAGGTGATCATCACCGAGACCCCGCGCGAGGGCTGGTCGGTGGCGTCCGACTCGGGCGCGACGGTCGCCCTGGACCTGGAGATCACCGAGGAGCTGCGCCTGGCGGGCCTGGCCCGTGACGCGATCCGCCTGATCCAGGAGGCCCGCAAGAACAGCGGCCTGGACGTGGCCGACCGGATCGCCCTGCGCTGGACGGCGACGGACCCGGCCACGATCGCGGCCCTGACCGAGCACACGGCCCTGATCGCCGACGAGGTCCTCGCCACGGACTTCGCCCAGGGTGACGCGGACGACACCTACGGCACCCCCTTCACCGACGAGCCCCTCACCCTCACCTTCCGCCTCCACAAGGCATAACCCCACCCAAGAAGGCCCGGTGCTCCCCGTGACGGGGAGCACCGGGCCTTCTCTCGTACCTGCGGGCCGGCGCGCCCAGCTGCGGGCAGTCGTGCCGCTGGGGCGGCACGGGTGGGCGCTGGGGGTACCCCCTCTGGGGGAGGCACCCCGACGGCGCCGGGCTGCGCACCCACCCCGCACCGCCCCGGTTAACGTCAACACGCGTAAAAGGGGCGGGCCCCGGATCGAAATCCGGGGCCCGCCCCTGAACGCTGCCGACGCCTAAGGCGTACTACAGGCCGTCAGTTGTCGTCCTCATCGATCAGGAACCCACGCATCGGCGAGGGAGCCTGCCCCATCGGACCCGGCCCCTGGGGCCGAACCGGCGCCATCGGCTGAGTCATGGCCGGCGACATCTGCTGCTGAGCACCGTAGGACGGCGCCGCCGGAGCGGGACCACCCATCCCCTGCGGCCCACCGTAGGACGGCGCACTCGCACCGGCCGGAGCCATGGAGGGCGCCGGCGACGGCGGCAGCGACGCGGCGGCCGGAGTACGCGGCGGAGCGAGCGAGTCGTCGGCCTGGGTCTCCAGCTGACGCAGCTGCGACTCCAGGTAGGACTTCAGCCGCGTCCGGTACTCGCGCTCGAAGCCGCGCAGGTCCTCGACCTTGCGCTCCAGCGTGGCGCGAGCTGACTCCAGGGAGCCCATCGCGACGCGGTGCTTCTCCTGCGCGTCCCGCTCAAGGGCGTCGGCCTTGGCCCGGGCGTCGCGCTCCAGACCCTCGGCACGCGAACGCGCCTCGCCGACGATCTTGTTGGCTTCGGAGCGGGCCTCGGCGATCGCCTGGTCGGCGGTCTGCTGGGCCAGCGAGAGGACACGGGCGGCACTGTCGCCGCCGGGGCCCTGACCGGGGCCGCCCATCGGACCGCCCATGGGACCACCCATGGGGCCGCCCATCGGACCGCCCATCTGCTGCATCGGGGGCTGGCCCATCGGACCGGGACCCTGGCCCATCGGACCCTGGCCCATCGGGCCGGGCCCCTGGGGACCGCCCTGACCACCGGGACCGGCGGGCAGCTGCGGGGCACCGCTCGGCAGCTGGGGCGGGCCACCCATGGGGCCACCCATCTGCTGCTGCGGCGGGCCCGATATGCCGGCGGGCACCGGAGCGCCGGGGCCACGCATACCCTGCGGGGGCATACCCTGCTGAGGCATACCCTGCTGGGGCATGCCCTGCGGAGGCATACCCTGCTGGGGCATACCCTGCGGGCCGTCCTGGGACTGCTCCGGAGGCTTGCGCATGTTCTGCTGGTTCTGCGCGGCGGCGCGCGTGGCCGCGGCCAGTTTGGCGCGCAGGTCCTCGTTCTCGCGGAGCAGGCGGGTCAGCTCGGCTTCGACCTCGTCGAGGAAGGCATCGACCTCGTCCTCGTCATAGCCTTCTCGGAGGCGGACGGTCGTGAACTGCTTGTTCCGCACGTCCTCGGGGGTCAACGGCATCTCTTCACCTCAACGTAGTCGTCGGCATTCGGCAAGACGGTAGTTCACATCGCTCACAGCCGGCTCACGATCGAGATCAGGATGTAGACGATGATCATCAGTACGAAGAAGGACAGGTCGAGCGCCACGCCCCCGAGACGCAGCGGCGGAATGAACCGCCGCAGAAGCTTGAGCGGTGGATCAGTGACAGTGTAAGTGGCCTCCAGAACGACCACCATCGCCTTGCCGGGTTGCCACGAGCGGGCGAACTGGAAGACATAGTCCATGACCAACCGGAAGATCAGCACGATGAGGAAGCACATCAGCGCGATATAGACGACATCCAGGACCACGCTCATGCCCCTTGCTTCCCTCTCCCCTGTTCCGCGCTGCTGCGGTACTGCGTTACTTCGTTGACTTGCTCTTGTACTGCTTTTTCCGGTTGTGCGTCTCAGCTCTGATTGAAGAACCCGCCCTCTGCGATGCGGGCCTTGTCCTCCGCCGTGACATCGACGTTAGCAGGCGACAACAGGAACACCTTCTGCGTCACCCGCTCGATGCTGCCGTGAAGACCAAACACCAAACCGGCAGCAAAGTCGACAAGTCGCTTCGCGTCTGTGTCATCCATCTCAGTCAGGTTCATGATCACCGGGGTGCCCTCACGGAAGTGTTCCCCGATGGTACGGGCCTCGTTGTAGGTCCGCGGGTGAAGCGTGGTGATCCGGTACGGCTCTCGTTCCGACACGACCTTGGGCATGATCACCGGTGCGTTCTTCTCCAGGCTCTGACGTTCTTGTGTGATGGACGCCACGGGCGCGATGCGCGCCGGACGACCGGATTCCGCGGCGAGCGAAGCGGCGTGGGGCACCGGCTCCCGCGGGGGCGACGGCTGCACCACTCTTACCGATTCGTCCCTTTGTGACTGATGTGCACCGTGGGACAGGTGAGACCGCTCGTGCGGCCGGTGATCCCGCTCGGGTTCGGGATCGAGTTCGGGTTCGAAGTCGTCGTCGGGATCAAAACCGCGGCCGTCGTACCCATCGTCCTCCACGAGGCCGAGGTAGACCGCCATCTTGCGCATCGCGCCGGCCATGCTCTGAGTCCTCCGCTCTGTGGTGGATCGGCTGACGACTACCAAGTGCCCGCGATCCACGAGTCGTCACACCCGCTATTCAGCGGTAATGACCATATTTTCTGCTGTGGTCCGACTTCCTGGCGACGTTACCCGAGCCTCGGGCGGACTCCGAGTACCGCAGTGCCGACGCGTACATGTGTCGCTCCCGCCGCCACGGCCTGTTCGAGGTCCGCACTCATCCCTGCCGAGACCATGTTCGCAGCCGGATGGGTTCGCCGCAGGTGGGTCGACAAATCCATCAACCGCTCGAACGCCGCCAGTTCACGTCCCGCGTACTCTCCGGTCAAGGGTGCGACCGTCATCAGTCCGGCGAGCCGGAGTCCCGGAGCCGCGGCGACGAGATCGCCCAACTCCTCGACGCCGCCCGGAGCCACCCCGCCCCGCTCACCCCGCTCGCGCTCACCGGCGTCGAGGGCGACCTGGATCAGGCACCCCACCTCGCGCCCGGTCCGCCCGGCCTCCTTCGACAGCGCCGTCACCAGCTTGGAGCGGTCGACGGACTGCACGAATCCGGCATAACCGACCACGGAGCGCGCCTTGTTGGTCTGCAACTGGCCGACGAAGTGCCAAGTAAGGGGCAGATCCGAGCATTCGGCCGCTTTCGGCGCCGCGTCCTGGTCCTTGTTCTCGGCGACGTGGCGCACACCGAGCTCGGACAGGATCCGCACATCGCTCGCGGGGTAGGTCTTGGTGACCACGACGAGGGTCACCTCCTCGCGCTTGCGGCCCGCGGCCGCGCACGCGGTGGCGATGCGTTCCTCCACTTTCGCCAGATTCGCGGCGAGTTCGGCCTTACGTTCTGTCATGCCCCATCAGTCCAGCCAGACATAGCCGGCGAGCCGGCCCGTGGTCCGGTCGCGGCGGTACGAGAAGTGGTCCCCCGATTCGCGGGTGCACACCGGCGACCGCTCCCGGTCGCGCACCCCGAGCCGGTCGAGCTGGGCGTGCACCCCGGCGGTCACGTCGACCGACGGCGTCCCCCAGCTGGTCTCGGCGTGTGCCGCCGGTTCGAGCGCGGCCACCTCGGCGCGCATCTCCGCCGGCACCTCGTAGCACCGGCCGCAGACGGCGGGTCCGGTGCGGGCGACGATCCGGGCCGGGTCGGCGCCCAGTTCCGTCATGGCGCGGACGGCGGCCGGGACCACCCCGGCGATCATGCCGGGCCGCCCGGCGTGCGCGGCGGCGACGACACCGGCGACGGGGTCGGCGAGCAGTACGGGTGTGCAGTCCGCGGTGAGGACGGCGAGGGCCAGACCCCGCTCGGCGGTGACGACCGCGTCGACCTCCGGCACCGGGCGCTCCCCCCAGGGCCGGTCGACGACCGCGATGTCGTTGCCGTGCACCTGGTTCATCCAGACCACCCGGCCCGGGTCGAGACCGAGCGACTTGGCCGCCAGCTCCCGGTTGGTCCGTACGGCGTCGGCGTCGTCACCGACCGCGCCGCCGAGGTTGAGCTCCTCGTACGGAACGGCGCTCACCCCGCCCCACCTGTCGGTGAAGGCGAAGTGCGCGCCGCTCACGGTGTCGCGCTGTCCTATCACTTCAGGAAGTCCGGCACGTCCAGCTCCTCGGCCGCGCTGTCCGAGTAGGACCGGGACGGCGGGACCGGCGGGGCGACCGGGAGGTCGGCGGCGGGCTCGGGGGCGGGCGCCGGCTCCTCCTTCGGCGTGACGCTGCCGAGCGAGCCGAAGGACGGGCGGCTCTCGGGCTGCCGCACCGGGGCGGGCTCCTCGCGCTTGGCCGAGGACGAGCCGAGGATGTTGTCCCGCTTGGCCGGCGGCTGGCCGCCGTCGAAACCGGCCGCGATCACGGTGACCCGGACCTCGTCGCCGAGGGCGTCGTCGATGACCGCGCCGAAGATGATGTTGGCCTCGGGGTGGGCGGCCTCGCTGACCAGCTGGGCGGCCTCGTTGATCTCGAACAGACCGAGGTCGGAGCCGCCGGAGATGGAGAGCAGCACACCGCGGGCGCCGTCGATGGACGCCTCCAGCAGCGGCGAGGAGATCGCCATCTCGGCCGCGGCCACCGCGCGGTCGTCGCCGCGGGCCGAGCCGATGCCCATCAGGGCCGAGCCGGCCTCGGACATGACCGACTTGACGTCGGCGAAGTCGAGGTTGATCAGACCCGGGGTGGTGATGAGGTCGGTGATGCCCTGGACACCGGAGAGCAGGACCTGGTCGGCCGACTTGAACGCGTCGAGCACCGAGACCTGGCGGTCCGAGATGGACAGCAGCCGGTCGTTGGGGATCACGATGAGGGTGTCGACCTCTTCGCGGAGCTCGGCGATGCCGTCCTCGGCCTGGTTCGCGCGGCGCCGGCCCTCGAAGGTGAACGGGCGCGTGACCACGCCGATGGTCAGGGCGCCGAGCGAGCGGGCGATGTTGGCCACGACGGGCGCGCCGCCGGTGCCGGTGCCGCCGCCTTCACCGGCCGTCACGAAGACCATGTCGGCCCCCTTGAGGACCTCCTCGATCTCCTCGCGGTGGTCCTCGGCGGCCTTGCGGCCGACGGCCGGGTTGGCTCCGGCGCCGAGTCCGCGGGTGAGTTCACGACCGACATCGAGCTTGACATCGGCGTCGCTCATCAACAGCGCCTGGGCGTCCGTGTTGATGGCGATGAACTCGACACCCTTGAGACCGACCTCGATCATCCGGTTGATGGCATTGACACCACCGCCGCCGACACCGATGACTTTGATGACTGCGAGGTAGTTCTGCGGTGCTGCCACGTCGAAGGCCTCTCGCCTCGAGTTACGTGTCGCCGGACCGGAGAAGCGCTGTGGCTCCGAGATCCGCCGACTGATGCCGAATTGGGACGGTCCGTATCGCCGACCCGAACCCTAACGCTGAAGTTTAGGGTTACCAGTGTGTCCGTTCCTTGAAGTCTTCTGAACAGGACACTAAGTCGACAAGTGGCGCGCGTTCAACGAACACGCCGAACCTCCCGTTTTTCTTTTCACCCTATGTGATCAGCCGTAGCGGTGCCCAACCAGGGTGCTGGCCTGCACTGATGCGCGTCAACTCGCCGATGACGCAGGGGCGGTGGGAACACTCACGTCGAAGTGACGCGCGTCCGGCGAAGCTTTCATCAGGGCGACGAGTGTGCGACCCTTCGCCCCGCCCTCCTCGGAGCTGCCCCAGTCGACGGTCCGGCCGCCGGTCAGCTCCAGCGAGACGGCGTCGTAGGAAAGGACCTTGACGGTCCTGGTGTCCTTGGCGACGCGGGCCGGGAGGGTGCCGGCCACCCGGACCGCCTCGCGCACCAGGCGGTCCTCACCGAAGCGGCGCAGGCTCGCGGCGGCCGAACCGGACGACTCCGTCGCCAGTTCGAGTTCGGGGATGCCCTTCGGGGCATCGGAAACCGTCGCGAACCGGACGCCTTTTCTGTCCACTTCGGTGAAGTTCGCACCCTTTCGCACCACCAGGACGGGCTTTCGCTCGGTGACCTTCAGGCCGATGCCGTGGGGCCAGGAACGGCTGACGTCCACGCCGTCCACACGCGGCAGTTCCCGCTTCAGACGCGCCTCGATGGCGTCGGTGTCGACGGAGGCCAGCGGCGATCCGACCGGCACGTCGGCGGCCTCGCGGACCTGCGCGGGGGTCAGCACCCGGGTGCCGGAGACCGTCACGCGCTCCACCCGCAGCCAGTTGGAGCCGTACAACGCCCAGACGCCGCCAGCCCCGAGGAGAACGAGGGCGACCGCCAGGATGATGATCATACGGAGCCGTGGGGGCCGCATACGCCGGGCAGGCGGCGGACCGGACGACTCCCGCTGACGTTCACCGCGCTCGGCGGTCGTCGATCCGATCACACTGCCTGCCCTCCGTCGTACGGCCCTAGCGTCGGTTCGAGGCGATCGCCTCGTACACCATGCCGACGAGCAGTTCGTCGGCGTCCCGGCGGCCGAACTCGCCGGCGGCGCGGGACATCTCGTACAGCCGGTGCGGGTCGGCGAGCACGGGCAGGACGTTGTGCTGCACCCACTCGGGGGTGAGCTCCGCGTCGTCGACCAGCAGACCGCCGCCGGCCTTGACCACCGGCTGGGCGTTCAGCCGCTGTTCGCCGTTGCCGATGGGCAGCGGGACGTAGGCGGCCGGGAGTCCGACGGCGGAGAGTTCGGCGACGGTCATCGCGCCCGCGCGGCAGAGCATCATGTCGGCCGCGGCGTACGCGAGGTCCATCCGGTCCAGGTAACTTACCGGGATGTACGGGGGCATTCCCGGCATCTGGTGCACCTGCGGCAGTTCGTTCTTCGGGCCGACCGCGTGCAGGATCTGGATCCCGGCCTGCTGGAGCCAGGGCGCGACCTGCTGGACGACCTCGTTCAGGCGCCGGGCGCCCTGGGAACCGCCGGAGACCAGCAGGGTCGGCAGGTTGGGGTCGAGGCCGAACAGCGCGCGCGCCTCGGGGCGTACGGCCGCCCGGTCCAGGGTGGCGATGGAGCGGCGCAGCGGGATGCCGATGTAACGGGCGTCGCGCAGCTTGCTGTCCGGGGTGGAGACGGCGACCCGGGCCGCGTACCGCGAGCCGATCTTGTTGGCCAGCCCGGGCCGGGCGTTGGCCTCGTGGATCACGATCGGCACACCGAGGCGCTTGGCGGCGAGGTAGCCGGGCAGGGCCACATAGCCGCCGAAGCCGACGACCGCGTCCGCCTTGGTGCGCTCCAGGATCTGCTCGGCCGCCTTGATCGTGCCGCGCAGCCGGCCCGGCACGGTGATCAGTTCGGGGGTCGGCTTGCGCGGCAGCGGGACGGCCGGGATCAGCGCCAGTTCGTAGCCGCGCTGCGGGACGAGCTGGGTCTCCAGGCCGCGCTCCGTGCCCAGGGCCGTGATCCCCACGGTCGGGTCCTGCCTGCGCAGGGCGTCCGCGAGGGCGAGCGCGGGCTCGATGTGGCCCGCGGTTCCTCCGCCGGCAAGTACGACATGCACCGAAATTCACCGCTCTCCGGACGGACGCGCCACCGAGGCGCGCCGTCGCATCGTGTTCCATCTCCGCGGCCCCTGTGGACCCCCGGCACCCCGCTTTCTACCAAAGCGAGGTTGCCGCATCGCAAGCGCCGCCCGCGCACCGGGTTCCTCGCGCGCGAAGGCGATCAGCAACCCGATGGCGAACATGGTCGGCAGCAGGGCGGACCCACCGTAGGAGAACAGCGGGAGGGGGACGCCGGCGATCGGCAGCAGGCCGAGCACCGCACCGATGTTGATCACCGCCTGAGCGGTGACCCAGGTGGTCACACCTCCCGCGGCATACCTCACGAACGGGTCCTCCGTACGTCCGGCCACGCGGATACCCGCATAGCCTAGAGCCGCGAACAGGGCGAGTACCGACAGCGTCCCCGCCAGGCCCAGTTCCTCACCGGTGACGGCGAAGATGAAGTCGGTGTGGGCTTCGGGCAGTTGTCCCCATTTCTCCACACTCGCGCCGAGCCCGGAGCCGAAGATCCCCCCGGACGCGAGGGCGTAGATGCCGTGCACCGCCTGCCAGCAACTGTCCCCCGGGCCGGGGTCGGTGGCGCCGATGCACTGCAGGCGTGCCATCCGGTTGGGGCTGGTCTTGATGAGCAGCAGCCCGATCAGGGCGGCGATCGACAGCACGCCCACGAAGAGCCGCGTCGGGGCGCCCGCCAGCCACAGCAGGCCGAACAGGATCGCGGTGAGGATGATCGCCGTACCCATGTCGCCGCCGAGCATGATCAGGCCGAGCAGCATGAAGGCGACCGGGACGAGCGGCACCAGCATGTGCTTCCACTGGGCCAGCAGCTTCTTGTCCTGTTTGCGGGCGAGCAGGTCGGCGCCCCACAGCACCAGGGCGAGCTTGCCGAACTCGCTGGGCTGGAGCTGGAAGGGGCCGCCGACGGAGATCCAGTTCTGGTTGCCGTTGACCGACATCCCTATCCCCGGCACCTGCACCAGCGCCATCAGGAAGACGGCGCCCGCCAGGATCGGGTAGGCGAGCGCGCGGTGCAGCTTGACCGGCATCCGCGAGGCGGCGAGGAGCAGTCCGGCGCCCAGGGCCGCGGCCAGCAGTTGCTTGCGGAAGAAGTACGAGCCGGGCAGCGACATCTGCAGCGCCTTGATCTGGGAGGCCGAGTAGACCATCACCAGCCCCAGCACGGTGATCAGCAGGCTGCCGCCGAGGATCAGGTAGTAGGCGGTCAGCGGCCGGTCCCAGGCCTTCCTGGCACGGGTGTGGAGCCGCTGGAGGGGGTTCTGGCGCCGCGGTCCCGGGGCGGCGGGCCGCCGGACGGCCCGCTGGACCGGAGGGCGGCCCGTACGGCTACTGGACATCACCGGCTCCTCGTACGCATCCGCCGAACCCGCGCCCCATCCGAGTCACCCCGTCCTCCTGGGGTCCCCGGGCACCCCAGGCGCTGCCGTGGTGGCCGAGACCCGCCGTCAGGCGTCGGCACCGAGTTCGCGGACGGCCTCCGCGAACGCGTCACCGCGCTTGTTGTAGTTGGCGAACATGTCCATCGAGGCACAGGCCGGGGCCAGCAGCACCGTGTCGCCTGCGGTCGCGAGCCGCTGGGCCTCCTGGACAGCCGCGAGCATCGCCCCAGTGTCGGTCCGGTCAAGGTCCACGACGGGTACTTCCGGGGCGTGTCGCGTGAGGGCTTCGCGGATCAGCGCCCGGTCGGCGCCGATGAGGACGACACCGCGGAGCCGGGCGGCCGACTTGGCGACGATCTCGTCGAAGGTGGCTCCCTTGGCCAGCCCGCCGGCGATCCACACGATCGACTCGTAGGCCGCCAACGAGGCTTCCGCGGCATGGGTGTTGGTGGCCTTGGAGTCGTCCACGTACGCGACCCCGGCCACGTCCGCGACGTGGGCGATGCGGTGGGCGTCCGGGGTGAAGGCGCGCAGGCCGTCGCGGACGGCCCTGGCGGGCACGCCGAAGGCGCGCGCCAGGGCGGCGGCGGCAAGGGCGTTGGCGATGTTGTGCGGGGCCGGCGGGTTGACGTCGCAGACCTCGGCCAGCTCCTGGGCGTTCTTGTGCCGGTTCTCCACGAAGGCGCGGTCGACCAGGATGCCCTCGACGACGCCGAGTTGGGAGGGCCCCGGGGTGCCGAGGGTGAAGCCGACGGCGCGGCAGCCCTCCTCCACGTCGGCCTCGCGCACCAGGTCCTCGGTCGCCTTGTCCGCGGCGTTGTAGACGCAGGCGACCCGATTGCCCTCGTAGACGCGGCCCTTGTCGGCGGCGTACGCCTCCATGGAGCCGTGCCAGTCGAGGTGGTCGGGGGCGAGGTTGAGGACGGCCGCGGAGTGGGCGCGCAGCGAGGGCGCCCAGTGCAGCTGGTAGCTGGAGAGTTCGACGGCGAGGACGTCGTACTCCTCGTCGCCGAGGACCGCGTCGAGCAGGGAGACGCCGATGTTGCCGACGGCGGCGGTGCGCAGTCCGGCCGCGGTCAGGATGGAGGTGAGCATCTGGACCGTGGTGGTCTTGCCGTTGGTGCCGGTGACCGCGAGCCAGGGCGCGGCGTCGGGGCCGCGCAGCCGCCAGGCCAGTTCGACGTCGCCCCAGATCTCCAGGCCGGCCGCGCGGGCCGCCTCGAAGAGCGGCTTGTCGGGCTTCCAGCCGGGCGCGGTGACGACGAGTTCGGTGCCCTCCGGCAGGGTCGCGCCGTCCCCGAGCCGCACGGTGACGCCCAGCGCCTCCAGTTCCGCGGCCTGCGCGCGGGCGCGGGCGTCGTCGCCGTCGTTGACGACGGTGACCCGGGCGCCCAGGCCGTGCAGCACCTTGGCCGCGGGGATACCGGAGACGCCGAGCCCGGCGACGGTGACGTGCTTGCCCTGCCAGTGCGTCACTTGTCCGCTGCCCATCCCGCGTAGAAGAGACCGAGGCCGACGATCACGCAGATGCCCTGGATGATCCAGAAGCGGACCACCACGAGCACCTCGGACCAGCCCTTGAGTTCGAAGTGGTGCTGGAGCGGCGCCATTCGGAAGACGCGCTTTCCGGTGAGCCGGAAGGAGCCGACCTGGATGACCACCGACATGGTGATCAGGACGAACAGGCCGCCCATGATGGCGACGAGCAGCTCCGTGCGGGAGAGGATGGCCAGACCGGTCAGGACGCCGCCGAGGGCGAGCGAGCCGGTGTCACCCATGAAGATCTTGGCCGGCGACGTGTTCCACCACAGGAAGCCGAGGCAGGCGCCCATCAGCGCGGAGGCGACGACCGCGAGGTCGAGCGGGTCGCGGACCTCGTAGCAGGCGCCGGGGTTGGTCAGGGTGCCCGCGTTGGCGCAGGACTCCTGGAACTGCCAGACGCCGATGAAGGTGTAGGCGCCGAAGACGAGGACCGAGGCGCCGGTGGCGAGGCCGTCCAGACCGTCCGTGAGGTTCACGCCGTTGGACATGGCCAGGATCATGAAGAGCGCCCAGAGCACGAACAGCACCGGGCCGATGGACCAGCCGAAGTCGGTGATGAACGACAGCTTGGTGGAGGCCGGGGTGTTGCCGCGGGCGTCGGCGAACTGCAGCGAGAGCACCGCGAAGGCGATACCGACGATCAGCTGGCCCGCCATCTTGGCCTTGGCCCGCAGACCGAGCGAGCGCCGCTTGACGATCTTGATGTAGTCGTCGAGGAAGCCGACCAGGCCCATGCCGATCATCAGGCCCAGCACCAGGATGCCGGAGTAGGTCGGCGGCTTGCCCGTGATGATCTTCGACAGGAAGTACGCGGCGACCGTGGCCAGGATGAAGGCGATGCCGCCCATGGTCGGCGTGCCGCGCTTGCTGGCGTGCTCGCGCGGGCCGTCGTCCCGGATGTACTGGCCGTAGCCCTTGCGGGCGAGCAGCTTGATCAGCAGCGGGGTGCCGATCAGGGTGAGGAAGAGGCCAATGACGCCCGCGAAGAGGATCTGGTTCATCATCGGGCGGCAACCTCACCCTCGGCACCGGTCTCGACGAGCGCCTGCGCCACGCTCTCGAGGCCGACCGAACGGGACGCCTTCACGAGTACGACATCCCCCGGGCGCAACTCGCTGCGCAACAGGTCGACCGCCGCCTGTGCGTCGGACACGTGCACCGACTCCTCACCCCACGAACCCTCGTTATATGCGCCCAGTTGCAGCCAGGACGCTTCCCTGCCCCCGACCGCGACGAGCTTGCCGACATTGAGCCGGACGGCGAGCCGTCCGACCGCGTCGTGCTCGGCGAGCGCCTCGTCCCCGAGCTCGGCCATCTTGCCGAGCACCGCCCACGTACGACGTCCCTTGCCCATCGCCGCGAGCGCGCGCAGGGCGGCTCGCATGGACTCGGGGTTCGCGTTGTAGGCGTCGTTGACGACCGTCACGCCGTCCGGGCGCTCGGTGACCTCCATCCGCCAGCGGGAGAGGGAGCCCGCCTCGGAGAGGGCGGTGGCGATCTCTTCCGCGGACATGCCCAGCTGGTGGGCGACGGCGGCCGCGGCGAGCGCGTTCGACACGTGGTGCTCACCGTACAGGCGCATGGTCACTTCGCTTGCACCGGAGGGTGTGTGAAGCATGAAGGAAGGCTGTCCGCTGTCCGTGAGTCGCACGTTCTCGGCACGTACGTCCGCTTCGCCGGACTCTCCGAAAAGGAGCACCTTCGCCTTCGTCCGGGAGGCCATGGCCCGTACCAGCGGGTCGTCCGCGTTGAGGATCGCGGCGCCGTCCTCGGGGAGGGCCTCGACGAGTTCGCCCTTGGCCTCGGCGATCTGCTCACGGCCGCCGAACTCGCCGATGTGGGCGGTGCCGACGTTGAGCACCAGGCCGACCTTCGGCGGCGTGAGCCCGGTGAGGTAGCGGATGTGGCCGATGCCGCGGGCGCCCATCTCCAGGACGAGGAACCTCGTCTCCTCGGTGGCGCTCAGCGCGGTGAGCGGCAGCCCGATCTCGTTGTTGAGCGAGCCGGGCGTGAACACCGTCGGCGCCTTGCGCCGGAGCACCTGGGCGATCAGGTCCTTGGTGCTGGTCTTGCCCGCGGACCCGGTGAGCGCCACCAGGGTCGTGCCGAGCCGTCCGACGACGTGCCGGGCGAGGGCGCCGAGCGCGGTCTGGACGTCGTCCACGACGATCGCGGGCACGCCGACGGGCCGGGAGGCCAGCACGGCCGCCGCGCCCGCCTCGACGACCGCCGCCGCGTAGTCGTGGCCGTCGACCCGCTCGCCGACGAAGGCGACGAACAGGCTGCCCGGCACCACCTCGCGGGAGTCCCGGACGACGGGTCCGGTGACCTGCGCCGACGGATCCGGTATGTCGTACGTCTGCCCGCCGACGACTGCTGCGATCTCGGCGAGGGAGAGGGCGATCACAAGTTCATCCCTGGGTCTTCTGGATAGCTTCGCGAAGCACCTGGCGGTCGTCGAAGGGACGGACCACCCCGGCGATGTCCTGGCCCTGCTCGTGGCCCTTGCCGGCGACCAGCACGGTGTCCCCGGGCCGGGCCCGGGCGACGGCGGCGGCGATGGCGGCGGCCCGGTCCTCGAAGACCTGGACCTCGCCGCGCTCGTGCTGGGGCACCGAGGCCGCGCCCTGGAGCATCGCCGCGAGGATCGCGAGGGGGTCCTCGGAGCGGGGGTTGTCGGAGGTCAGTACGGCCGTGTCGGCGAGCCGGGCCGCGGCGGCGCCCATCGGGCCGCGCTTGGTGGTGTCCCGGTCGCCGCCGCAGCCGAGCACGATGTGCAGGCTGCCCTCGGTGACCTTGCGCAGGGCGCGCAGCACCGATTCGACGGCGTCGGTCTTGTGGGCGTAGTCGACGACCGCGAGGTAGGGCTGGCCCGCGTCCACCCGCTCCAGCCGGCCCGGCACCCCGGGAACGGCGGCGACGCCGTCGGCGGCGGCCTGCGGGTCGAGGCCCGCGACGGCCAGGGCGGCGACGGAGGCGAGGGTGTTGGCGACGTTGAAGGGGCCGGCCAGCGGTGAACGGGCCTCGATCCGCTCGCCCTTCGGGCCGACCGCGGTGAACGTCGAGTCCATGGGCCCGACCCGGACGTCCTCGGCACGCCAGTCGGCGTCCGGGTGTCCTTCGGCGGAGAAGGTGACCACGGGGACCGTGGCCTCCTTGGCGAGCCGGCGGCCGTACTCGTCGTCGAGGTTGACCACCCCGAGCCGGCTGCGCTCGGGCGTGAACAGCTGCGCCTTGGCCCGGAAGTAGTCCTCCATGTCGGAGTGGAACTCCATGTGTTCCGGGCTGAGGTTGTTGAAGACGGCGATGTCGAAGACGCAGCCGTCGACCCGGCCGAGGACCAGGGCGTGACTGGAGACCTCCATGGCGACCGCGTCGACCCCGCGCTCGCGCATGACGGCGAACAGGGCCTGGAGGTCGGTGGCCTCGGGGGTGGTGCGTTCGGACTTGATGCGCTCGTCGCCGATGCGCATCTCGACCGTGCCGATCAGTCCCGTCGAGCGGACGGTCCTGAGTCCGCCCTCGACGAGATAGGCGGTGGTGGTCTTGCCGGAGGTGCCGGTGATGCCGATCTGGAGCAGGTCGCGGCCGGGGTGGCCGTAGATCGTGGCCGCCAGTTCGCCCATCCGCCCGCGCGGATCGTCCACCACCAGCACGGGCAGGCCCGTGGCGGTGGCGCGTGCGGCGCCGGTGGGGTCGGTGAGCACGGCGACCGCGCCGAGGCCGGCGGCCTGGGTGACGAAGTCGGCGCCGTGCAGCCGGGCTCCCGGCAGGGCGGCGTACAGGTCGCCGGGGCGGACGGCGCGCGAGTCGTGGGTGATGCCCGTGACCTCCGCGTCCTGGTCCGGCCGCGCGGCACCCAGTTGTCCGGCGAGCTCCGCGAGGGATGTGGCGGAGACCTGGACCGGCCTGGGCGGCCCGGGATATGTCACGGGTGCGCCCTTCTGGGTGGTTCGGGACTGATCAGCGTGTGGCACGGCGGTGAGCGTACCGGGCCCACCCGCCTCGGAGCGAAGCGAGGCGGCGGGCGTCGAGTGGTTCCCGGGGTCGGGGGTGTTCGTTGTCACGAGGTGGTTCCTGGCTGCTCGGTACTGGTCAGGGCGTGAAGGTGACCGGGAGCTTGGCGGCCGGGGCCCCGGTCGGCGGTACCTGGAGGGTCTTCAGTGCGAACTCCATGACCTTCTTGTAGACGGGCCCGCAGATCTGGCCGCCGAAGTAGCTGCCCTCGGTGGCGTTCTGGATGGCGCAGTAGACGGTGATCCGGGGCTGGTCGGCGGGGGCGAATCCGGCGAACGAGGAGGTGTAGCCGCGGTACTTGCCGGTGGCCGGATCCACGCGGTTGGCCGTACCCGTCTTGCCCGCGACCCGGTAGCCGGGGATGCGCGCCTTGGTGCCGGTGCCCTCCCTGTCGTCGACGACCGACTCCAGCATCCTGGCGAGGGTCTTCGCCGTCTTCGCGCTGACGACCCTGGACTTCTCGGGCTTCGGGGCGGGGGTGAACCGCCCGTCGGCGCCCTGGGTACCGCGCACCAGGGTGGGCTCGATCCGGACGCCGCCGTTGGCGATCGTCGAGTAGACCGAGGCGGCCTGCACCGCGTTGATGGAGACGCCCTGGCCGAAAGGGATCGTGTACTGCTGGGAGGTCGACCACTGGTCCGGCGGGGCGAGGATGCCCTTGGTCTCGCCGGGGAAGCCGAGGCCGGTGTGGCTGCCGAGGCCGAACTTGCGCAGGTAGGAGTAGAGGACCTTGTTGGACTCCCGCTGCGTCTTGCCGAGCTGTCCGGTGGCCAGGATGGTGCCGATGTTGCTGGACTTGGCGAGCACCCCGTTGAGCGTGAGGTACCAGGTGGGGTGGTCGATGTCGTCCCGGAAGAGCCGGTCGCCGCGGTGCAGCCGGTTGGGGACGACGACATGGGTGTCGGGGGCGGCCACGCCCTCCTCCAGTACGGCGGCCATCGACATCACCTTGGCCGTGGAGCCGGGCTCGTAGGCGTCCTCCAGGCTCCAGTTGTGCAGGGTGGAGGCGTCGGCCTCGGAGAGGTCGTTGGGGTCGAAGCCGGGCGAGTTGGCCATGGCGAGGATCTCGCCGGTCCTGGTGTCCTGGACGATCACATAGCCGCGGTCGGCCTCGGACTCGCGCACCTGGTCGCTGATGGCGTTCTGCGCGGCCCACTGGATGTCGCGGTCGATGGTGAGCTCGACGTCGCTGCCGGGCACGGCGGGGGTCTCGGTGGAGCCCGCGGTGGGGACCTGGCGGCCGCCGGACTGGGCGTAGCGGATCTTGCCGTCCTCGCCGGCCAGTTCCTCCTCCAGCTGGCTCTCGATCCCGCCGCCGCCCTTGCCGTCGTAGTTGACCCAGCCCAGTATCCCGGCGGCGAGGTCGCCGTTGGGGTACACGCGTTTGCTGCTGGCCACCGAGAAGACGCCCGCGAGGACGTTGGGGCTGCCCGGGTCGGTCTCGGTCTGGGTGGCGAGGGTGCTCTTGAGGTCCTTGATCTGCTTCCAGACCTGCGGGGTCTGGCGGCGCGAGAGGAGCACGTACTGGCCCTTGGCCCTGAGCTTCTTGGTGAGGACTGCCTGGTCCTGGCCGAGGATCGGGGCGAGCAGGGCGGCGGCCTGTTCCGGGCCGTCGGCGGTCTTGAGGGCCTTGCGCGTGAACATCGTGGGGTCGGCGGTGATGTCGTAGGCGTCCACGCTGGCGGCCAGGGCGACGCCGTTGCGGTCGGTGATCCCGCCCCGCTCGGCGGCGAGGGTGTAGCCGACGTAGCGGTTCCTCTCGGCCTTCGCCGCGTAGGTGCTCGCGTCGACGGCCTGGACCTGGAGCAGCCGTACGGTGAAGGCGATCAGGACCAGCGTCAGCGCCAGGCCCACCATGCGCAGCCGGGGGCGGGGGCTGCCGAGGCGGAGCGCCTGCGGGGCGGCCGGCCTCGGCGGGGTCGGCCGGCGGGCGGGGCGTGCTCCGGGGCCGGGGGTGCGCCGGTTCGCGGGGCGGTCGGGCCGTGCGGGGCCGGGGACCCGGCGGCGCGGCGGTTGTTTGCCTGAGTCGGCCACTCTTCCGTCACCTGCCGGGGGTCGTGGGGGTCGGGGGCGGGGTGGTGAACGCCTCGGGGGCCAGGACCAGCGGTTTCACCCCGGTCTGCCGGGCCGCGGCGGGGGCGGGCGAGGGGACGCCCTTGACCCTGCCGTCGGGGTCGAGGAAGGCGGGGTCGCCGCCGGGCACCATGCCGAGTTCGCGGGCCCGGCGCTGGAGGGCGTCGGGGGCGGAGTAGGCGTCGACGTCCCGCTGGAGCCCTTGTTCCTCGTCGGTGAGGCTCTTGGTCTCGCGCTGGAGGTCGTCGAGCCGGAACGCGCCCTCGCTCAGGGCGGAGTTCAGCACCAGCAGCCCGATCAGACCGCCGCCGAGCAGCAGCACGACGAGCAGGACGAAGGGGGTGCGGGCGGCCTGGGCCCGGCCGGCCGGGAAGAGCCGCGCGAGCCGGGCCGCCCTCCCCTTCAGTTCGGGTCCCCTACTCACTGGGCCTCCCGGGAGCACGGCTCACCTGGCTCATTGGACGGACTCCCTGATGCGTTCGGCGCCGCGCAGCCGGGCCGGTGCCGCGCGCCGGTTCTCGGCGACCTCTTCCTCGGTGGGAAGTTCGGCACCGCGCGTGAGCAGCTTGAGCCGGGGCTGGTACTGCTCGGGGACGACCGGCAGGCCGGGCGGCGCGGTGGTGGCGGCGCCGGCCGCGAACACCTGCTTGACCAGCCGGTCCTCCAGCGAGTGGTACGACAGCACGGCGATGCGTCCGCCCACCCCGAGGACCTGTACGGCGCCGGGGATCGCCCGCTCCAGCACGGACAGCTCGCCGTTGACCTCGATGCGCAGCGCCTGGAAGGTGCGCTTGGCGGGGTTGCCGCCGGTGCGCTTGGCGGCCTGCGGCAGCGCGTCCCGGATCAGCTCCACCAGCCGCGCGCTGTTGGTGAACGGCTCCTTCTCGCGCTCGCGCACCACGGCGGAGACGATCCGCTTGGCCTGCTTCTCCTCGCCGTAGGCGCGCAGGATCCGCACGAGTTCGCCCGCGGGGTAGGTGTTGAGGACCTCGGCGGCGCTGATGCCGGTCGTCTGGTCCATGCGCATGTCCAGGGGGGCGTCCTGGGCGTAGGCGAAGCCCCGGTCGGCCTCGTCGAGCTGCATGGAGGAGACCCCGAGGTCGAACAGGACGCCCTGCACGCGCGCGATGCCGAGCCGGTCCAGCACCTCGGGCAGTTCGTCGTAGACGGCGTGCACCAGGGTGGCGCGGTCGCCGTAGGGGGCGAGCCGCTCTCCGGACAGGCGCAGGGCCTCCTTGTCCCGGTCCAGGGCGACGAGCCGGGCCTCGGGGAACTGCTGGAGGAGGGCCTCGCTGTGGCCGCCGAGCCCGAGGGTGCAGTCGACGACGAGCGCGCCGGGGGCCTGGAGGGCGGGGGCCAACATGTCCAGGCACCGCTGGAGCATCACCGGGACGTGTCGACTCTGGCTCAAGGGGCCCTCTCAGGTCCGGCGGGCGGTACGCACCGCCGGGTCCCCGCCCTTCCCCGGTGGAGGGGGGCCTGCCGGCGCCGGGGAGCGTCAGCCGGCCGGGAGCGGGAGGAGGCCGAGCCGTACGTACGCGCCGCGCACGTGGGGAGATCCCCGGCGGGCGCGCCGGGTCCTACGGGAAGTTCAGTCCAGCGGGGAGGGCTCGCCTCCCGCTTCGCGTCACTTTAGTCCACCGTGTCTCGCGGTCAATCAACCGGCCTGCGCGTCGCGCCCCGGGGTCGGAACGAAGCCGTTCGACGGGCGAATTCACTCCTACAGGGGCACTCGCACCACCCTTGTGGGTTAGCTCACAACAGAGCTCAATGACGTTCTTTGTCCCCTCTCACAGCGGGACGGGACCATGGGTGACCAGTACCGTCATAGGTATGACGACTTCTGCATCGGTTCCCACAGGTCCCCAGGGCGCGCTGGCCGATGGCGGCACGGTCACCGACCGTCTCGTCGAGGCGAACGGTCAGTACGCCGCCGCGTTCACCGACCCCGGCATGGACGCCCGTCCCGTGCTCCGCGTGGCGGTGGTGGCCTGTATGGACGCCCGCCTCGACCTGCACGCCGCGCTCGGCCTGGAGCTCGGCGACTGCCACACCATCCGCAACGCGGGCGGCGTGGTCACCGACGACGTGATCCGCTCCCTCACCATCAGCCAGCGCGCGCTCGGCACCCGCAGCGTGGCGCTGATCCACCACACCGGCTGCGGTCTGGAGTCCCTCACCGAGGAGTTCCGGCACGACCTGGAGATGGAGGTCGGCCAGCGCCCCTCCTGGGCGGTGGAGTCCTTCCGGGACGTCGACCAGGACGTCCGGCAGTCCATGCAGCGCGTGCGGACCTCGCCGTTCCTGGTGAGCACCGACGACGTCCGGGGCTTCGTCTTCGACGTGAAGACGGGCCTGCTGCGCGAGATCGACCCCGCGTAACCTCCCGTCGAAGCTGTCGTTTCGCTGTTGATTTCCGCCTCTGGACTGCCCAAAAGCCAGTAAAACCTGACATATCGCAGGCAGTTGTCCACAGGCGAGTGACACGAAACGGTAACGGCAGCAAGAATGCGGGTGTGACGTCACACGGAACATTCCCTGTGTGGTGTCCGTGTTTCGGGGTGGGCCGGTCCGCAACGCAGAGCGTCGGCCCGGAAAGAACGGGCCGAGGAGGGCCGGGTGACGACCTATGACGATCGAGCGAGCCTCACTGATCTGACCGCCACTGTGGAGCGTGTCCGCAGTTCGGTGGAGGGAGTGATCGAGGGCAAGCCCGAGGTCGTACGGCTCTCGCTGACCGTGCTGCTCGCCGAGGGGCATCTTCTGATCGAGGATGTCCCCGGCGTGGGCAAGACGATGCTGGCCAAGGCGCTGGCACGGTCGATCGACTGCTCGGTGCGGCGAATCCAGTTCACTCCCGACCTGCTGCCCTCGGACATCACCGGGGTGTCCATCTGGGACCAGCAGAGCCGGGACTTCGAGTTCAAACCGGGCGCGATCTTCGCCCAGATCGTGATCGGCGACGAGATCAACCGCGCCTCGCCCAAGACCCAGTCCGCGCTGCTGGAGTCCATGGAGGAGCGCCAGGTCACCATCGACGGGCAGAGCTACGAGCTGCCCAGCCCCTTCATGGTGGTGGCCACCCAGAACCCGGTCGAGATGGAGGGCACCTACCCGCTGCCCGAGGCCCAGCGCGACCGCTTCATGGCCCGCGTCTCCATCGGCTACCCCAGCCCGGAGGCCGAGCTGCAGATGCTGGACATCCACGGCGGGGTCAACCCCCTGGACGACCTCCAGCCGGTGGCCCACGCGCACGACATCGTGAAACTGGTCGACGCCGTCCGCGGGGTCCACGTCGCCGAGCCGGTCCGCCGCTACGCCGTGGACCTGGTCGCCGCCACCCGCAACCACCCCGACCTCAGACTCGGCGCCTCCCCGCGCGCGACGCTGCACCTGCTGCGCGCGGCGAAGGCGTCCGCCGCGCTGAGCGGCCGGGAGTACGCCCTGCCGGACGACGTGCAGGCGCTCGCCGTGGCCGTCCTCGCCCACCGGCTGCTGCCCACCGCCCAGGCCCAGCTCAACCGCCGCACCTCGGAGCAGGTCGTGCAGGAGATCCTGCAGCGCACCCCGGTGCCCTCGGCCGACCGGCAGAACGGCCTCGGCCGCGGCGCCCCGGCCTATCCCCAGCAGCCGCCGCGGAGGCTGTGATGAGCACCGGGGGGACGGGGCAGGCGGAGGCCGACCGGGGGGAGCAGGGCGGCCTGCGGACCGCGCTGTCCGGTCTGACCACCCGGGGACGCTCCTTCCTGGCCGCCGGGGTGGCGGCCGCGATCTGCGCGTACGTCCTCGGGCAGAGCGACCTGCTGCGGGTCGGGCTGCTGCTCGCGGTGCTGCCGCTGGTCTGCGCGACCGTGCTCTACCGCACCCGCTACCGGGTGGCCGGCAGCCGCCGGCTCTCCCCCGCGCGCGTGCCGGCCGGCAGCGAGGCCCGGGTCCATCTGCGGATGGACAACGTCTCGCGGCTGCCCACCGGGCTGCTGATGCTCCAGGACCGGGTGCCCTACGTGCTCGGCCCGCGCCCCCGCTTCGTCCTGGACCGGGTGGAGGCGGGCGGCCGCCGCGAGGTGTCCTACCGGGTCCGCTCCGACCTGCGCGGCCGCTACCCGCTGGGCCCGCTCCAGCTGCGGCTGAGCGACCCCTTCGGCATGTGCGAGCTGACCCGCTCCTTCTCCGCCCACGACACCCTGACGGTGATCCCGCGCGTGGAGCCGCTGCCCCCGGTCCGCCTCAGCGGCGAGGCCAAGGGGTACGGCGACGGACGCCAGCGCTCGCTGGCGCTGGCCGGCGAGGACGACGTGATCCCGCGCGGCTACCGCCACGGGGACGACCTGCGCCGGGTGCACTGGCGCTCCACGGCCCGCTACGGCGAGCTGATGGTGCGCCGCGAGGAGCAGCCGCAGCGGGCCCGCTGCACGGTGCTGCTGGACACCCGGGGCCCGGCCTTCGAGGGCGCCGGCCCGGACTCGGCCTTCGAGTGGGCGGTGTCGGGGGCCGCCTCGGTGCTGGTGCACATGCTGGAGCGGGGCTTCTCGGTGCGGCTGCTGACCGACACCGGCAGCTCGGTGCCCGGGGAGGGCGCCGACGGGTTCGCCGGCGCCAACCAGGAGTCGGCGGACGCGGCCGGGCTGATGATGGACACCCTCGCGGTGATCGACCACTCCGACGGCACCGGCCTGTCCCTGGCCTACGACGTCCTGCGCGGGGGCAACGAGGGGCTGCTGGTGGCGTTCTTCGGCGACCTCGACGAGGAGCAGACCGCGGTGGCCGCCAGGATGCGCCAGCGCAGCGGGGGCGCCCTCGCCTTCGTGCTGGACAGCGGGACCTGGGTGCGGGAACCGGGCGGGGCGTCGGACGAGAGCGAGGAGCGGCTGCGGATGCTGCGCGAGGCCGGCTGGACGGCGGTGGGCGTTCCGCGGGGCGCCTCGCTGGAGGAGCTGTGGCGCCGGGCGGACCGCGACCGCGCGGGCGTCGTCACGGCGGGCGGCGGGGAGGGACGGTCATGAACGGGCGGGCACGACTGGCGCTGAGCGCCGCGGTGGCGACCCTGGCCGCGTCCTGCGCCCTGCTGCCCCTGGTCGACCAGCCGAGCTGGCTCTTCCAGGCGCTGCTGCTGCTGGCCGTGCAGACCGGCGTCGGCATGGCGGCCCGCCGGATCCCGCTGGCCCGGGCGCTGACCGTCACCGCGCAGGCCCTGGTCACGCTGATGCTGCTGACCCTGCTCTTCACCCGCGACCAGGCCCTCTTCGGCCTGGTGCCGGGCCCCGAGGCCGTCGCGCGCTTCGGCGACCTGCTCCAGACGGGCACCGAGGACGTCGGGCGCTACGCCATCCCGGCGCCGCTGTCGGAGGGCATCCGGCTGCTGCTCGTCGGCGGCGTGCTGGTGATCGGGCTCGCGGTGGACACCCTCGCGGTGACCTTCCGCAGCGCGGCCCCCGCCGGACTGCCGCTGCTCGCCCTGTACTCGGTCGCCGCGGGACTCTCCGACGGCGCCGGGGACTGGGTGTGGTTCCTGGTCGCGGCGGCCGGCTATCTGATGCTGCTGCTGGCCGAGGGCCGCGACCGGCTCTCGCAGTGGGGCCGGGTCTTCGGCGCCGCGCCACGCGTCCCGGGCGCGGAGAACACCGGGGCGGTGGCGCCGGTGCGCAGCGGGCGGCGGATCGGTGTGGTCGCGCTGGGCATCGCCCTGGTGGTGCCGATCGGGCTGCCCGCGATGAACGGCGGCCTGCTGGACGGCGCCGGCACCGGAGTGGGCTCCGGGTCCGGGGGCGGCGGCACGATCTCCGCGGTGAACCCGCTGGTGTCCCTGCGCGACAGCCTGAACGTGGACGAGGACCGCCAGGTCCTCTCCCTGCGCACCACCACCGACGACCTGTCCGACATGTATCTGCGGATCGTGTCCCTGGACGACTTCGACGGCACCACCTGGAAGCCGTCCAAGCGGAACATCACCTCGGTGCCGGACGAGTTCCCCACCCCCATCGGCCTGAGCCCCGACATCAAGCGCACGGAGGTCAGGACCAGGATCTCGGCGGCGAACTGGTACGCCCAGGACTGGCTGCCGATGCCCTACCCGCCTAGCGGCGTCGACATCCGGGGCAACTGGCGCTACGAACCGCTCGGCATGACCCTCGTCGGCGACCACGGCCAGAACACCCGGGGCATGACGTACACGGTGGAGAGCCTGGACGTACAGCCGACGGCGGAGCAGCTGGCCGACGCCCCGGCGCCCTCGGCCGCGATCCTCCGCGAGTTCACCGAGCTGCCGTCGTCACTGCCGGAGGAGGTCGCCCGCACCGCGCGGGAGGTCACCGCGGGCACGGACAACCCCTACGAGCAGGCGGTCGCGCTCCAGGAGTGGTTCGCCGTCAGCGGCGGCTTCCAGTACGACACCGACGTCCAGGTCGGCAGCGGCTCCTCGGCGATCGTCAGGTTCCTGCGGGACAAGCAGGGCTTCTGCGTCCACTTCTCCTTCTCGATGGCGGCGATGGCGCGCTCGCTGGGCATACCCGCCCGGGTGGCGGTCGGCTTCGCGCCGGGCACCCCGCAGGGCGACAAGTCGGTGTCGGTGGGGCTGAGGGATGCCCACGCCTGGCCCGAGCTGTACTTCGAGGGCGCCGGCTGGACCCGCTTCGAGCCGACCCCGACCCGGGGCTCGGTGCCCACGTACACGCAGCCGGACGTGTCGGGCGAGGCACTGCCGGACGTGGCACGGCCGACCCAGCGGGAGAGCGAGGCGCCGAGCGCCGCGCCCTCGCAGAGCCAGAGCTGCGCGGCGGGCAATCCGGAGCTGTGCGCGAGCGAGTCCCCGCAGGCGGCCCTGGCCGCGGGCGGTGACGGACCGAAGTGGTACGCCCTGCTGGCCTGGTCCCTGGCCGGACTGGCGGTGCTGCTGCTCCCGCTGGCGCCGCTGCTGTGGCGGCTGCGCACCCGGGCCGTCCGGCTCGGTGCGCACGGCCGGAGCGAGGCGGAGGCGGCACCGCACACCCTGGCGGTCTGGCAGGAGCTGACCGACACGGCGTGGGACTTCGGGATCGCGCCGGACGAGTCGCAGACCCCGCGCAAGGCGGCGGCCCGGATCGTCCGGCTCGGCCATCTGGACCCGGAGGCCGCGGCCGCGGTGCACAGGGTGGCCGACGCCGTGGAGCAGGTGCTCTACGCCCCGACTCCGCGCCCGACGGCGGGCCTCGCCCAGGACGTCCGCACCGTGGTCGCCGCGCTGCGGGCCTCGCTCAGCCGGGGCACCCGGCTTCGAGCGGTGTTCATGCCGCGTTCGACCGTTCGTGTGGTCTGGGCGGTCTCGGACTGGTGGACCGGGGTCAAGGCACGGCTCTTTGCGGCCCGGCCGGCGTTGCGCAGGCCGTCCCGGCAACAGGGCTGAGAGCGGACGGACGGCAGGGGCCCGGGCGGGTGACACCGCCCGGGCCCCTGCCGCGTACGGCGCCCCGCGTCGGCGATCGCCCGGCCGGTGGAAGGCGTGCGTGAGGGGGCGACCACCTCACGGTGGTCGCCCCCTCACGTAAGTGTGGAGCTGTTGCGGTTGCGCTACTGACCCTGCTCGTCGCGGCGCCGCTGCCAGCGCTGCTCGATCCGGTCCATCATGGAGCGCTTCGTACGACCCTGACGGCCGGCCTGCTGACCACCCGCGGCGGGCTGTTCGCCCGGCTTGGGGGCCTTGCGCCAACCGGTCACGGCGAGTACCGCACAGCCGAGCATGACGAGGAATCCCACCACGCTGAGCCAGACCTGCTTGGCGACCATTCCAGCCATGAGGAGCGCGATACCCACGAGGAAGCCGGCCACCGCCTGGTACACCCGTCGACGGGTGTACGTGCGCAGCCCGCTTCCCTCAAGCGCTGTCGCGAACTTGGGATCTTCGGCGTACAGCGCTCGCTCCATCTGCTCGAGCATGCGCTGCTCGTGCTCCGAGAGCGGCACGGAGTCCTCCTCATCGTGCAGTCGCCGGGGCGACCCGGGGGGTCCCTTCAGGATAGGCAGGGAATCGCCCCCGTGAAACCCGCCCCTCTACGCCAATTGGCAACCGGGATCCGCCATGAGGTCCCGGCCCGCTGAAGTCTGCATTCCCCAGCGGCCGACCCGTCATGCCGGGCGGTCTCCCTCGATCATACGGCGCTGAGCGCGGTATCGGGGGGCCTGTGGCGTACTCCATGTGCAGCCAAGTCCCTGATCAGCGCCGCACCCCGGGAGGTGACTCAGGCCCCGGCGGTCCCCCGCGTCTCGCCGAGCACATGGAGCTGGGTGGCCACGGCGTGGAAGGCGGGCAGTTCGGCGGCGGCCTCCTCCAGCTTCAGGAGGGCCTCCAGGGCGCCGGGCTCGGTGTCCACCAGGACGCCGGGCACGAGGTCGGCGAAGACCCGCACGCCGTGCACGGCGCCGACCGCGAGGCCCGCTCCCTCGACGAGCCCGGTGAGCTGCTCGGCGGTGAACCGGTGCGGCACGGGGTCGCCGGCGCCCCAGCGGCCGTTCGGGTCCTCCAGGGCCTGCTTGGCCTCCTTGAAGTGGCCGGCGAGGGCGCGGGCCAGCACGGCGCCGCCGAGGCCGGCGGCGAGCAGGCTGAGGACGCCCTGGGGGCGCAGGGCGGCGACGGCGTTGCGGACGCCCTCGGCCGGGTCGTCGACGTACTCCAGGACGCCGTGGCACAGCACCGCGTCGTAGCCGCCGCGCTCGACCACGTCGAACAGGCCGTGGGCGTCGCCCTGGACGCCCTGGACGCGGTCGGCGACCTCGGCCTCGGCGGCCCGCCGCTCCAGCGCGAAGAGCGCGTTGGGGCTCGGGTCGACCACGGTGACCCGGTGGCCGAGGCGGGCGACCTGCACGGCGAACTTGCCACTGCCGCCGCCCGCGTCGAGCACGTCCAGCGCCTCCCGGCCGGTGGCCTTGACCTGACGGTCGAGGGCGTCCTTGAGGACCTCCCAGACCACGGCGGTACGGAGGGAGGCGCGCGGGCGGAGGGGGTCGGAGCCCGGTGACGTCGTCCGGGGGTGACGGTGGGCGACGGGCGGGCGCATCGGGTCCGACACGGCTGTTGACTCCTCGGCGCGGCACCGCCTCGAGGCACGGGCGGAGCGAACGGGGTGCCGTCCGGCCCGGAGGACCGGAACGGGACGGCTTCAGGCGGGTCCCACCCTATTGCCTCCCTCGCCGGGCCAGGTCATCGCGGTGCCGTCAGCCCGCGTCCGGGAAGTCCTGGTCCGGGCCCTCCCGGACGCCCGGCCCCGCCCTGTCGTCCCCCGCTCCCCCGTCCGCCGGGTCGCCGTCCCGGCGGGGCTGGGGCAGCACCGGCTGGAGGACCAGCATCCGCTCGACGAGGCGCAGGAACATCGCCACGTCGCGTATGAGGTCGTCGGCGTCGCGGTGGCTGGCCGCGCCCCGGATGCCGGCCTCGGCCCGGGCGCGCCTGCGGGCGCCGGAGGCGAACAGGGCGCTCCATTCGGTCAGCTCGGGCGCTATCTCGGGGAGCACTTCCCAGGCGCTCCGGATGCGGGCCCGGCGTCGGGTGGTGGGTTCGGGGCGGCCGCGCGCGGCCAGGACGGCCGCCGCGGTGCGCAGGGCGGCGAGGTGGGCGGTTGCGTAGCGCTCGTTCGACGTCTCCAGCACGGCGGCCTCGTCCAGTCCGGCGCGGGCCTGGGCGAGCAGGTCCAGGGCGGCGGGCGGGGCCGTGGCCCGGCGGAGCACGGGGTGCACGTCGCTCGCCGGTCCGGTCAGTGAGGGGGCAGGGCCGGTGGCGCGGCGCCGACGGGCGGCGGCTGCGGGGTAGCTGGCCATGACGAACCTCCTGTCGTCTGTGTGACGGCACGGGTGCCGTATGTGTCCATCGTGCGGTATGGCACTGACAATCCGTTCTGACCTGGTCTTTTGCTTCGATCGGGAGTTCGGGTTAGTTTTTGCACTGACCAGTCAGTTCAAAAAAGGGGATGGGGGAGCCGTGGCCGGAGTCGGCGTCACGGCCCGGGGGCTCGGCCTCGAAGGACCCCGCGGATGGGCGTTCCGCGGGGTCTCCTTCGAGGCGGAACCGGGTGCACTGATCGCGGTGGAGGGACCGTCCGGATCCGGGCGTACGTGTCTGCTGCTCGCGCTCACCGGACGGATGAGGCCCACCGAGGGCTCGGCGACGGTCGGCGGGGCCGCCATCCCCAGGCGGCTCGCGGCGGCGCGGCGGGTCGGGGCCCTCGCGCACGTCCCCGGGGTCACGGACCTCGACCCGTCCCTCACCGTCGGCGAGCACCTGCGCGAGCGGGCCCTGCTCCAGCGGCGGTTCGGGGGCTCGCTGCGGGGGCTGCTGCGTCCGCGCGCGGAGCGGGTGGCGTGGACCCGGGGGCGGATCGAGCGCGCGCTGGCCGCCGCCGGGCTCGACCGGGACGCCCTGCCCAAGGGGTCCCGGACGGCCGTACGGGATCTGGAGCGGGTGGAGGAGCTGCGGCTGTCGGTGGCGCTGGCGCTGATCGGCGAACCGGGTCTGCTCGGCGTGGACGACACCGACCTCAAGCTCTCCGGCACCGAGCGGGCCGAGGTCTGGGCGCTGCTGCGCTCGATCGCGGCGGCCGGCACGACCGTGGTGGCGGTGTGCAGCGAGGCGCCGGAGGGGGCTGTGGCGGTGTCCACGGCGGGCCACGACGGGGCCTCGGACGCCGACGGCGTCGCGCCCCCCGAGGACGCCGACGCGGACTCCGAGAAGGCCGCCGCGGACTCCCCCCGGGTTGCCGACGACAATGCGAAGGAGGGCGGCGCCGATGCGTTCGCCGAGACTGGCCGCGCTTGAGATCCGGCGCTTCGGCCGGGGAAGGCTGCCGCGCGCCGCGATGGTCGCGCTGCTGGTGCTGCCCCTGCTGTACGGCGCCCTGTACCTGTGGTCGTTCTGGGATCCGTACAGCAGGCTGGACCGCATCCCCGTGGCGCTGGTCAACGACGACCGGGGTGCGCGGGCGGACGGCGAGCGGATCGCGGCGGGCGACGACATCGTGCGGGGCCTGCACGAGAGCGAGGTCTTCGACTGGCACGAGGTGAGCGCGGACGAGGCGCGCGCGGGCGTGGAGGACGGCCGGTACTACCTGTCGCTGACCATGCCGGCCGACTTCAGCGAGCGGATCGCCTCCAGCTCGGGCGACTCCCCCGAGACGGGCGCGCTCCGGGTGCGCACCAACGACGCCAACAACTACATCGTCGGGCAGATCTCCCGGACCGTGTTCGCGGAGGTGCGCGACGCCGCGTCCACGAAGGCCTCGCGGTCCTTCCTCGACCGGATCTTCATCTCCTTCTCCGACATCCACGGCGCGACGGTCGACGCCGCCGAGGGCGCCGACCGGCTGGAGAGCGGCATCGGCAAGGCGGAGAAGGGCTCGCGGGACCTCGCCGACGGGCTGAAGGACGCCAAGGCGGGCAGCGGCAGGCTGGCCAAGGGGCTGAAGAAGCTCGACAAGGGCGCGGGCGACCTCCAGGACGGCTCCGAGAAGGTCGCCGAGGGAACGGGGAAGCTCGCGGAGAAGGCCAACGAGGTGGCCGGGAAGGTCGGCCCGTTCCTGGAGAAGAACGAGAAGACGATCGGGGACACCGCCCAGCTGGTCGCCGACGCCTCGGGCACGATCCGCGAGAACCTCGACGCCCTGGAGGAGCGGGCGCCCGCCGCCGCCGAGGACGCCCGTGAGGCGTCCGCCGACCTCGCCCGTGTCCACAGGGCCCGCTGCGAGGACGCCGCCCTGCCCGATCCCGCCTGCGCCGAACTGAAGACGGCCAAGGACGCCGCCGCGGTGGTGGCCGGCGTCGCCGCCGACGTGGACACGCTGGTCACCGGCCAGGCGGGCAACCTGGAGAAGCTCGACAAGGATCTGGCCACCCTGCAGGAGCAGGCCCAGGCCCTCGCCGACCGGGCACCCCGCCTCTCCGAGGACCTCGACGACGCCGTGACAAAGATCAACGACCTGAACGAGGGCGCCGGCAAGGTCGCCGCCGGGGCGAGGAAGCTCCACACCGGGCTCGGCACGGCCTCCACGGGCGCCACCGACCTCGACGAGGGCGTCGGCGACCTCAAGACCGGCGCCAAGGACCTCAAGGCGGGCCTGTACAAGCTCGTCGACGGCTCGGGGGAGCTCTCGACCGGACTGCACGACGGCGCCGAGCGGATCCCCGACTACGACCGCCGGGACCGCGACGAGCGCACCGAGGTGATGTCGGACCCGGTGCGGCTCGTCGCCGAGGACCTGCACAAGGCACCCAACTACGGCACCGGGTTCGCCCCGTACTTCATCCCGCTGTCGCTGTGGGTGGGCGCCATGGTGGCGTACATGCTGATCGCGCCGATGAACCGGCGGGCCCTCGCGGCGGGCGCCCCGGCCTGGCGGATCGCGCTGGCCGGCTGGCTGCCGGTGGTGGCGATCGGCGTGCTCCAGACGGTGGCCCTGATGTCGGTGCTGCACTGGGCGGTCGGCCTGCAGATGGCCCGCGCGGCCGGCACGGTCGGCTTCCTGTTCCTGGTGACGGCGTGCTTCGCCTCGCTCGTGCAGTGGCTGAACGCGCGCTTCGGGGCGGCCGGACGGATCCTCGTGCTGGCGCTGCTGATGCTCCAGCTGACCTCGGCCGGCGGCACCTACCCCGTGCAGACCAGCCCCGGCTTCTTCAACGCCCTGCACCCCTTCCTGCCGATGAGCTACGTCGTGGAGGCGCTCAGGCGGCTCATCACGGGCGGCGGCCTGGGACCGGTCTGGCAGGCGTGCGCCGTGCTCGTCGCGTTCACCGCGGGCGCCCTGGCGCTGACCGCGCTGTCGGCGCGCCGCCGTCAGGTGTGGACGCTCGACCGGCTGCACCCGGAGCTGACCCTGTGAGCGGGCGCGGGACAATCATGGCCATGGAAAGCAGCAGCGCCGCGTCGGGCGGCAGCACCCGCCGTGAGGCCACCCGGCAGAAGCTCTACGAGGCCGCCGTCACGCTCATCGCCGAGCAGGGCTTCTCGGCCACCACGGTGGACGAGATCGCCGAGCGTGCCGGGGTCGCGAAGGGCACCGTCTACTACAACTTCGCGAGCAAGTCGGTCCTCTTCGAGGAGCTGCTGCGGCACGGCGTGGGCCTGCTCACCGCCTCCCTGAAGGACGCGGCCGAGCGCACCGACCGCACGGGCGGCAGCAGGGTGGACGCGCTGGACGCGATGATCCGCGCGGGCCTCGGCTTCATCTCCGCCTACCCGGCCTTCACCCAGCTGTACGTGGCCGAGCTGTGGCGCACCAACCGGGCCTGGCAGTCCACCCTGATGGTGGTCCGGCAGGACGTCGTGGCGGTGGTGGAGGACGTGCTGCGCGAGGGCGTGGCGAACGGCGAGTTCAGCGACGAGATCGACATCCCGCTGACGGCCGCCGCACTGGTCGGCATGGTCCTGGTGGCCGCCCTGGACTGGCAGTCGTTCCAGCCGGAGCGCTCCCTGGACGATGTGCACGCGGCCCTGTCGAGGCTGCTCCAGGGACGGGTGAGCGGCCGGGGCTGACCCCGCGGGCACACATGAAGGAAGCGCCGGTCCGTCACGGCCCGTCCCCCGACAGGCCGCCGACGCACCGGCGCTTCCTTCGTGCTCCCCCGTTCCCCGTCCCCCGTTCCCCCGTACGGTTCCCCCGTCCGGTCGTTCCCCCGTGCCTCGCTTCCGCCGACGCCCGGGCCGGCGGAAGGAGCGGATCCGGGGCCGCTCCGTTCCGGCGCCCCGTGTCGCCGGTGCCGGAGCCGGTCCCTTCTCCGTGCCTCCACTCTCTCGTCCGCACGGGTCGGCCCCCATCCGCGCGCGTACTCAACTCACCGTCTAGGTACGCGTACTCAGTCCTGGGTGCCGAACCCCACCCGGGGCGCCCGCCCACTGGTTACGATCGCGTCCGTGTCGGTACTCCCCCTCGTCTTCACGAGCGGCTGGGCCAGCGGCATCAACGCCTACGCGGTGGTGCTGCTGCTCGGCGTGTTCGGCGCGACCGGGCTGAGCGACGAGGTCCCCGAGTCCCTTCAGCACCCCGAGGTGCTGATCGCGGCGGGCGTGCTGTTCCTGTGCGAGGCGGTCGCCGACAAGATCCCCTACGTCGACTCGGCGTGGGACTCCGTGCACACCCTGATCCGGCCGGCCGCCGGGGCCTGGGTGGGCGCGGCGCTCGCGGGGCAGAGCGGCTCGCTGTCGGACGTGGCCGCCGGTCTGGTCGGCGGCACCTCGGCGCTGGCCAGCCACGCGGTGAAGGCCGGGACGCGGATGGCGGTCAACACCTCGCCCGAGCCGTTCAGCAACGTGGTGGTGAGCCTGGCCGAGGATCTCGGGGTCGCCGGGATCGTCACCTTCGCGATGTTCAACCCCGAGGCGGCGGCGGTCATCGCCGGCCTGCTGCTCCTGGCCGGCCTCGGCATACTTCTCTTCCTCGCCTCAGCGATCCGGCGGTTCCTGCGGCGCAGGGCCCAGCGGCGCGAGGAGCGCCGGCTGGCCGGCCGCATCGACGAGGGGCCCGGACCTCCGCCGCGGTGACGGTCGGTGGCGGCGGATAAAGTCCCTGGCATGGCACGGATTGCGGTGATCGGCGCCGGGACGGGCGCGCTGGCGGCCGCCGCCCGGCTGGCCGTCGCGGGCCACCGGGTGGCGGTGTACGAGCGTACGGAGACGTACGGCGGCGCGGTGCGCCGTCTGGAGCGGGACGGTTTCCGCTTCGACACCGGTCCCGGGCTGCTGACCCTGCCCGCGGTCTGGCGCGACCTGTTCGTCAAGACCGGCCGGGAGCCGCTGGAGGACCGCGTCGACCTGGTCCAGGTCGATCCGTCGTCCCGGCACCTCTTCGCCGACGGCACCTCGGTCGCGCTGCCCAACGCCTCGCGCGCTGGGGTCGTCGCCGCGCTGGACGAGGCGCTCGGCGCGGGCGCGGGCGCCCGCTGGGGCGACTTCCTGGTCCGGGCCCGCGAGGCGTGGGACCGCGCCCGCAGACCGCTCCTGGAGGAGCCCCTGTGGCCCAACTGGGAGGTGCTGGCCGGGCGGGAGCCCTATCCCGCGGTGCCGCACAAGCGCCTGCTGCGTACCCGCAGGGCCGGCACCCTCGCCGAGGTCGGCGCCTGGGAGCTGCGCGACCCACGGCTGGCCGCGCTGCTGGAGAGCCACGCCCTCGGGTACGGGCTGGACCCCGAGAGCGCCCCGGCGGGCGCGGCCGTCCTGCCGTACATGGAGCACGCGTTCGGCACCTGGTACGTCCGGGGCGGGATGCGGGAGCTGGCCCGCGCGGTGTACGAGCGCTGCCTGGACCGGAAGGTCGACTTTCACTTCGGTGCCGGGGTGACCGGGGTGCTGGAGAAGGACGGCCGGGCGGCGGGCCTCGAACTCGCCGACGGCACCGTGGCGGAGGCGGACCTGGTGGTCGGCACCGGACCCTGGCGGCTGGGCGGGCTGACCCACGGCCGGGCGCTGTACGGCACGGCGGACGTCGAACCCCGGCCGGAGTTCCTGTCCGGCGGCCGGGTCGTGGTCTGTCTGGCGCTGCGCGGCGCCCGGGACCCCGGTGCCGCGCACCGGACGGTGGTGCACACCCCGGACCGGCGCGGCGAACTGGACGCCCTCGGGACCGCCGAGCCGCCCGCGCGGCCGACGGTCCGGGTGGACCGCCCCGACGATCCGGCCCTGTGGCCCGACGCGGAGCACGAGTCGGTGGTCCTGACGGCCACGGTGCCGGCGCTGACGGCCTACGACTGGACCGCCCCGGGAGTCGCCGACGCCTTCGCCGACCGGATGACCGAGGCCGCCGAGCGGGCGGTCCCGGACCTGCGCGAGCGGACGCTGTGGCGGGAGGTCCGTACCCCGGCGCACACCGCGGCGGAGACCGGTGCCGAGGGCGGGGCCGTGCCGCCGCCCGCGCTGGCCGCGGCGGAGGGCACCTTCCTGTACCCGGCCAACAGCACCCGGATGCCGGGGCTGTTCACGGTCGGCGGCTGGTCGCACCCCGGTGGCGGGCTCGCCCACGCGGGCATGTCCGGCGCGCTGGTCGCCGGACTGATCGTGGAGGGACCGGACTTCCGGGGCTCACAGTGAGGGCTTCCGAGGCCCCCACCAGGCTCCTCGGGTCTCAGAACCGGTACTGCTGCTCGTCGTAGCCGCCCTGCTGCCCCTGCCCCTGGCCGCCCTGGTACGGGTACTGCTGCTCCGGCGGGAGTTCGCCGCCGTAGGCGTCGTCGGTGCTGCGCTGCTGCGGGACCCACACACCGCTGGCCGGGGTCTCGCCGCCGTAGGTGCCGGCCGCGTACTGGTCCTGGCCGTAGCCCTGCTGACCGTACTGCTGGCCGTACCCGGCGTCGTAGGAGCCGCCGTCGTAGGTCTGGGTGCCGATGTAGGGGTCGGAGTAGGCGGCGTACTGCTGCTGGCCGGTCGTGTCGTAGCCGTACTGCTGCTGGTCGTACCCGGTGTAGCCGTCGTAGCCGTAGGTCTGGTCCGCGCCCTGGGCGGCCGCCGCGTACTGGTCCTGGGGCTGGGCCGCCGCCGCGTAGGAGGGGTCGGGGGTGGCGCCGTAGATGCCGTAGGAGCCGGTGTCCTCGGGCATGGGCTGCGGCTCGTAGACCGCGGTGCTCTCGGCGGCGGGGTTCGCCGGCGTGAAGACGTCGTCGCGGTCGTAGGAGTCGTCGTCGGCGTAGTCGGCGCCCGTGCGGCGGCCGTAGGAGTCGTCGTCGTAGCGGCCCTCGCCCGCTTCGAGGTCGGAGACCTCCAGCGTGGGCTCCTGGCGGTCCGGCTCGTCACGGCGCTTGCCGCCGCCGAGCGCCGGGGCGTTCACCGCCCAGCCGGAGGCGAACCCGCGGCGGAACGACAGCGTCACGTAGGTCTGGCCGATCGCGAAGGCGGCCGCGCCCAGACCTATGACGATCACCGACGGGATCAGCACGCCGAGCACGACGCCCAGGAAGCCGCCGAAGGCCAGCAGCCGCCAGCGCAGGCGCGCCTTGTACTGCAGCAGCACCTCGCCCAGCAGCCACAGCGCGACGACGCCGAACGCGACATAGAGGACCGTCCAGCCCATGTACGCCCCTCTCCCAGTGACCGTTACGCAGTGTGTCGTACAGCGGTGCGGCCGGTCTAGGCCTGGGGTGCTTGGTGCAGGCCCAGGTTCTCGTAGATCTCCAGTGTCGCCGTGGAGTTGTTGAGCGTGATGAAGTGCAGACCGGGCACTCCCTCCGCGAGCAGGCGCGCGCAGAACTCCGTGGCGAATTCGATGCCAATGGAGCGTACAGCGGCCGGATCGTCTTTGGCTGTGAGGATCCGCTCTTTCAGGGCCGCGGGGAAGTCGGCGTTGGTGAGCGACGGGATGCGCTCCAGGGTCCGCACACTGCCGATCGGCATGATCTCGGGGATGATCGGCGTCTCGCAGCCGGCGGCCGCCACCCGGTCGCGCAGCCGCAGGTAGTCCTCGGGCCGGAAGAACATCTGGGTGATGGCGTAGTCCGCGCCGGCCCGGCACTTGTCGACGAAGTGCCGCACGTCGGCGTCCCAGTCGGCGGAGCGCGGGTGCATCGCGGGGAAGGCCGCGACGCCCACGCAGAAGTCGCCGGAGGTCTTGATCAGTTCGACCAGTTCGGCGGCGTAGGCGAGGCCCTGGGGATGCCGCACCCAGTCGCCCATGGGGTCGCCGGGCGGGTCGCCGCGCAGGGCGAGCATGTTGCGGATACCGGCGTCGGCGTACTGGCCGATGATGTTGCGCAGGTCCGCCACCGAGTGGTCGACCGCGGTGAGGTGGGCGATCGGAGTGAGCGTGGTGTCGGAGGCGATGGCCTCGGTCGCCTTGACCGTGCCCGCCCGGGTGGTGCCGCCCGCGCCGTAGGTCACGGAGACGAAGTCGGGCGCCACCGCCTCGACGCGGCGCAGCGCGTTCCACAGGTTCCGCTCGCCCTTCGGGGTCTTCGGGGCGTAGAACTCGAAGGAGTACGTCGTCTTCCCGGTCGCGAGCATCTCGCGCACGGTACGAGCGTGGTCCGACCTGGTGGATGCGGTGCCGAGGGCCATACGGGCAGGTTAGCCACGGGGCGTCGGTCCCCCAACCGGATGGCTGGTATTTGCCCGGATTGTCGGGTTGTTGTCCAGCCCTTGGGACGCCGGGCGCCCCTCGGGCCTCACCGCGGCCGTCGGCTACGCCTGCCGCAGCCGCTTGGCGAACTCCGCGGCGGCGGCACCCGGGTCGTCCGCCTCGGTGATCGCCCGTACGACGACGACCCGGCGGGCGCCCGCGTCGAGCACCTCGTCGAGGTTGCCCAGGTCGATGCCGCCGATGGCGAACCAGGGCCGGTCGGTGCCGAGCCCGGCGGTGTGCCGGACCAGGTCGAGGCCGGGGGCGTGCCGGCCGGGCTTGGTGGGCGTGGGCCAGCAGGGGCCGGTGCAGAAGTAGTCGACGCCCTCCTGGACGGCGGCCGCCTCGGCCTCGGCGGCCGCGTGGGTGGAGCGTCCGATCAGCACGTCGTCGCCGAGGACCGCCCGCGCGGCCGGCACCGGGAGGTCGCCCTGGCCCAGGTGGAGCACCTGGGCTCCGGCGGCGTGGGCGACGTCCGCGCGGTCGTTCACCGCGAGGAGCTTTCCGTGGCGGGCGCAGGCGTCGGCGAGGACCGCCAGGTGCTCCAGCTCCTCGGCGGCCTCCATGCCCTTGTCGCGCAGCTGCACGATGTCGACACCGCCGGCGAGGGCCGCGTCCAGGAAGGCGGGGAGGTCCCCCCGGTCCCTGCGGGCGTCCGTGCAGAGGTAGAGCCGGGCGTCGGCGAGCCGGGCGCGCGCGGTGTCGGACATACGTGTTCCCCCCGGGGTCGGTGGTGCACGGGCCGCGGGTGTCCGCGGCCCGTGCACCGGGACTGCTGTCGGTTCAGACGGCGAGCGCCTGGGCGCGGCGCTTCACCTCCGTGCCGCGATTCTCGCTCAGGGCCTGCGCGGGGGTGCCGGGCAGGCTCTCGTCGGGGGTGAAGAGCCACTCCAGCATCTCTTCGTCGGTGAAGCCGTCGTCCCGCAGGAGCGTCAGGGTGCCGGTGAGGCCCTTGACGACCTTGTCCCCGTCGATGAAGGCGGCGGGGACGTGCAGCGCGCGGTTCTCACCACGGCGTACGGCGATGAGCTGGCCGTCCTTGACCAGCTGCCGCACACGCGTCACCTCGACGTCGAACTGCTCGGCGATGTCGGGGAGGGTGAGCCAGGCGGGGACGAGAGCATCGATCTTTGCGTCAATCTCGGTCACGGGAACAAGCCTGCCATCCCGCACTGACATCAGGAAGCCGGGCCGGGCCGGCCCGGGTGTCACACCCGGGCGGTGGCCGCCTTCAGGGGCCGGGCCGGGTCCACCAGCAGACCGGGGTCCATCCGGGTGCCGGCCTCGATCAGCCGCCGCCCCTGGGCCAGGTCTCGGGGCCGGCCCACCGCCAGCAGCGCGACCAGCCGGCCCTCACGCAGCCAGCAGACCGTCCAGGCCGGGCCGGAGGGGTCGCCCCGCCACACGGTGCTGTCGGCCGAGGCGTGGTGACCGGCGTACTGGACGAACCGGCCGAACTGCTCGGACCAGAAGTAGGGCACCGGGTCGTAGGCGACGGGGGCCTCGCCGATGATGTCGGCGGCGACCGTGCGCGGGCCCTGGAGGGCGTTGTCCCAGTGGTGGACCAGGAGGCGCTCGCCGTAGCGGCCGGAGGGGAAGGAGGCGCAGTCGCCGACCGCCCAGACGTCCGGGAGCGAGGTCCGCAGCCGCTCGTCGGCCACCACCTCGCCGTGTCCGCCCAGCTCGATCCCGGACCCGGCGAGCCAGCCGGTGGCGGGGCGGGCGCCGATGCCGACCACGACGGCGCCCGCGGGCACCCGGGATCCGTCGTCGAGGACGACCTCGCCGGGCTCGACGTGCGCCACGCGCGCGCCGGTGCGCAGTTCGGCGCCGCTGTCGGCGTACCAGGCGGTCATCGGCGCGGCCACCTCGGCGGGCAGCGCGCCCGCCAGCGGCCGGTCCGCGGCCTCCACGACCGTGACCGAACAGCCCGCCTCGCGCGCGGCGGTGGCGAACTCGGCGCCGATCCAGCCCGCGCCGACGACCACGATGTCGTGCTGCCGGGCGAGCACCGGCCGCAGCCGCTCGGCGTCGTCCAGGGTGCGCAGCAGATGCACGCCCGGGACGCCCTCGGCACCCGGCAGGCGAATCGGTTCGGCGCCGGTGGCGAGGACCAGTACGTCGTAGCCGACGGGCCCCTGTCCGGTGTCGAGTTCGTGGTCGTCGGGGCGCAGGCCCAGCACCTCGTGGCCGAGGCTCAGCGTGATGCCGAGCGCCTCGAAGTCCACGTCGAAGGCGGAGCCCTCGGCCTTGCCGAGCAGCACGGCCTTGGACAGGGGCGGCCGGTCGTAGGGCTGGTGCGGTTCGGCGCCGATCAGGGTCACCGTGCCCGTGAAGCCCTGTTCGCGCAGCGCGACCGCGGTCTGCACCCCGGCCATGCCCGCGCCGGCCACCACCACCCGCCGCTGCGACGTCGTCGTCTGCTCGCTCACTCGATCACCTTAGACAACTGACAATCCGTCAGTCAGCCGTCGTGCCGCGTGACCTGCTCCACAACGCTGGTCCCGCTGCCCGCCCGCGACTCCCACTCCCAGCTCTCCTCCAGCCGCACCCGCCCGTCAGGCAGCTCCACCACCGTCGACACGCAGTGCCCGGACGCGGTGGACCCGTCCCGCCGCAGCTGCACGTACCGGAAGTCCAGCCGGTCACCCTCCCGGGTACCCACCAGATGCCCGCGTACGACATCCCCGCCCGCGTATTCGGCCCAGATCTCGCCGTCCTTCTCGTGGTACGCGAAGCGGGTCAGCGTGCCCACCTGACCTGGGGCCTGGTCGGCGACGGGGGCGAGGACGAGGCCGTCGAGCGAGCGGGGCATGGCGGAAGGCTCCCTTACAGCGGATCACTACCAGCGGTTAGGGTGGCCAACGTAAAGCACACGCGGGAGCCCGGACGCACCGGGCTGAGAGGGAGGCTGGCGGCCTCCGACCGTACGAACCTGATCCGGGTCATGCCGGCGAAGGGAGGGGCTGGACACCCATGTCGCCCACGCGTACGTCCGACGTCCTCGTCCTGGGGGGCGGAATCATCGGCCTGGTCACGGCGTGGCGGGCCGCCCAACGCGGCTTCGCCACGGCCGTGGTGGACCCCGAGCCGGGCGGCGGCGCCGCCCAGGTGGCGGCCGGCATGCTGGCCGCCGTCACCGAACTGCACTACGGCGAGCAGACGCTGCTCGGCCTGAACCTCGCCTCGGCGCGCCGGTACCCCGAGTTCAGGGCCGAACTGACCGACCTCACCGGCCAGGACCTCGGGTACCGCCGGTGCGGCACGCTCGCCGTCGCGCTGGACGCCGACGACCGCGCGCATCTGCGCGAACTGCACGCGCTGCAAAGGGAGTCGGGGCTCGACTCCGAGTGGCTGTCCGGGCGGGACTGCCGGCGTCTGGAGCCGATGCTCGCGCCGGGCGTGCGCGGCGGGCTCCGGGTGGACGGCGACCACCAGATCGACCCGCGCCGCCTCGCGCGGGCGCTGGTGACCGCCTGCGAGCGGGCGGGCGTGGTCTTCCACCGGGCGTGGGCGGCCGGCCTGACCGTCACCGGCGGCCGGGCCGCCGGCTGCACGACCGAGGACGGCACCCCGCTCCCCGCCGGCCAGGTGGTCCTCGCCACCGGCAGCCTCAGCGGGCGCCTGGCGGGCGTGCCCGAGGACGTGCTCCCTCCCGTACGGCCCGTGAAGGGGCAGGTGCTGCGGCTGACCGTGCCCCGGCGGCACGCGCCGTTCCTGAGCCGGACCGTACGCGCGGTGGTGCGCGGCAGCCAGGTCTACCTGGTGCCCCGCGAGAACGGCGAACTGGTCGTCGGCGCGACCAGCGAGGAGCTCGGCTGGGACACCACGGTGACCGCGGGCGGCGTGTACGAGCTGCTGCGCGACGCGCACGAACTGGTGCCCGGCATCACCGAGCTGCCGCTCACCGAGACCCGGGCCGGCCTGCGCCCCGGCACCCCCGACAACGCGCCGCTGCTCGGCCCGACCGCCCTCGACGGCCTGCACCTGGCCACCGGGCACTACCGCAACGGCGTCCTGCTCACCCCGGTCACCGGCGACGCGCTCGCACACGCCCTGACCACCGGCGAGCTGCCGGACGAGGCCCGTCCGTTCAGCCCCCGGCGGTTCGCACTCCAGGAGCAGCCCGTATGAACATCTCGGTCAACGGCGAGCGGCGGCGGATCGAGCCGGGCACCGCGCTCGACACGCTGGTGCGCTCGCTCACCGCGGCGCCCACCGGGGTGGCCGCCGCGCTCAACGAGACCGTCGTCCCGCGCGACCGCTGGTCCTCGACGTCCCTGTGCGAGGGGGACCGCGTCGAGGTCCTCACCGCCGTCCAAGGAGGCTGACCCATGGCCGACGATCCCTTCGTCCTCGGCGGTACGGCGTTCTCGTCCCGGCTGATCATGGGCACCGGCGGGGCGCCCAGCCTGGACGTGCTGGAGCGGGCGCTGACGGCGTCCGGCACCGAGCTGACCACGGTCGCGATGCGCCGGGTGGACGCCTCGGTGCGCGGTTCGGTGCTGTCGGTGCTGGAGCGGCTCGGCATCCGCGTGCTGCCGAACACGGCGGGCTGCTACACCGCCGGCGAGGCCGTGCTCACCGCCCGACTGGCCCGCGAGGCCCTCGGCACCTCCCTGGTCAAGCTGGAGGTCATCGCCGACGAGCGGACCCTGCTGCCGGACCCGATCGAGCTGCTGGACGCGGCGGAGACCCTGGTGGACGACGGCTTCACGGTGCTGCCGTACACCAACGACGACCCGGTGCTGGCGCGGAAGCTGGAGGACGTCGGCTGCGCGGCGATCATGCCGCTGGGCTCGCCGATCGGCTCCGGGCTCGGCATCCGCAACCCGCACAACTTCCAGCTGATCGTGGAGCACGCGCGCGTGCCGGTGATCCTGGACGCGGGGGCCGGTACGGCCTCGGACGCGGCGCTGGCGATGGAGCTGGGGTGCGCGGGTGTGATGCTCGCCTCGGCCGTCACCCGAGCCAAGGAGCCGGTGCTGATGGCCGACGCGATGCGGCACGCGGTGGAGGCGGGGCGGCTGGCGCACCGCGCGGGCCGCATCCCGCGCCGCCACTTCGCCGAGGCGTCCTCCCCCGTGGCCGGGACGGCCGTGTTCGACCCGGAGCGTCCCGCATTCTGAACGTGCGCGTGCGTTGCGTCACAGGACGGCTTCAGTACCGCCCCTGTTCCGGCCTGAGCGGCGGGCCTGTCGGTCCCGGCTCGTAGACTCGCCTGCGTGGATACGACCCTTCAGGACCCGCTGGTCGGGCAGGTGCTCGACGGCCGCTACCGCGTCGAGGCGCGGATCGCCGTCGGTGGGATGGCCACGGTCTACCGGGCCGTGGACACCCGGCTCGACCGTGTCCTCGCGCTGAAGGTGATGCACCCCGGGCTCGCGGCCGACGCCACGTTCGTCGACCGGTTCATCCGGGAGGCCAAGTCCGTCGCCCGCCTCGCGCACCCGAACGTGGTGCAGGTCTTCGACCAGGGCACCGACGGGTCGTACGTGTACCTCGCGATGGAGTACATCGCCGGCTGCACCCTGCGGGACGTGCTGCGCGAGCGCGGGGCGCTCCAGCCGCGGGCCGCCCTGGACATCCTGGAGCCGGTGCTCGCCGCGCTCGGCGCCGCGCACCGGGCCGGGTTCATCCACCGGGACATGAAGCCGGAGAACGTGCTCATAGGGGACGACGGCCGGGTCAAGGTCGCCGACTTCGGGCTGGTCCGCTCGGTGGACTCGGTCACCAGCACCACCGGTGCCGTCCTCGGCACGGTCTCCTACCTGGCACCCGAGCAGATCGAGCAGCCCGGCATCGCCGACGCCCGGGTCGACGTGTACGCGTGCGGTGTCGTCCTGTACGAGATGCTCACCGGGGAGAAGCCGCACGACGGGGACTCCCCCGCGATAGTGCTCTACAAGCACCTGCACGAAAACGTCCCGCCGCCCTCCGCGGCCGTGCCCGGACTGGCGTACGAGCTGGACGCGCTGGTCGCCTCGGCCACCGCCCGCACCCCGGAGGTCCGCCCGCACGACGCGGTCGCCCTGCTCGCCGAGGCCCGCCGCACGCGGGCCGCGCTCACCGAGGAGCAGCTGGACGCGCTGCCCCCGCAGGCGCTGTCCGACGAGCACGACAACGCCGACGACCGCACCAGCGTCATCCCGCGTTCGCTGACCGTGCCGCGCCCACTGCCGGTCGACGAGGAGGCCGGGCAGGACCCCTTCAACCGGACCAGCCGCCTGGCGAGCCCGCCCCCGCCGCCGCGCGCGCCCCGTACGGGCTCGGCGGCCCGGCGGCGCGGCCCGCTGGCGCTGGTGGCCGCCGTGCTGCTCGTCCTCGGGGTCGGCGCGGGCGTGTGGTACATCAACTCCGGGCAGTTCACCCGGGTCCCGGCGCTGCTGACGCAGACGGAGGCGAAGGCCGAGGACCGGCTGGAGCAGGCCGGTCTGGAGGTCGGCAAGGTGGAGCGCGCCTACAGCGACACCGTCGAGCGGGGGAAGGTCATCAGCACCGACCCGGAGGCCGGCAGCCGCATCCGGGACAACGACGCCGTGAACCTGGTGGTCTCCAAGGGTCCCGAGGTGGTGGCCGTCCCGGAGCTGGAGGGCTACCGCCTGGACAAGGCGAAGGAGCTGCTGTCGAAGGCGGGTCTGGAGCCGGGCATGGTGACCCGGGAGTTCAGCGACTCCGTGGCCCGGGGCTCGGTGGTCTCCACGACCCCCGAGGCCGGCACCGAGCGACGCTCGGGCTCCGCCGTCGCCCTGATCGTCAGCAAGGGCCGCCCGGTCGACGTCCCCGACGTCACGGGCGAGAGCCTCGAGGACGCCAGGGCCGAGCTGACGGAGGCCGGGCTGAAGGTGCGGGTCGCCGAGGAGCAGGTCACCTCCGCCGACTTCGACAAGGGCGCGGTCGCCCTGCAGAGCCCGGAGGCCGACAGCGAGGTCGTCGTCGGTGACACGGTGACGCTGACGCTGTCCAAGGGCCCGGAGATGGTCGAGGTCCCGGACGTGGTCGGCGACTCGGTCGGCGACGCCACGGCCGCGCTGGAGGCGGCGGGCTTCGAGGTCGACGAGGACCGCGGGCTGCTCGGGCTGTTCGGCGACACCGTGCGCGACCAGTCCGTGGCGGGCGGCGACACCGCGCCCAAGGGCTCCACGATCACCATCGAGATCCGGTGACCGGGGCACCCGAGGCCGCCGGACGGCTGCGCAACCCCGTCGGCGGCCATGTCCCGGTGGCCGGCGGACTGAACTCGGTGGGTCTGTCCTACGCCCGCGAGCTGAAGGCGGAGACCGTGCAGGTCTTCGTCGCCAACCCGCGCGGCTGGGCCACCCCGGGCGGCAACCCGCGCCAGGACGAGGAGTTCCGCGCGGCCTGCGCGGAGGGCTCGATACCGGCGTACGTGCACGCCCCCTATCTGATCAACTTCGGTTCGCACACCGAGGCGACCGCGGAGAGGTCGGTGGAGTCGCTGCGCCACTCGCTGCGGCGCGGCCGGGAGATCGGCGCGCTGGGCGTGGTCGTGCACACGGGCAGCGCGACCGGCGGCCGGGCCCGCTCGGTGGCGCTGAAGCAGGTGCGGGAGTACCTGCTGCCGCTGCTGGACGAGCTGACCCACGACGAGGACCCGTTCCTGCTGCTGGAGTCCACCGCGGGCCAGGGCTCCTCGCTCTGCTCGCGCACCTGGGACTTCGGGCCGTACTTCGAGGCCCTGGACGCCCACCCGAAGCTGGGCGTCTGCCTCGACACCTGCCACATCTTCGCCGCCGGCCACGACCTGACCGGCCCGGACGGCATGCACCAGACCCTGGACCTGCTGGTGGACACGGTGGGTGAGGGGCGGCTGAAGCTGATCCACGCCAACGACTCCAAGGACGTGGTCGGCGCCCACAAGGACCGGCACGAGAACATCGGCTCCGGCCACATCGGCGAGGACCCGTTCCGGGCGCTGATGACGCACCCCGCCACCGAGGGCGTACCGCTGATCATCGAGACGCCCGGCGGCAGGGAGGGGCATGCCGCGGACGTGGAGCGGCTGAAGAAGCTCAGGGACGGCTGAGCGCCGGCGGGTCAGAGTTCGGGGCCGTCGCCCGGGAGTTCCTGGTAGGAGTAGCGCTGTTCCTTCCAGGGGTCGCCGATGTTGTGGTACCCGCGCTCCTCCCAGAAGCCGCGCCGGTCGGCGGTCATGTACTCCACGCCCCGGACCCACTTGGGGCCCTTCCAGGCGTAGAGGTGGGGCACGACCAGGCGGAGCGGGAAGCCGTGCTCCGCGGTGAGCAGCTCGCCGTCCTTGTGGGTGGCGAAGATGGTGCGCTCGGCGGCGAAGTCGGCGAGCCGGAGGTTGGAGCTGAAGCCGTACTCGGCCCACACCATCACATGGGTGACGGTCTCGGCGGGCGGGGCGAGTTCCAGGACGGTCCGGGCGGGAATCCCGCCCCACTCGGCACCGAGCATGCTGAACTTCGTGACGCAGTGCAGATCGGCCACCACGCTGGTGTACGGCAGGGCCGCGAACTCCTCGTGGTTCCAGCAGTGCTTCTCACCGTCGGCGGTGGCGCCGAAGACCCTGAACTCCCAGCGCTCGGGGCGGAACTTGGGGACCGGTCCGTAGTGGGTGACCGGCCAGCCGCGCTGGAGTCGCTGACCCGGCGGAAGCTCCGTCTGTTCCGCTCCTCCTGATGCGCTCTCCACCGGCTGACCCATGTCTCCATCCTGACAGACCCGAGGCAGTGCACTTGACCAGCGTTATCCCATATCCGAACGAATTGGACTAAGCATGTACTAACTTACTAAGTGGAGACTTACTGGACGATCTTCGAGACCGGTGCAAGGATGCGGCCGAACCCGCCTGTTCCCCCGTATCCCTGGAAGGAGCCTCTGCGATGCAGGGCGACCCCGAGGTCATCGAATTCCTCAACGAGCAGCTCACCGGCGAGCTGACGGCGATCAACCAGTACTGGCTGCACTACCGGATCCAGGACAACAAGGGCTGGACCAAGCTCGCCAAGTACACGCGTGAAGAATCCATCGACGAGATGAAGCACGCGGACAAGCTCACCGAGCGCATCCTGATGCTGGACGGTCTGCCCAACTACCAGCGGCTCTTCCACGTCCGGGTCGGCCAGACCGTCACCGAGATGTTCCAGGCGGACCGGCAGGTGGAGGTGGAGGCGATCGACCGCCTCAAGCGCGGTATCGAGGTGATGCGGAACAAGGGCGACATCACGTCCGCGAACATCTTCGAGGAGATCCTGGAGGACGAGGAGCACCACATCGACTACCTCGACACCCAGCTGGAACTCATCGAGTCGCTCGGCGAGGCGCTCTACCTCGCGCAGCAGATCGAGCAGCCGAGCTAGCGCCCGTCACGTCCGGCACTCAGGCGGCTTCTTCGAGCTTCTCCAGCTCGGTGAGGACCGGGCGGCCCTGGTCGGCCAGCTCGCGGCGGGGGCACGCGCCCCGGCCCAGCAGCGCCTGGATCTTGCGCACACACGAACCGCAGTCGGTGCCCGCCTTGCTGGCCGAGGCTATCTGGCGAGGGGTGCAGGCGCCGTCCTCGGCGTGCTTCCTCACCTGCTGCTCGGTGATGCCGAAGCAACTGCAGACGTACACGCGGTTCACCTCCCGCCGGGATCGATTGGTGGTGCCCGTCCCGATTGATCGGTGAGGCTAACCTAACCTTACCCGGCACACAGGAGTCATAAAAGTGGCGTGGGGCGCGGATCGTATGTGATCCGCGCCCCACGCCGCTGCCGTGCGAGAACCGAAGCGGCTACTGGTCCCGGTACATCTCGGCGACCAGGAAGGCCAGGTCAAGGGACTGGCTGCGGTTCAGGCGGGGGTCGCAGGCCGTCTCGTAGCGCTGGTGCAGGTCGTCGACGAAGATCTCGTCGCCGCCGCCCACGCACTCGGTGACATCGTCACCGGTGAGCTCGACATGGATGCCGCCCGGGTGCGTGCCGAGGGACTTGTGGACCTCGAAGAAGCCCTTGACCTCGTCGAGCACGTCGTCGAAGCGCCGGGTCTTGTGACCGGAGGCCGCCTCGAAGGTGTTGCCGTGCATCGGGTCGGTCACCCAGGCCACGGTGGCGCCGGAGGCGGTGACCTTCTCGATCAGCTCGGGCAGCTTGTCGCGGACCTTGTCGGCGCCCATGCGGACGATGAAGGTCAGCCGGCCCGGCTCGCGGTCCGGGTCCAGGCGCTCGATGTACTGCAGCGCCTCCTCGGCCGTCGTGGTCGGGCCGAGCTTGATGCCGATCGGGTTGCGGATCTTCGAGGCGAACTCGATGTGCGCGCCGTCCAGCTGCCGGGTGCGCTCACCGATCCACACCATGTGGCCGGAGACGTCGTAGAGCCGGCCCGTGCGGGAGTCGACGCGGGTGAGCGCGGACTCGTAGTCGAGCAGCAGCGCCTCGTGCGAGGCGAAGAACTCGACGGTCTTGAACTCCTCCGGGTCGGCCCCGCAGGCGTGCATGAAGTTCAGCGCGTTGTCGATCTCGCGGGCGAGCTGCTCGTAGCGCTGGCCGGACGGCGAGGACTTCACGAAGTCCTGGTTCCAGGCGTGCACCTGGCGCAGGTCGGCGTAGCCGCCGGTGGTGAAGGCGCGCACCAGGTTGAGCGTGGAGGCGGAGGCGTTGTACATCCGCTTCAGCCGCTCGGGGTCCGGGACGCGGGACTCCTCGGTGAAGTCGAAGCCGTTGACGGAGTCGCCCCGGTAGGTGGGCAGCGTCACGCCGTCGCGGGTCTCGGTCGGCTTGGAGCGCGGCTTGGAGTACTGGCCGGCGATCCGGCCGACCTTCACGACCGGCACCGAGGCGGCGTACGTCAGCACGGCGCCCATCTGCAGGAGGGTCTTGAGCTTGTTGCGGATGTGGTCGGCGGACACGGCGTCGAAGGCCTCGGCGCAGTCGCCGCCCTGGAGGAGGAACGCCTCTCCCTTGGCGACGGCCGCCATCCGGGCGCGCAGCTGGTCGCACTCGCCCGCGAAGACGAGCGGCGGATACGACTCGAGGTCCGCGATCACTGCGCGCAGAGCCTCGGTGTCGGGGTACTCGGGCTGCTGCGCCGCGGGCAGGTCTCGCCAGGTGTTGCCAGCGCTCGCGCTGGTCTTAGCGTTCACGGTCACGCCTCAACATTACGGGGTCGTGTCGGACGTCCAGCCCCATGACCACCAATTGAGACACGAGATACGCGACTCGGACACGGTTCCTGGGGTAGGGTGCTCGGCATGTTCGCGCACTCGACCCAGATCCAGAACTGGTGGTGGACCGCTTCTCCGGCGGCCCGCTGACTGCGCGTACTCAAGACTTCGCGAAGGCCGCCCGAGGGCGGCCTTCGGTGTGTCCGGGGTCCGTTCCTCCCAGCTGAGAAGGAAGACGGACCCATGCAGTTGCTGGACCTGCTCGACGACCCCCGCCCGTTCGCCCTGCTGCGCCGCCGTACCCCGGGGCACGACCACGACCTGATCGAGGTCCTGGTCGGCCCGGTCGCCGACCACGACCGCCTCGCCGACCTGCCCGACGAGTGCCTCGCGCTGGTCCCCTTCCGGCAGATCCGCGAGCGCGGCTTCGACGTCCGCGACGACGGCACCCCGCTGACCGCGCTCGTCCCGGAGGAGTCCTTCGGCGTCCCGCTCGCCGAGGCCCTGCGCCTGCTCCCGTCGCACGACGTGCGCGTCGAGGGCGGCGCCTTCGACGTGGCGGACGAGGAGTACGCCGAGACCGTCGGGCGGGTGCTGCGCGAGGAGATCGGCCGGGGCGAGGGCGCGAACTTCGTGATCCGGCGGACCTACGAGGGGCACATCCCGGGCTTCTCCCGCGCCGACGCGCTCGCGCTGTTCCGGCGGCTGCTGGAGGGCGAGCGGGGGGCGTACTGGACGTTCGTCGTGCACACCGGGGAGCGCACGCTGGTCGGGGCGAGCCCCGAGGTGCATGTGCGGATGTCCGGCGGCACGGTCGTGATGAACCCGATCAGCGGGACCTACCGCTACCCGGCCGAGGGTCCGACACCGGAGCGTCTGCTGGACTTCCTCGCCGACGGCAAGGAGATCGAGGAGCTGTCGATGGTCGTCGACGAGGAGCTCAAGATGATGTGCACCGTCGGCGACATGGGCGGGGTCGTGGTGGGGCCGCGGCTGAAGGAGATGGCCCACCTCGCGCACACCGAGTACGAGCTGCGCGGCAGATCCTCGCTGGACGTGCGGGAGGTGCTGCGGGAGACCATGTTCGCGGCCACCGTCACCGGCTCGCCCGTGCAGAACGCCTGCCGGGTCATCGAGCGGTACGAGAGCGGGGGGCGCGGCTACTACGCCGGCGCGCTGGCCCTGGTGGGCCGGGACTCCGGTGGCGCGCAGACCCTGGACTCCCCCATCCTCATCCGCACCGCCGACGTCTCCCGGGACGGGCGTCTGCGGGTCCCGGTCGGCGCGACGCTCGTGCGCGGCTCGGACCCGGCGGGCGAGGTCGCCGAGACCCACGCGAAGGCGGCGGGGGTGCTGGCCGCGCTGGGGGTGCGGGAGGGCCGCCCGGACGCGGACGCCGTACGGCCGCGGCTGGCGGACGATCCGCGGGTGCGGGCCGCGCTGGACGGGCGGCGGGCCTCCCTCGCGCCGTTCTGGCTGCGGATGCAGGAGCGGAGCGGGGAACTGTCCGGGCACGCGCTGGTGGTCGACGGGGAGGACACCTTCACCGCGATGCTCGCGCACGTCCTGCGGGCGGCCGGTCTGGAGGTGACCGTCCGGCGCTACGACGAGCCGGGGCTGCGGGGGGCGGTCCTCGCCCACCCGGGCCCGCTGGTCCTCGGCCCGGGCCCGGGCGACCCCGGGGACCGGGCCGACGCGAAGATGCGGTTCCTGCGGGAGCTGACCGCGACCGTGCTGCGCGAGCACCGGCACGGTGTGCTCGGGGTCTGCCTCGGGCACGAGCTGATCGCGGCCGAGCTGGGTCTGGAGATCGTCCGCAAGGAGGTGCCGTACCAGGGGGCGCAGACGACGGTGGACCTGTTCGGGCGCCCGGAGACCGTGGGCTTCTACAACAGCTTCGTGGCGCGCTGCGACGAGGAGGCGGCCCGGGAGCTGGCCGCGCACGGCGTGGAGGTCAGCCGCAGCGCCACGCACGAGGTGCACGCGCTGCGCGGGCGCGGATTCGCCGGGGTGCAGTTCCACCCCGAGTCGGTGCTGACGCTGGACGGCGCGGCGATCGTCCGTGAGCTGATGGCTCAGTTGCGCGGCACCAGCACGTTCTCCGAGAGGCGGCCGGCCACGTAGTCCCGGACGTTCTTCACCGTGGCGTCGACGATCTGGCCGACGGCGTCCTCGGTGTAGTACGCCTGGTGGGAGGTGACCAGGACGTTCGGAAAGGTGACCAGGCGGGCCAGGGTGTCGTCCTCGATCGCCTCCAGCGACTTGTCGAGGAAGAACAGGCCCGCCTCCGCCTCGTAGACGTCGAGGCCGACGCCGGTGAAGCGGCCGGCGCGCAGTTCGGTGACCAGGGCCGCGGTGTCGATCAGGCCGCCGCGGCTGGAGTTGACCAGGATCGCGTCGTCCCGCATCTCCTTCAGGGCGCCCGCGTCGATCAGCCGGTACGTCTCGGGCATCAGCGGGACGTGCAGGCTGACCAGGTCGGACTCGGCGAGGAGCTGGTCCTTGGGGACGTACCTCATGCCGAGTTCCATGCAGGCGGGGTTCTCGGCGATGTCCCAGCCGAGCAGCTTCATGCCGAAGCCGTGGGCGATGCGGGCGAACGACTCGCCGATCTTCCCGGTGCCGAGGACGCCCGCGGTGCGGCCGTGCATGTCGCGGCCCATCAGCCCGTCCAGCCGGAAGTCGAAGTCCCGGGTGCGGGTGGAGGCGCGGACGACACGGCGGTTGACCGCCATGGCGAGGGTCCAGGCGAACTCGGCGACGGAGTACGGCGAGTAGTAGGAGACCCGGGCGACCGTCATGCCGAGCCGTTCGGCGACGGCGAGGTCGATGTTGTTGAAGCCGGTGGAGCGCTGGGCGACCAGCCGGGTGCCGCCGGCCGCGAGGATCTCCAGGACGCGGCCGCCGAGGTCGGCGTTGACGCTGGTGGAGACGGCCTCGTAGCCGGCCGCGATGGGTGCGGTGTCCTCGCTCAGGAAGACGTCCAGGCAGCGGACGTCGTGATGGCCGGCGAAACCCCGCTCGATCAGGGGCTTCTCCTCCGCCTGGACCCCAAAGGCGAGAATCTCCACGACTGCTCCCGTTCTGATCGGCTACGGGCCACATTACGGCCCTGGGCCGGGTGCCGCCGGGTCAGCCGAAGAAGACCCCGACCTCGTCGTACAGCGCCGGATCGACCGTTTTCAGCCGTGCCGTGGCCTCCGCGATGGGGACCCGGACGATGTCCGTCCCGCGCAGCGCGACCATCTTGCCGAAGTCGCCGTCCCGGACCGCCTCGATGGCGTGCAGCCCGAAGCGGGTGGCGAGCCAGCGGTCGAAGGCACTCGGGGTGCCGCCGCGCTGGACGTGCCCGAGGACGGTCGTGCGGGCCTCCTTGCCGGTGCGCTTCTCGATCTCCTTGGCCAGCCACTCGCCGACCCCGGAGAGCCGGACGTGCCCGAAGGCGTCCAGGGACTCGTCCTTGAGCACCATGTCGCCGTCCCGGGGCATCGCGCCCTCGGAGACGACCACGATGGGCGCGTACGACGCCTTGAAGCGGGAGGTCACCCAGGCGCACACCTTCTCGATGTCGAAGCGCTGTTCGGGGATGAGGATGACGTTGGCGCCCCCCGCGAGGCCGGAGTGGATGGCGATCCAGCCGGCGTGACGGCCCATCACCTCCACGACGAGGACCCGCATATGGGACTCGGCGGTGGTGTGCAGCCGGTCGATGGCCTCGGTGGCGATGCCGACGGCCGTGTCGAAGCCGAAGGTGTAGTCGGTGGCGGAGAGGTCGTTGTCGATGGTCTTGGGGACGCCGACGCAGGGCACGCCGTACTCGTCGGACAGCCGGGCGGCGACCCCGAGGGTGTCCTCGCCGCCGATCGTGATGAGCGCGTCCACCTCCTGCTTGGCCAGGTTCTCCTTGATCCGCCGGATACCGTCCTCCTGCTGGAGGGGGTTGGTGCGCGAGGAGCCGAGGATGGTGCCGCCCCGGGGCAGGATGCCGCGTACGGCGGGGATGTCGAGACGCACGGTGTCGCCCTCGAGCGGACCGCGCCAGCCGTCCCGGTAGCCGGTGAAGTCGTAGCCGAACTCCTGAACGCCCTTGCGGACGACGGCCCGGATGACGGCGTTGAGCCCGGGGCAGTCACCGCCTCCGGTCAGTACTCCGACCCGCATGGAATTGTCCCTTCGCCGCGGTTTCCTGGTGAGGCCACGCTAATAGTGATCCAGGTCACAGCGGGATGGGTCGGTGCGGCAATTCCGGTGAATCGTGGGGCGTTTGGCCTACGAGTGCCTCTAGACGTCGTCGAGCCCGCGCTCTATGGCGTAGCGGACGAGTTCGACGCGGTTGTGGAGCTGGAGCTTGCCGAGGGTGTTCTGGACGTGGTTCTGCACCGTGCGGTGGGAGATGACGAGGCGTTCGGCGATCTGCTTGTAGCTCAGGCCCTTGGCGACCAGCCGCAGCACCTCGGTCTCCCGCTCGGTGAGCTGCGGGGCGCCCGGCTGGTCGGTGTCCCGGTCGGCCGGGGCGGGCTCGGAGGCCAGGCGGCGGTACTCGCCGAGGACGAGACCGGCCAGGCCCGGGGTGAAGACCGGGTCGCCGACGGCGGTACGGCGGACCGCGTCCAGCAGTTCCTCGGTGGACGCCGACTTCAGCAGGTAGCCGGTGGCGCCCGACTTCACGGCCTCCAGCACGTCGGCGTGCTCCCCGCTCGCGGAGAGCACCAGGACGCGCAGCGCAGGGTTGTGGGCGACGAGTTCCTTGCAGACCTGGACGCCGGGCTTGGCGGGCAGGTTGAGGTCGAGGACCAGGACGTCGGGCGCCGCCGCCTTGGCGCGGCGCACCGCCTGCTCGCCGTCGCCCGCGGTGGCGACCACGTCGAACCCGGACTCGGCGAGGTCCCTCGCGACGGCGTCCCGCCACATCGGGTGGTCGTCGACCACCATGACCTTGATCTGGACGCTTGACTGCTCACTCATCGGATCCCCCGGGACCTCTGCTTCGGTACCTTCAGTTCGACTTCGGTGCCCTGCCCGGGCACCGAGATCAGTTCGGCGCTGCCCCCGATGTCCCGCAGCCGGCCCCGGATGGACTGGGCGACCCCGAGCCGCCCCTCGCCCTCGGCCTGCGCGAGCCGGCCCTCGGGGATGCCCGGTCCGTCGTCCCGGACGGTCACGACGACCGAGTCCGGCTCGTCCTCCACCAGGATCCATGCCCGCGCCTGCTCGCCCGCGTGCCTGCGGACGTTGTCCAGCGCCGCCCCCACGGCCGCGGCCAGCTCCCGCGCGGAGGCCGGCGGCAGTTCCACGGGCGCGCCGGGCTCGGCGAGGCTGACCCGGGAGGCGGCGTAGGGGGCGAGGAGTGCGCGCAGGTCCAGCGGGCCGTCGTCGTCCGCCTCCTCCACGGCCCGTACGAGCGCGCCCTCGGCGGCGTCCTCCGACACCCGGGACACGGGGGTGAGGCCGCCGGAGACCAGGGTGCGCAGCGCGATCTCCTGCTCGCCGGCGAGCCGGCCCAGCTCCGCGGCCTCGCCGCCGATGACGGCGCCGCGCCGCTGCACCATGGCGAGCACCTGGAGCACGCTGTCGTGGATGTCCCGGGCGAGCCGCTCGCGCTCCCTGGTGGCCGCCTCGATCTCCAGGGCCCGGGCGAGGGTGCGCTCGGAGGCGCGGGCGACCTCGACGACGTAGCCGATGGCGATGGAGGCGACCCAGACCAGGATCACCGCGTGGACGGTGTCCCGGGTCGGGGAGCCGCGGTGCACCAGGTTGGCGACGGCGACCAGGGTGGAGGCGAAGGCCGCCCACCGCCAGCCGCCCTTGATCGCGAAGGCCAGCACCGACCCTGCGGTCCAGATCGACGGCAGCGTCGGGCTGCCCGCCTCGATGTGCGCGGCCGAGTCGGCGACCCGGGTCAGCAGGATGCCGGCCAGCGCGATCGTGAGGTCGGCGGCGAGGAACCGCCGGCCGCAGGCGGCGGCGCTCGCGACCCTGGGCAGGGTGGCGAACGTCCACACGGTCAGTACGGCGAAGTAGCCGATGGCGATCCAGGGGCGGGCGAACTCGTCGTAGGCGCTGACGAACAGGCCGACCGCGTACACCAGGGTGAGGACCCGGTAGCCCATGAGCGCACGCCACAGCGGCTGCTCGACCGACATCCTCAGAACCCGCTCGCGCGTGGTCAACTCCCCGCCCCTCGTTCGCGACCCGCCGTCCCTAGGACTCGGACCGTTCCTTGTCGGCCCGGTCCTGGTCGGCCTGGGCGGCGGCGGCCCGGGCCGCCTTCTCCGCCTCCTTCTCGGCCTTCGCCGCCTCCGCGATCTGCCGCTTGGCGGCGGTGGCGTAGATGTCGACGTACTCCTGGCCGGAGAGCTGCATGATCTCGTACATGACCTCGTCGGTCACCGCGCGCAGCACGAAGCGGTCGTGCTCCATGCCCTGGTAGCGGCTGAAGTCCAGCGGCTCGCCGATCCGGATGCCCGGACGCATCAGCTTGGGGACGACCTTCCCCGGTGGCTGGATCTTCTCGGTGTCGATCATGGCGACGGGGATGACCGGCGCCCCGGTGGCGAGCGCCACGCGCGCCAGGCCGCCGGGCTTGCCCCGGTAGAGCCGGCCGTCGGGCGAGCGGGTGCCCTCGGGGTAGATCCCGAAGAGCTCACCGCGCTCCAGCACGTCTATGCCGCTCTTGATCGCCGCCTCGCCCGCGCCGCGGGCGCCCGAGCGGTCCACGGGGAGCTGGCCGACACCCTTGAAGAACGCGGCCGTCAGCCGGCCCTTGACTCCGGGGGTGGTGAAGTACTCGGCCTTCGCGATGAACGTGACCTTGCGGTCCAGGACAGCGGGCAGGAAGAACGAGTCCGAGAAGGAGAGGTGGTTGCTCGCCAGGATCGCGGGACCTTCGGCGGGAATGTTCTCCAGGCCCTCCACCCATGGTCTGAAAGCAACCTTGAGCGGTCCCCCAACAGCGACCTTCATCGCGCCGTACAACAACCGAGTGCCTCCTGTGTCTGTCGATCAGACCTTAACCCGGAGCACCGTCAAAGACCCCGACGACCCTGGTCGGTGTCAGTGCGGTCGCGTACGGTGAAGTACCTGTAACCGACCTCATGAACAGGAGACCGAAGGTGCCGGTCCTTCCTGGAGCCGAGCCGTACCGCCACGAGGGCGGCGAGGTCTCGGTGCTCCTCTGCCACGGCTTCACCGGTTCCCCGCAGTCGCTGCGCCCGTGGGCGGAGTACCTCGCCGCGCGCGGACTGACCGTCTCGCTCCCGCTGCTGCCCGGGCACGGCACCCGCTGGGAGGACCTCCGCCTGACCGGCTGGCAGGACTGGTACGCGGAGGTGGACCGCGAGCTGGCCGCCCTGCGCGAGCGCTCCTCGCACCTCTTCGTGGTGGGGCTGTCGATGGGCGGCGCCCTGGCGCTGAGGCTGGCGGCGAAGCACGGCGACGCGATCGACGGCGTGGTCGTGGTCAACCCCGCCAACAAGGTGCACGGCGCGGCCGCGCGCGCCCTCCCGGTGGTCCGGCACCTCGTCCCCTCCACGAAGGGCATCGCCAGCGACATCGCCAAGGAGGGCAGCGAGGAGGTCGGCTACGACCGGGTGCCGCTGCACGCGGCGCACTCCCTGCGGAACTTCCTGCGGCGGGTCGACGGCGAGCTTCCGCAGGTCACGCAGCCGCTGCTGCTCCTGCACAGCCTCCACGACCATGTGGTGCCGCCGGCCGACTCGGCGCGGGTGCTCGGCCGGGTCTCCTCGACGGACGTGACCGAGATCGTGCTGGAACAGAGCTACCACGTAGCGACGTTGGACCATGACGCGGACCGGATCTTCGCGGAGAGCCACGCGTTCATGACCCGGCTCGCACCCAGTCTCGGCAAGGAAGGGACGGCCGTAGGTGGCTGAGCACGACTCCGACCGCGAGGATCGCGAGCCGGACGACCAGGGTGCCCGTTTCGACGAGGACGCCGCGTGGGCGGCCATCGTCGCCGGGTACGGCGACGAGCCGCCGGACCCGCCCGGCTCCAAGCCGTTCAAGTCGGTGGAGGACCTGGCCCTCCTGGAGGTCGAGACCAACGACGAGGAACAGCCCGAGGAGAAGCCGGAGGAGAAGCAGCCGGCCGCTCCCCTGGGCGCCTCCGTGACCTTCGCGCCGGGCGTCGGCCCGCGCGACTACACCGCGCCCGAGCCGTCCGAGGAGGACCTGGACGAGGACGACGAGGGGCACTTCGTCCCGCCGGAGCCGGAGCCGCTGCCCGCCGCGGACACCACGGCGAAGTTCGCGTGGCTGGCCGTGCTCGGCGGTCCGGTACTGCTGCTGCTCTCGGTGCTGCTCAGCTGGGACATGACGTGGTGGCTGACGACGCTCGGCATCGGCGGCTTCCTGGGCGGCTTCGCCACGCTGGTGATGCGGATGCGCCCGCACGACGAGGACGACGACGATCCGGGGCGGGGAGCGGTCGTCTAGCGCAGCCGGCGAAAGAGGGCCCTAACCTGCCGGGACTCTGAGGGTGGCGAGGACCGGCAGGTGGTCGGTGGCCGCCCTCAGATCCGGGTCCGTGACGCCGGGCAGGTCCAGCGGCACCCCGCAGCCGAGGACCTCGACACCCCGGGTGGCGAAGATCGCGTCGATCCGGCTGTGCGGCCCGCTCCGGGTCCAGGTGTGCTCGCCGCCGCTGGGGGCGGTGGCCCAGCAGTCCTGGAGGGTGCCGGTGAGTCGGCCGAAGGTGCGCCCGCCGGGGCGTTCGTTGAGGTCTCCGCCCGCGACGGCGTGCTCCACGCCCAGCCCGGCCAGGCGGTCCAGGAGCATCCCGGCCTGCTCGTAGCGCTCCTGCTGGTGGAGGCTGAGGTGGCAGCTGAGGACCCCGAGCCGGGCGCCGCCGAAGCGGACGACGGCGGTGGCGAAGCCGCGCCGGTGCTGCCCCGGGGTGAGCGGGAGGAGGACGTCCTCGGTGCGCTCGACGGTGGCGCGCAGACCGCACAGGACGGCCGGTCCGGCCGCGGTGGCGCCCCCGGTGAGGATGACCAGGTCGGCCGCGCGGGCCAGCCGGGCCAGTTTCTTGCGCCAGCGGAAGAACCGGGGGGCCTCCTGCACCAGCACGAGATCCGGTGCGCACGCCCGGATGACCCTGGCCAGGGCGTGGGGGTCGTCCCGCAGGGAGCGGACGTTGTAGCTCAGGACTCGGACGAGGGCTGAACCGTCGGACGCCATGTCGATCAATGTACGCCGTCCTGCTCGGGGCGCGAGGACCGTCGGCCTCGCGCCCCGTCAAGCGCGTCACATGACCGGGTCGGGCTCCCGCGCCAGGTCCGCGGCGCCCACCAGGCCCGCCTCGTTGCCCAGCTGGGCGGCGATCACGTCGGCCACCGGCCGCCAGTTGCCGCCGACCAGCCAGCGCTTGTACGACTTGCGGATCGGGTCGAGGACGAGGTCGCCCTCGTCGGAGAGTCCGCCGCCGACGATGAACGCCGAGGGGTCGAAGAGCGAGGCGAGGTCGGCGAGACCGGCGCCGGCCCAGCGGGCCAGCTCACGGTAGGAGTCGACCGCCACCGGGTCGCCCTGGCGGGCGGCCATGGAGATGTGCTTGCCCTCGATGCCGTCGGGGGTGCCGTCGCCGAGCCCGAGGAGGGCCTCGGCCCGCTCCGGGGTGGCGTTGGCGCGCTGCTTGGCGTACCGCACGAGGGCGCGGCCGGAGGCGTACTGCTCCCAGCAGCCCTGCGAGCCGCAGCCGCACAGCAGACCGTCCGGGACCATGCGGATGTGGCCGAACTCGGCGGCCACGCCGAAGTGACCGCGGCGCAGCTTGTTGCCGATGATGATGCCGCCGCCGAGGCCGGTGCCGAGCGTGATGCAGATGACGTTGCGGTGGCCCTTGCCCGCGCCGAACTTGTACTCGCCCCAGGCGGCGGCGTTGGCGTCGTTCTCCACGACGACCGGCAGGCCCACGCGGGCCTCGACCTTCTCCTTGAGCGGCTCCTGGCGCCAGTCGATGTTGGGTGCGAAGTAGACCGTCGAGCGCTGGCGGTTGACGTACCCGGCGGCCCCGATGCCCACGCCGACGATCTCGTGCCCGGCGCGCGCACCTTCCACGGCGGAGGCGATGGCGTCCACGATGCCCTCGGGCGTGCCCGGGGTCGGCACCTTGTGGGTCGAGAGGATGTTGCCTTCCTCGTCGACCACACCGGCCGCGATCTTGGTACCGCCGATGTCGACGCCGATGGTGAGTCCCATGAATCCCTCAGTTCGGTCGAGCCCCGCTATGGCCAACCGTACCCGAGGGGGCTTTAATCCAAGTCGATGCGTTCCCCTGGACCGGATTCGTCCCCCCGGTCACGGCGTCCGTCGGGGCCCCGGTCGTCCCCCGCGGTCCAGTTCCGCTCCTGGGCCTGCACGGCCGAGCGGTAGGCGGCGAGGAGTTCGTTCCCGGCCGCCGCGAGGTGGTCGAAGACGTCCGGGTTGCGCTCGATGACGGGTTCCACGGCGGCCTTCGCCTGCTGCACGACCTGCCGGACGACCTGCTGGGCGGCGGGTCCGGCGACCGCGCCGAGCAGCGGGGACTGCAGGGTGGACAGCTTGTCGCTGACGGCGTCGACGAGCTTGCGCAGCTCCTCGGCGGCGGAGCCGGGGGGCGGCCCGTGCCGGTCGCGGTGGCGGGCCCGCTCCGAGGCGAGATCCTCGGCGCACGCCGTCGCCCACGCGTCGGCGTCGGTGGCCCGTACCTCGTCGACCGCCTCCTGGCCGGCGGCCTCGGGCTGCGGGAGCTCTTCGCTCATGACGGACTCCTGACTACGGTTCGTCCCTCCGACGTTACCCGAACGGGCGTACCGGGTTCACCGGGTCCCGGGCCACAGCCCGGGGTCGGGGGCGAACCGGATGCGCAGCTCGCCGTCGCGCAGGGCGGCTCCGGCGACGGTGCACCGGCGCAGGGCGGACGGCAGGGGCACGATGCGGCGGAAGGGGCCGACGGTGACGACGAGTTCGTCGCCGCGGCGGACGAGGTCGAGGTCGTCGCGTATGGCGCCGGGCAGGGGGATGTGCCAGACGAGGACGCCGTCCTCGGCGCGGTGGTCGGTGACGGGCCACTCGACCGTGGCGGGACGGCCGTTGACGGCGGCCCGCTCGGGGGCGGCGGGCGGGACGGCGAGCGCGGTGAGGTCCTCGGCGCCCCGGGGGTCGTGGCCGAGGTGCGGGACGACGGCCAGCTCGTGGGCGTCCCGCCACTCCTCCAGCGTCTTGCGCTGCTGGGCGACGAGTCCGGCGGGCCAGTCCTCGGGGGCGGTGCGGTTGGCGACCAGGAGGTCGGGGCGCAGTCCGCGCAGGGCCAGGGCGAGGGTGGCGTCCCGGACGGCGTCGGCGCCGGCCGGTCCCGGCTCGGCGACGAGGCGGACGGTGGTGCGCCGGTCGGCGACGACGGCCTCCACCGCGGCCAGCTCCAGGTCCCAGCGGGCCGCGGTCTCGTACAGCCACTCGGCGGGCATGGGGACGCCGGCCAGCCGTCCGAGCATGGGGCGCAGGGCGCGGGCCGCCTGCCGCTCGGGCGGGAGCAGCCGGCGCAGGTAGCGGCGGAGTTCCTCGGGGAGGGAGAGCAGGGCGAGGGCGTGCGGGGTGGCGGGGAGGTCGACGACGAGGAGGTCGTGCTTCTCCGAGAGGGCGGCGTCGCGCAGGGCGCGCAGCAGGGTCAGTTCGTCGGCGCCCGGCAGGGGGGTGACCTCCTCGGGGTCGAGCCGGGAGGCTCCGAGGAGGTCGAGGGCGGTGGTGGCGCGTTCCTGGAAGGCCGCGAGGTCGTCGCGGAACCCGGCGGCGGCGTCCGGCCGCCAGGCGGTGAGCCGCTCCTCGACCGGGACCGGTTCGGGTCCGGTGGCCGTGCCGAGGACCGCGCCGAGGGTGTCGGCGCGGTCGGCGCCCAGCAGGAGGGTGCGCCGGCCGGCGCGGGCGGCGGCGAGCGCGGTGGCGGCGGCGACGGTCGTCCGGCCGCTGCCGCCCGGCCCGGTGATCAGGATGGTGCGCATGAGGGTGAACGGTAGACCGTCGGGGCGCGGCCGCGGTGCGCTTGGCTACCGGGCGGCCGTCTCCACGCGCTTCTTCAGGCCGGCCAGGGCCCGGTCGATGATGACCTTCTCGGCCTTGCGCTTGATCATCCCGAGCATGGGGATCTTGACGTCGACGGTCAGTACGTAGGTGACCTCGGTGGTGCCGGCACCGGCCGGCTTGAGGATGTACGAGCCGTCCAGCGAGCGCAGCATCTGGGACTTCACCAGCGTCCAGGACACCTCGTGCTCGCCGGTCCAGGTGTAGGCGAGCACCTGGTCGTCCTTGATGGCGCCGGCGTCCATCACCAGGCGCACCTGCTCGGCGCGGCCCTGGCCGTCGCTGGCCAGCACCTCCGCCTCCTTCACCTCGCCGGTCCAGTCCGGGTAGCGGGCGAAGTCGGCGATCACCCCCATCACATCGGCCGGTGCCGCCTCGATCGTGATGCTCGAGCTGGTGTGTTCCGCCATCGCCGTGGCTCCTCCAGATGCGGGCCGGTAGGTCGTACTCGTGCGCACGCGGTCATGCGCACGTGTGCAGCGTGAAGGCTACCGCGCACCCGACCCGCCGAACTCCAGCGCCCAGGGCTTCCCGCTCCCGGCGAAGTGCCCCACGTTCACGCACTCGGTCGACCCGATCCGCATCCGGCGCACCAGGGGCTGATGGACGTGGCCGAAGAGGGAGTAGCGGGGGCGGGTGCGCCGGATCGCCTCCAGCAGGGCCCTGCTGCCGCGTTCGAAGCGCCGGGCGACGGTGTCGTATACGAGTTCGGGCACCTCCGGCGGGATGTGGGTGCAGAGCACGTCCACCTCGCCGACGGCCTCGATCTTCGCCGCGTACTCCTCGTCGCTGATCTCGTACGGGGTGCGCATGGGGGTGCGCAGGCCGCCGCCGACGAAACCGAAGGTCCAGCCGCCGATCTCGGCCCGCTGTCCGTCGAGGACGGTCGTGCCGGGGCCGGCGTACTCGGGCCACAGGGGAGGCATGTCGACATTGCCGTAGGTGGCGTACGTCGGTGTCGGGAAGGCCGAGAACAGCTCGGCGTACTGCTTGCGCACCGCCTTCTCGATGACCGCGCCGCGGTCCGCGCCGATGCCGGCCCACAGCCGGGCGCCGAACTCGCGGGCCTCGTCGTAGCGGCGGGCGGTGCGCAGTTCGACGATGCGGTCGGCGGCCCGCTCGCCGAAGAGGTCGGGGAAGATGCCGCGGGAGTGGTCCGCGTAGTCGAGGAAGAGGACCAGGTCACCCAGGCAGATCAGGGCGTCCGCGCCGTCGCCGGCCCGGGCCAGGTCACGGGCGTTGCCGTGCACGTCGCTGACCACATGAACGCGCGTCCTGCCGCTGCCGGCTGGTGTGGATGCCATGGCGATCAAGCGTAAGCGTGTGCGGCATGCGTGAACAGTGGCGGCCGGACCTGCGGTTACTGGCTAGTCCTCGGAGCGGTCGACTACTGTGCGCGCAGAACCACCCATTCATGCGGTACCGATCCGTGTGACGCAGCGAACATCTCGTCGGGACCCCCTGTCGAAGAAGCCATACCGACGGGTAACGTCCGGGCAGTCCAGTCGTGCTCAGGTTTTCAGCCACTGAAACGCCCGAGCACCTGCCCGAGCCTTGGACCCCACCGTCGCATCACACAATGTCGTGGCGCCGGCGCCCTATGAGGAGCAGCACTCTTGCGCGAGTTCAGCCTTCCGGCTTTGTACGAGGTCCCCGCGGACGGCAATCTGACCGACATCGTCCGCCGAAACGCCGCGCAGCATCCCGATGTCGCCGTCATCGCGCGCAAGGTCGGCGGCAGCTGGCAGGACGTCACGGCCACGGCCTTCCTCGCCGATGTGCGCACCGCCGCGAAGGGCCTCATCGCCTCGGGCATCCAGCCGGGCGACCGGGTGGCCCTGATGTCCCGCACCCGCTACGAGTGGACCCTGCTGGACTTCGCGATCTGGTCCGCGGGCGCGATCACCGTGCCGGTGTACGAGACCAGCTCGCCGGAGCAGGTGCAGTGGATCCTCGACGACTCGGGCGCGACCGCGATCCTGACGGAGCTGGACAACCACACCGCGGCCGTGGAGTCGGTGCGCGACCGGCTGCCCGCCCTGAAGCACCTGTGGCAGATCGAGGGCGGCGGCATCGAGGAGCTGGCCCGGCTCGGCCAGGACGTCGGTGACCAGGCGGTCGACGAGCGCAGCGCGCTGGCGAAGGCCGACGACCCGGCGACGATCGTCTACACCTCCGGCACCACCGGCCGCCCCAAGGGCTGTGTGCTGACCCACCGCTCCTTCTTCGCCGAGTGCGGCAACGTCGTCGAGCGGCTGCGTCCGCTGTTCCGCACCGGTGAGTGCTCGGTGCTGCTGTTCCTGCCGCTCGCCCATGTCTTCGGCCGGCTGGTGCAGATCGCCCCGATGATCGCGCCGATCAAGCTGGGCTGTCTGCCCGACATCAAGAACCTCACCGACGAGCTGGCCGAGTTCCGGCCGACGCTGATCCTCGGCGTGCCGCGGGTCTTCGAGAAGGTCTACAACTCGGCGCGGGCCAAGGCGCAGGCGGACGGCAAGGGCAAGATCTTCGACAAGGCCGCCGACACGGCCATCGCCTACAGCCGCGCGCTGGACACGCCCTCGGGTCCGTCGATCGGCCTGCGGATCAAGCACAAGGTCTTCGACCGGCTGGTCTACGGCAAGCTGCGCGCGGTCCTCGGCGGCCGGGGCGAGTACGCCATCTCCGGCGGCGCCCCGCTGGGCGAGCGCCTCGGGCACTTCTTCCGCGGCATGGGCTTCACGGTCCTGGAGGGCTACGGCCTGACCGAGACCTGTGCCGCCACCGCCTTCAACCCGTGGGACCGCCAGAAGATCGGCACGGTCGGCCAGCCGCTGCCGGGCTCGGTGGTGCGCATCGCCGACGACGGCGAGGTGCTGCTGCACGGCGAGCACATCTTCAAGGAGTACTGGAACAACCCGGCGGCCACCGCCGAGGCGCTCGCCGACGGCTGGTTCCACTCCGGTGACATCGGCACCCTCGACGAGGACGGCTATCTGCGGATCACCGGCCGCAAGAAGGAGATCATCGTCACCGCGGGCGGCAAGAACGTCGCCCCGGCCGTGATCGAGGACCGGATCCGGGCGCACGCGCTGGTCGCGGAGTGCATGGTGGTGGGCGACGGGCGGCCGTTCGTGGCCGCGCTGGTCACCATCGACGAGGAGTTCCTGGGCCGCTGGGCCGCCGAGCACGGCAAGCCCGCGGATGCCACCGCGGCGTCGCTGCTTCAGGACGCCGACCTTCAGGCCGCGATCCAGTCGGCGATCGACGACGGCAACGCCGCGGTGTCCAAAGCGGAATCGGTGCGGAAGTTCCGCATTCTGTCCTCCCAGTTCACGGAGGAGTCGGGCCACCTGACGCCGTCGCTGAAACTGAAGCGGAACGTGGTGGCGAAGGACTTCACGCAGGAGATCGAGTCGATCTACGCGAAGTGAGCCGACCTGCGGGTTCGCCTATGGCGCGGTGTCCTCGACGAGGACCCGCGCCATCGTGCGTTCGGCGAGCGCGGTGATCGTCACGAACGGGTTCACCCCGAGCGAGCCGGGCACCAGTGAGCCGTCGGTGACGTACAGCTTGGAGTATCCCTTCACTCGGCCGTAGGGGTCGGTGGCCCGGCCCAGCACGCAGCCGCCCAGCGGGTGGTACGTGAAGTCGTCGGCGAAGGCCCGGCTGGGCGAGCCGAACAGGTCGTACCGGTAGATCGTGGCGTTGGCCCGGTTGACGCGGTCGAAGAGCTTCTTGGCCATGGCGGACGAGACGGCGCTCTGTGCCGGGGTCCAGTCGAGCGCCAGTGAGCCGCCCGAGAGGGAGAACGACGCCCGTTCCCGGTTCTTGGTGATCGCCAGATAGAGGCTCACCCAGTTCTCCAGGCCCATGGGCAGCGGGGCGATCTCGGCGAAGACCGGGTTGTCGGTGTTCGCCCAGTCGTCGATGCCCATCATCGGGATCGTCGACTGGTTCACGCCGACCGTGTCCCACAGGTGGTTGGCCCGCCCGAGCATCACGTTGCCGTTGGTGCCCCAGCCGGTGCCGACGCTCGCGTCGAGGTCGGGCAGGGTGCCCGTCTCCCGTGCGCGCAGCAGGAGTTCGGTGGTGCCGACGCTGCCGCCGCCGAGGAAGAGGTACGTGCAGTTGTACTCCTTGGTCTCGACGACCGCGCCGGTCTCGTCGATGCGCTGGGCGGTGAGCAGGTACGTGCCGTCCGCGGCCCGGCGGATCGAGGTCGCCCGCTCCAGGGTGTGGATGGTGACGTTCCCCGTGCCGAGCGCGGCGGCCAGATAGGACTTGTCCAGGCTGCGTTTGCCGTGGTTGTTGCCGTACATCACCTCTCCGGCGAGCGCGGAGCGGGGCGCGGTGCCGGCCGCCTCGCGCTGCATGTGGCCGAAGTCGTAGACGTTCGGCACGAAGGTGGTCCTCAGCCCGGCGTTGGTGGCGTGCTTGCGGGAGATCCGGGTGTAGCGGTACCACTCGCTGGACTCGAACCACGCCGGGTCGATGCTGTTGACGCCGAGCATGGAGCGGGCCCGGGGGAAGTAGGTGCCGTACATCTCGTCCGAGTCGACGGAGGGGAACTGCTCCTCGAAGTACGACTTGAGCGGGGTGACCGCCATGCCCCCGTTGACCAGGGAGCCGCCGCCGACCCCGCGGCCCACGAACACCGAGATGTTCGCGAAGTGCACGCGGTCCAGGACGCCGGGGTAGGGGCTGATGTCCTTGTTGACGAGGTCCAGCCACAGGAAGGTGGCCAGCGGGGCCTCGGTGCGGGTGCGGAACCACATCGAGCGCCGGTCGGGGGTGGTGGTGGGGCAGAAGACCTTGCCGTCGGGGCCGGGTGTGTTCCACAGCCGGCCCATCTCGATGACGATCGTACGGATTCCCGCCCGGCCGAGGCGGAGGGCGGCGACGGAGCTGCCGTAGCCCGAACCGACCACGATCGCGGGGGCGTTGTCCACGGCGGCCGGCTCGACTGCCGACGCCGACTGGAGACCGATGCGGGTGAGACCGGACGCGGCGGCCGTCTGCAGGGCCACCATGCCCAATATGTGACGTCTCGTCAGCTGACGCTGCATCAGTTTTGCTGTCATGTCCGGAGCATGGGCGGATTATTTCCTTCCGCCTACCCCGGCGGCAGGCATTACAGCAGCGTCTTCAACTTCTCCGCCAGCAGGTCCCAGCGCCACTTCTCCTCGACCCACGCGCGGCCCCGCTCGCCCATCCGCCGGCGCAGCTCCGCGTCGCCGAGCAGGGCGATGATCGGGTCCGCCGCCTGTTCCGGGGAGCCGCCGCGGACCACCCAGCCGGTCTCGCCGTCGAGCACCGCGTCCGGCGCGCCGCCGGAGTCGCCCGCCACCACCGGAAGTCCGGTCGCCGAGGCCTCCAGGTAGACGATGCCCAGGCCCTCCACGTCCAGCCCGCGCCGGCGGGTGCGGCAGGGCATCGCGAAGACGTCCCCGGCGCCGTAGTGGGCGGGCAGCTCGGACCAGGGGACGGAGCCGGTGAAGCGGACCGAGCCGGCCACCCCGGTCTCCCGGGCCAGCCTGCGCAGCTCCTTGTCGTACGGGCCGCCGCCCACGATCAGCAGCACCGCGTCCGGTTCCTTCGCCAGGATCCGGGGCATCGCGAGGATCAGGGTGTCCTGGCCCTTGCGCGGGACCAGCCGGGAGACGCACACCACGACCGGGCGGTCGGTCAGACCGAGGCGGGCGCGCACCTCGGCACCGCCGGACCCCGGGTGGAAGGTCTTCTCGTCGACGCCCGGGGGCAGCTGGACCATCCGCTCGGCCGCCGCCGGACTCAGCGCGTCCGCGATCCGCGAGCGGGTGTACTCGCCGAGGTAGGTGACCGTGTCCGTGGCGTCCCCGATCCGCCTCAGCAGCTGACGCGAGGCGGGCAGCTGGGCCCAGCCGGCCTCGTGGCCGTGGGTCGTGGCGACCAGCCGCCGGGCACCCGCCCTGCGCAGCGCCGGGGCCATCAGCCCGAGGGGGGCCGCGGCACCGAACCACACGGAGGCGCAGTCGTGCTCGCGCAGCAGCCCGACCGCCCGCCGGGTCGCGCCCGGCGTCGGAAGCAGCATGGTGGTGGAGTCGCGTACGACGGTGAAGGGCTGCTCGGCGTCGAAGGCGGCGGTCGCCTCGGCGCCCTCACGGCCGCGCTTCCAGGTGGAGGCGTAGACGACGAGCCGCTCCGGGTCCAGCCGCAGGGCCATGTTGTGCAGGAAGGCCTGGATGCCGCCGGGGCGGGGCGGGAAGTCGTTCGTCACGATGAGCGTCTTGTGCATCGGGCCCGACCCTATCGGAGGCGGCCTCGCGCCCCGTACCGCGCGTCACAGCCGCGCCGGTGGCCGACCCACAGCTTCCCGGGACATCATGTTCCCCTCAACGCGAACGCGGACGTCAGGGGACCTGGGTGAAGACGGCGGGCACACGGTGGTCCCTGGCGGGCCTGCTCGGGATCTGGGCCCTGACCAGGGTGGCCCTGCTGCTCCTCGTGTTCAAGGTGCACGTCTTCCCGGGCCCGGACGTCACCAGTGACGTGTCGGTGATCTACCGGGGCTGGTACGAGGTGCTGCGCACCGGAACGTTCCCGCAGGACGACGTCACCTGGCAGTACCCGCCCGCCGCGGCCCTGGCGATCCTCTCCCCCGCGCTGCTGTTCTACCTGGACTACGCCTCCGCCTTCTTCGTCCTGGCCTTCACCGCCGACCTGGCCGTCCTCGCCATGCTGCTGTACGCGGGCCCGCGCCCGGGCCGCACCCTGCGCGGCGCCTGGGTCTGGACGGTGGGCGTCGCACTGCTGGGCCCCACGGTGTACGCACGCTACGACGTGATGGTGACCGCGGTGGCGGTGGCCGCGCTCTTCGCGGGCGCCCGGCGCCCGAGGACGATGGGCGCGCTGACGGCGTTCGCGGCGCTGCTGAAGGTGTGGCCGGTGCTGCTGCTGGTGGCCGCCCGCAGGCGCTCGGCGTGGCTGTCGGCCGTGGTCACCGCGGGTGTGCTGGCGGGGGTGTTCGCGCTGGCGATGCCGGGCGCCTTCGCGTTCCTGACCTTCCAGCGGGACCGCGGCACCGAGGTGGAGTCGCTGGGCGCGCTGGTCTTCCATGTGGCCCGGCACTTCGGCTGGGAGGGGCAGGTGCTGCTGAACTACGGCTCGGTGGAGTTCCTCGGCCCGTGGGTGGACGTCGTCTCCACGGTCGCGTTGGTCCTGAGCGCGCTGGCCTTCGGCTGGCTGCTGCTGTGGCGGCTGCGGGCGAACCGGTTCCTGCCGCACACCCTGGCCGACGCGGCCTTCGTGGCGGTGCTGATGTTCACCACGACCAGCCGGGTCATCAGCCCGCAGTACATGGTGTGGCTGGTCGGCCTGGCGGCGGTGTGCTGGTGCTTCCGGGGCAGCCGGATGGGCCTGCCGGTCTGTCTGGTGCTGGCGGCCTGTCTGGCGACGGTGCTGGAGTTCCCGGTCTGGTTCGCGCACGTCGTCGCGAGCGACGGCCTCGGGATCACCCTCCTCCTCGTCCGCAACGGCCTGCTGGTGCTGGCCACGGTGCTGGCCGCCCGGGTCCTGTGGCGTTCCACGGTCACCCGGCCCGCCCGCCCCCGGCTGCCGGCCCAGGCGAGCCGCGGCAAGGAGACCCCCCTCGCCTCCTGAACCGGGCCCCGAGTGCTCGGGGTGCCGGGTCAGGCGAACTGTGTGCGCAGGTACTCCCGCCACTGCCCGGTGAACTCCTCCACGGAGAGTCCGAGCACCTCCGCCATGGCCCCCTCGACCGCGCCCGCCCGCTTCCCGTGCGCGCCGACGGCCCGGTAGAACTCCCGCAGCGCGGCCTCGCCCCAGCGGTCCGCGATCATCCGGCAGGCCGTCCAGCCGCTCTCGTAGGCCCGTGCCAGCCCGGCCGAGTCCCCGCTGAAGGCGAAGTCGTCGTCGGTCGGCAGCCCCGCCGGCACCTGTCCCCCGGTGACCGCCTGCCACAGCTCCGGAGCGGCCTCCGTGGGGGTGCGCCCGGTCTCCCGGTAGCCGACCCAGTCGGCGAACCCCTCGGAGAGCCACAGCGGGGTGGCGGGTCCGGTGTGGGCGCGGGTGGCGACATGGGTGGTCTCGTGGGTGAGCACGACCTGCTTGCCGCTCCGGCCCAGGACGCCGTACGCGACCGGGTTGAGGATGATCCGGTCGGCGGGCGCGTCCTCGGGGGTGCCGGTCTCGCCGGTGGTCACGGCGGCGATCCCGCGGTACGAGGAGGCCGGCGAGCCGAGCAGCCCCGCCATCCCCTCCAGCGACTCCGGCACGAGCACCACGGTCCGGCGCGGCCACCCGGTGCCCCAGGCGCGGGTCACCGCGGGGACGGCCCGGTCGACGAGGTCGGCGTAGGCGGTCATCCGCCCGGCGGACTGGCCGACCCCGAGCACGATCCCCCACCTGCCCCGGACCAGCTCCACCCGGCCCTGGTCCCACAGCTGTTCCGCGGTCCGGTCGGCGGGCCGCTCGGCCTCGACGTACCAGTCGCCGGACGCGTCCAGGCTGAGGTCCAGCGTGCGGGCCACGGTGACCGGGGCGCGGTCCAGGCCCCGGATGCGGTAGAGCAGCTCCGCCTCGGCGGTGGCCTCGTCGCCCTCCCGTCTGAGGCCGGTCACCCGGTAGGACCACTGGGCGAACGGCACCTCGCGCAGCTGGTCGAACCAGCTCTGCGCGCCGGTGCGGACGAAGGCCGACTCGTCGTGCCCGACGATCGCCTCCGCCCGCCGGTCCAGCACCCGCTGCACGGACTCACGGGCGGGATCGGCGCCGGTCCGGCCGCCGCAGGCCACGAGCGCGACGAGGAGCAGGCAGAGCGCCACCACCCCACCGGACCCGGGCACCCGCCGTCGACCAGCCATGCCGCGATCGTACGGGGCTCGGCCCGCGAGGGTCAGACCTCCGTCACACCCTGGTCACCGTCGCGCCCGGCATCATCCCCACCGGGTCGTAGCGCACCGGCGCCCCCGGGTAGGGCGCGTGGATCACCTGGCCGTTGCCCACGTACATGCCCACATGGCTGGCGTCCGAGCGGTAGGTGACCAGGTCGCCGGGCTGCGCCTGGGAGAGCGGCACCTGGGGGCCGGCGAAGCGCTGTGCCTGGGAGGTGCGCGGCAGGGCCACGCCGGCCTGGGCGTAGGACCACTGCATCAGGCCCGAACAGTCGAAGCCGCTGGGCCCGTTGGCGCCCCAGACGTAGGGCTTGCCGAGGGCGGAGGTGGCGGCGGCGATGGCACTGGCGGCGCGGCCGGAGGCGGGCACCGCGCTCCCGAGTTCCGGCATGCCCTCGCGGCCGGAGCGGGACGCCCGGTCGTAGGCGGCGCGTTCGGCGGAGGGCAGGGAGTTCAGCAGGGCGCGGGCCTTGGCGAGTTTGCCCTCGACGGTCCGCTTGTGGGCCGCGACGGTCTTGCGGCTGCGCTCCAGCTCCCCGAGCTTGCGGGAGGTCTCGGCGCGGTCCTGGGCGATCTCGCGCATCGCGTCCTGAAGGTCCTTCAGCTCGCCCGCCTGACGGACCGTGATCCGGTCCAGGACGGCCGCCTTGTCGAGGTAGTCGTCCGGGTCGTCGGAGAACAGCAGGGCCAGCGAGGGGTCGAGGCCGCCGGAGCGGTACTGCGCCCCGGCCAGCGAACCGAGCGACTCCCGCATGGAGTTGATGCGTTCCTGCTGGCGGGCGATCCGGTCCCGGGCGAGGCCGACCTCCTCGCGCAGCGAGTCCGCGCGCTCGTCGGCCTTGTTGTACGCCTCGGTGGCCCGCTCGGCCTCCTCGTAGAGGCGGTCCACCTCGCCCCGCGGGTCGTCGTGCGGCGCGGCCAGGGCCGGGACGGCCCCCAGGGCCGCGGCGGTGGCGGACAGGACGCAGAGCGCGGTGGACGCGCCCCGGTCGAACCCGGACGGTACAAGGCGACGATGGGACCCCACGGGAAGCCGCGCTCCTTCCGCTGGCGGACAGGGACGTTCCCCGGCGAGGGGGAAACGCGGCAGACCATAGCCCCGCGACGGGGCACCGACCAACGACCGCCGTGCGCACGCACAGTGACGCCCCGCCTATGACGCAGGTCATGGGCGGGGCGTGCGGTCAGTTCACGTCGTGGGGATTCGCCCGTTCGGGCGGCACGGTGTCGTGATCTTGAGGGGGTCCGGGGGGATCAGATCCGGACGCCGAACTGGTACGGCATGTTGTTGATCGACTCGTAGCGGACGACCGTGCCGGAGCGCGGGGCGTGCAGCACCTGGCCGTTGCCCGCGTAGAAGCCGACGTGGTGCAGGTCGCCGTAGAAGATGACCAGGTCGCCGACCTTCAGGTCGGACTGGCTGTAGATGCGGGTGCCGTAGTTGGCCTGGGCCTGCGAGGTGCGCGGGATGCCGACGCCGGCCTGGGCGAAGGCCCAGGAGGTCAGGCCCGAGCAGTCGAAGGAGGACGGGCCGGAGGCGCCGTAGACGTACGGCGAGCCGATCTTGCTCTGCGCGGCCTGGAAGGCGGCCATCGCGCGGCCGGAGCCGGTGGCGGCGTTGCCGAGGTCGACGCGGTCGGCGGAGGAGCGGCTGGCGCGGGCCTCCTCCTGGGCGAGGGCGGCCTTCTCGGCGGCGGTCAGCGAGTTGAGGAGCTTCTGCGCCTCGCCGAGCTTGTCCTGGACTTCCTGCTTCTTCTTGCCCAGTTCGGTGCGGGTGGCGGCGAGGTCCTTGAGCTTCTCGGTGGCCTCGGCGCGGTCCTGGGCGAGTTCGCGCTGCTTGTCCTGGATCTTCTTCAGCGACTCGACCTGCTGGCCGCTCAACTGGTCGAGCGTGGAGGCCTTGTCGAGGTAGTCGTCCGGGTCCGCGGAGAGGAACAGCTGGACCGAGGAGTCGATGGAGCCGGTGCGGTACTGGGCGGCGGCCGCCAGGCCTATGCCCTCGCGCAGCTCGTTGAGGTCCTCCTGGCCGCGCGCCACGTTGTCCTGGATCGTGGAGATCTCCTTCTGGAGCTTCTCCTGCTTCTCCTTGGCGCCGTTGAACTTCTCGGTGGCCTGCTCGGCCTCCTCGTAGAGCTTGTCGACCTTGGCCTTGACCTCGTCCTTGCTCGGCTTCTCACTGGGAGCGGCGTTGGCCGCCTGCGAGCTGATGGCCACGGCTGCTGCGGCGGCGGTGGTCAGCACGGTCACACGAGCGCGGCTCGGCTGCTTGGGTCGACGGTGGGACGCCACGGAGGCGAGCTCCTTCTTCTCAGTGATCTTCCGATCGAAGGTTCGAAGGCAGACCCTAGTGACCCCGCTGTGATCAGATCAAATCCCTGGGCGATTTATCCCGGTTACCGTCCGCATTCTTTACCATCAACCCACATGCAGTGATGTCCACTTGACACTACGTTGCGTGACATTCTCGCCAATTCGGGCATTGCCGACGCAGGTTGACCTTCAGGACAGTCGCTTGAGAAGCACCGCAGAAGCCACGGGGCGCGCGCCGGCGCGTGCGACCCCGTCGGCCACCTCGCGGTCGGTCGAGACGACGATGACCGGACGGCCCGGCGGCTCGGCGCGCACCAGCTGACGGATCAACTCGTCCGCCGTGACACCGGGCTTGGAGAACAGCACCCGCACCCCGCGCGGCGGCGCCAGCAGCACCGGGGCGGCCAGCTCGGCCCCGTCGAAGACACACGTCACCTCGGCGCCGGTCTGCGCGGCGAGCTGGGAGAGCTGCCCGAGCAGCCGCAGCCGCTGCTTCTCCAGCGGCATCTGCGGATAGCCGGTCTTGGTCACGTTGTAGCCGTCGACGACCAGATGCGCCTGCGGCAGCGCCAGCAACTGGTCGAGGATGGCCGGGTCGTGCTCGGACAGCGCCCGGGTGGCGATGTCCTTCGGGGTCATCCGGCCCGGCTCGACCGCGTCCACGGTCTCCGCCGGGCGCACCGAGACCGGCGGCAACGCCAGCTCCCTGCGCAGTCCTTGGGCCGCGTCCAGCAGGGTGTCCAGCAGCAGCCGCACCCGCATGTCCTCGACGCTGCGGCCCTCGCGCGCCGCCTTGCGGGTGGCCTCCAGGGCGGCCTCCGCCTCGCCGAGCCGCGCCTTCAGCCGCCGTGTCTCGCTCTCCGCCGCGGACACCTGCCCGTGCGCCTCGGCCCGTACGGCCTCCATCTCGCCGTGCGCCTTGCGCAGCGCGGCCTCGCCCCGCTTGACGTCGCTGAGGGCGGCCCGCAGCTTGCGGTGCAGGGACTCGGCCTCCTTCTTGGAGGCGTCCAGCTCGGCGCGCAGCCGGTCGGCCTCGGCCCGGGTCTGCTCCCTGGCCTGGGCCAGCTCACCGCGGACCCGCTCCAGTTCGGCCCGGCTCTCCTCGTCGGCGCGCTCGGCGTCGGCCCGCTGGGCCTCCTCGCCGGCCGCGGTCACCAGCTTCACCCAGCCGGTGGGCCTGAGCACATAGGCCGCGGCCGCCACGTCGAGCGGATCCGCGGCCGGGGGCGGCGAGCCGGAGTCGAGGGCGCCGGTGATCTCCGGCTGCGCCTCTCTGAGCTTCTCCCCGATCCGCTGGCGGAAGAGCGGATCGGTCTCCAGCGCGGCCGCCATGGCGTTGCCGGCGAACTTGGCCCGCCGGTTGGGGGCGAACCGGGCGTACTGCCTCAGCTGGGCGGGCAGTTCGCCGACGGTCAGCCCGCCGAATCCGTCGGAGACGATCTGCACGACACGTCTGCGCACCCCGTCGGGCAGCGGACGGTCGAGTACCTCGGCGGCACCGTCGTCCGGCCCCCCGCCTGTGGTCTCCACCATCCGTCTTCACCCCATCGCCGATGCGGGATCCCCCTGAGTGAGGGGATCGTCCTGGCGGCTCCCGCTCCGCTCAGGAGCCGGCGCCCGGCCTGTCCACGAGTTCCACCTGGTCCACGGCGTTGCACCAGCGGCAGCGCACCGACTCGATGGTCTCACTGACCACCTCGCGCTCCTCGACCTTGGGCTCACCGGCGAGGTCGAGGTGGACGTACTCGACCACCTTCGACGAGCGGGTCACATCGAAACGGGTGAGGTTGCCGCAGAGCGTGCAGCGCCACCGTGTGGTGGTCGTCGGCAGGGGAACCGTCATCGCGACCGTTCTTTCCTTCCAGTGTCGGTGACTCACCGGTCTCCCCGGTGCGTGTGGCTCGTAACCCTACGGCCTGGCGGGTACTCGCCGCTCGGCCGTCCACGGCGGCGAGGCGGCCTGTCCGTGTACGCCCCGTTACGTCATGCTCTGTAGTCATGATCAGCAAGTGGAGCTCCAGGACCGCGTACCCCGTCCGGCTGCCGTCCGCGCCGGTCACCTACGGGCTCATCGCCCTGTGCACGCTGATCTTCCTGATCGGACCGGCCTCGGGACTGAACCCCGCCTACGGCACCGGCGAGGAGCTGCACGCCGCGCAGCGCGCCTACTTCCGGCGCTGGGGCGTGGTCCCTGCCGAGCTGTTCGAGGGCTCGGCGCGCGCCGCGCTCACCCCGGCCACCGCGCTCTTCGTGCACGGCAGCTGGGTGCACCTGCTGGGCAACATGCTCTTCCTCTACGTCTTCGGCGTGCTCACCGAGGAGCGCATGGGCCGCGTCCAGTACACCCTGTTCTACCTGGGCTGCGGCTATCTCGCCCTGCTGGGCTACGCGGCCGCCAACGCGGACTCCGAGCAGTCCCTGGTCGGCGCCTCGGGCGCGATCTCGGCGGTGCTCGGCGCCTTCCTGGTGCTGCTCCCCGGGGCCCGGGTGACCAGCCTGCTGCCCTTCCTGTTCTTCCTGCCGCTGCGCTTCCCCGCCTGGGTGGTGCTGCCCTTCTGGGCGGCCCTGCAGTGGCTGGCCGCCGGGCGGGCCTCCAGCGGCCCCGGGGTCGCCTATCTGGCCCATCTGATCGGCTTCGGCCTGGGGTGCTGCTTCGCCTGGGTGCGGTTCGGCCGTGCGACTAGAGTGAGGACCACCCCAGCGACGCCGGCCCCCGAGGGAGAGAACCAACCGTGATCACCGCGATCGTCCTCATCAAGACCAGTGTGGACCGGATCCCCGAGATCGCGGAGCAGATCGCTTCGCTGGACAGCGTCAGCGAGGTCTTCTCGGTCACCGGCACCTACGACCTGATCGCCATGGTCCGGGTCAAGGAGCACGAGGACCTCGCCGAGGTCATCCCCGGCCGGATCAGCAAGATCCCCGGCGTGGAGGGCACCGACACCCACGTCGCGTTCCGGACGTACTCCCAGCACGACCTGGAGGCCGCGTTCGCGCTGGGGCTGGACAACTAGCCCAGCCCCCCGTGCGCCGGGTCAGACCGCGGGCACGCAGCGCCCGTCCTCGGTGCGGTAGTTCCACTTCGCGCCGTCGGTGACCAGTTCCCGGACCGCGGCCACGAAACGTTCGACGTGCTCGTCGGGGGTGCCCGCGCCGAAGCTGACGCGGATCGCGTTGAGGGACTTCTCCCCGGGCGCCGCCTCGGGGGCCCCGCACTCGCCCTGCGAGCGGGGGTCGCTGCCGAGCAGGGTGCGCAGCAGGGGGTGGGCGCAGAACAGTCCGTCGCGGACGCCGATGCCGTACTCGGCGGAGAGGGCGGCGGCGAAGTGGGAGCTGTTCCAGCCGTCGACGACGAAGGAGATCACGCCCACCCGCGGGGCGTCGTCACCGAAGAGCGACAGGATCCGCACCTCGGGGACCTCGGCGAGGCCGGTGCGGACCTTCTCGATCAGGTGGTTCTCCCGTGCGATCAGGCCGTCGAAGCCGGCCTCCGTCAGGGCCTTGCAGGCCGAGGCGACGGCGTAGGCGCCGATCACGTTCGGCGAGCCGGCCTCGTGCCGGGCCGCGCTCTCGTGCCACTGCACCTCCACTCCCCCGTCCTCGCGGCGGCTGACCTTGCGGCTGGCGCCGCCGCCCGCGAGGTACGGCTCGGCCGCCCGGAGCCAGTCGGCGCGGCCGGCCAGGACGCCGGTGCCGAAGGGCGCGTACAGCTTGTGGCCGGAGAAGGCGACCCAGTCCACGTCGAGGTCGCGCACGGACACCGGGTGGTGCGGGGCGAGCTGGGCGGCGTCCAGGACGATCCGGGCGCCGTGCGCGTGGGCGGCGGCGGCCAGCTCCCGCACCGGCCACAGCTCGCCGGTGACGTTGGAGGCGCCGGTGACGCAGACCAGGGCGGGGCCGTGGGGGTCCCGGTCGGCGAGGGCTCGCTCCAGGGTCCGTACCGCCGCCTGCGGGGTGCGCGGGGCGTCGAGGTAGGTGACCCGGGCGTCCTGCCAGGGCAGCAGCGAGGCGTGGTGCTCGGTCTCGAAGACGAAGACCTGGCAGTCGGCGGGCAGGGCCGCGGCGAGCAGGTTCAGGGAGTCCGTGGTGGACCGGGTGAAGACCAGCTGGTCGTCGGGGCGGCAGTCGAGGAACTCGGCGACGGTGCGGCGGGCGTTCTCGAAGAGGTCGGTGGAGAGCTGGGAGAGGTACCCGGCGCCCCGGTGGACGCTGCCGTAGTACGGGGCGTAGGCGGCGACGTCGTCCCAGACCCGCTGGAGCGCCGGGGCGCTGGCGGCGTAGTCCAGCGCGGCGTAGGTGACCTCGCCACCGGTGACGAGCGGCACGGTGACATCCCGGCCCAGAACGGGCAGCGGGGCACAAATGGTCCGGGCGGAGGCAGCGGTGGGGACGGACATGGCGAAGCTCCCGTGAGAGACGGAGGAGAAGAGCGGAAGGAAGGTGCGCGGAGGCGGGGCTCGGCGGCCCTAGCGCATTCGCTTGCTCACGGGAGACTCCCTCGAATGACCAGGACCCCTGGTTTCGAGAGGGGTCCGCGCTTGCCGTAGACCTCGCTGCCTACGGCCTGGTCTTCACCCGGGGCACCCCGCCACGGACGGAGGGTTGCCGGACAGTCGGCCGGGGCCTCATGACTGTCACTCATGACCTGGTACAGGAACGTACGTGAAGTGATCGCGGTCCCGCAACCCGTGTCCGGATCGCGGGACCGGCGAACGAATCCCTAGGCGTTGCTCGCCGCGACCCAGCGCTCCAGCGTCCGCCTGGCCTCGCCCGAGTCGATCGACTCGGCCGCCTTCGCCATGCCGGCGCCGATCTGTTCCGCGAGGGGGGCGCCGGTGGGGTGCAGGGCGACCAGGGCGGCCGCCGAGTTGAGCAGCACCGCGTCCCGCACCGGGCCGGTCTCGCCGCCCAGCAGGCGCCGGGCCACGTCGGCGTTGTACGAGGCGTCCGCGCCGCGCAGCGCCTCGACGGGGACCAGGTCCAGGCCGACGTCCCGCGGGTCGAAGGACTCCTCGGTCACCTTGCCGTCGCGGACGATCCACACCCGGGAGGTGGAGGTGGTCGTCAGCTCGTCCAGGCCGTCGTCGCCGCGGAACACCAGCGAGGAGTTGCCGCGCTCGGCGAAGACGCCCGCGACGATCGGCGCCATCCGGGGATCGGCGACCCCGACGGCCTGCGCCCGCACCCGGGCGGGGTTGGTGAGCGGGCCGAGGACGTTGAAGACCGTGCGGATGCCCAACTGGCCGCGGGCCGCGCCCGCGTGACGCATCGCCGGGTGGAACTTCGCCGCGAAGCAGAAGGTGATCCCGGCCTCCTCGACCACCCGCGGCACCCGGGAGACGGGCAGCTCCAGGTTGACGCCAAGCTTCTCCAGCACGTCGGAGGAGCCGGAGGCGGAGGACGCGGCCCGGTTGCCGTGCTTGACGACCTTGGCGCCCGCGCCGGCCACCACGATCGCGGACATCGTGGAGATGTTGACGGTCTTGGCGCCGTCCCCGCCGGTGCCGACGATGTCGACGGTGTCGCCCGACACCTCGATCACGTTGGCGTGCTCGTACATGGTGCGGACGAACCCGGTGATCTCCTCGACCGTCTCGCCCTTGGCGCGCAGGGCCACCACGAACCCGGCGATCTGCGCGTCGGTCGCCTCCCCGCGCATGATCAGGTCCATCGCCCAGGCCGTGTCGTCGGCGCTCAGGTCGCGCCCCTCCAGCAGGCCGTTCAGCAGCGGGGGCCAGGAACGGCCCGCCGCGATGTCGCCTCCAGCGGGGGTCACAGCGCTCATAAGGCCGCTCCTGAGTGTCGTAGAAGAGTGTGCTCCCACCCTATCCAGCCCGGGGCACGGCGAAGGGCCCCGTCCGTACACCGGACGGGGCCCTTCGGCCGTGGCGTGGCGTGCGCAGCGATCAGTGGTGGCCGTGGCCGCTCGTGATCTCCTTGTACTCCTCTACGGTCGGCTTCGGAATCTGGGACTCCTCGCCGTAGTAGGCCTTGCTGAGCTTGACGCGCAGCTTCTCGGTGCCCTTCACCTTGCGCTCGACACCGTTCTCGTCGACCGTCGGGCCGAGCTCGGCCGGCTTGTACTGCTCGTGCGCGGTGAGCGTGTGCAGCGCGTCCTGGCTGAGCGGCTCGTGCACCTCGATGAACTCACCGTGCGGCAGGCGCTTGATGATGCCCGACTCGCGGCCGTGCAGCACCTTGTCCCTGTCGCGGCGCTGGAGTCCGAGGCAGATCCGCTTGGTGATGACGAAGGCCAGGACCGGGGCCACGAAGAACCCGATGCGGACGAACCAGGTGATGGAGTTGATCGACAGGTGGAAGTGGGTGGCCCAGAGGTCGTTTCCACCACCGATCAGCAGCACCATGTACCAGGTGATCCACGCGACACCGAAGGCCGTACGGGTCGGGGCGTTGCGCGGGCGGTCCAGGATGTGGTGCTCGCGCTTGTCGCCGGTGACCCAGGACTCGATGAACGGGTAGACCGCGATCGCGACCAGGACCAGCGGGAAGATGATCAGCGGGATGAACACACCCAGGACGAGCGTGTGACCCCAGAAGTTGATCTCCCAGCCCGGCATGACACGGATCAGGCCCTCGGAGAAGCCCATGTACCAGTCGGGCTGCGCGCCGGTGGACACCTGGTCCGGACGGTAGGGGCCGAGCGCCCAGATCGGGTTGATCGTGGCGATCGCCGAGATGGCCGCGATGACACCGAAGACCAGGAAGAAGAAGCCTCCGGCCTTGGCCATGTAGACCGGCAGCAGCGGCATGCCGACGACGTTCTTGTTGGTCTTGCCGGGGCCCGCGTACTGGGTGTGCTTGTGGTAGACGACCAGGATGAGGTGGCCGACCACCAGACCGAGCATGATGCCCGGCAGCAGCAGGATGTGGACCGAGTAGAAGCGGGCCACGAAGTCGCCGCCCGGGAACTCCCCGCCGAAGAGGAAAAACGACAGGTACGTGCCGACGATCGGCACGGACAGGATCGCGCCCTCCATGAAGCGGACACCGGTGCCGGAGAGCAGGTCGTCCGGGAGCGAGTAACCGGTGAAGCCGGTGAACATGCCGAGGACGAACAGCAGGAATCCGAAGACCCAGTTGATCTCGCGGGGCTTGCGGAAGGCACCCGTGAAGAAGACGCGCATCATGTGCACGAACATGCCGGCGAGGAAGATCAGCGCCGCCCAGTGGTGGATCTGCCGGATGAGCAGACCACCGCGGACGTCGAAGGAGATGTGCAGCGTGGAGCTGAACGCCTCCGACATCAGCTGACCCTGCAGCGGGACGTAACTGCCGTGGTACTCCACCTCGTTCATCGACGGGTGGAAGAACAGCGTCAGGTACACACCCGTGAGGATGATGATGATGAAGCTGTAGAGGCAGACCTCGCCCAGCATGAACGACCAGTGGTCGGGGAAGATCTTGCGCATGTTGGCCTTGGCCAGGCCGTAGATGCCCAGCCGGCCGTCCGCCCAGTCGGCGACGCGCTCACCGGCGGGCGCTTTCCCGCGTGAGCGGGACTGCGTGGTCTCTGTAGTGCTCATCCGCGCTCCCAGAATGCAGGACCGACGGGCTCATCGAAGTCGCCGAGCGCCTCGAGGTAGCCCTCGTCGTTCACGCCGATGCGCAGCTGCGGCAGGGCGTGACCGGCGGGACCGAAGATCACTCGGGCACCGTCGGAGAGGTCGAAGGTGGACTGGTGGCACGGGCACAGCGCGTGGTGCGTCTGCTGCTCGTACAGGGAGATCGGGCAACCGACGTGGGTGCAGATCTTCGAGTACGCCACGATGCCCTGGTAGGACCAGTCGAGCTCGCGCTTGTCCTTGATGTTGTCCGGCTGGATGCGGACGATCATCAGGGCGGCCTTGGCGATCTCCTTCTGGAAGTCGTGGTCGTGCTCCTCCAGTCCCTCCGGCTTGCAGAAGGTGAGGGAGCCGACCGCGACGTCCGAGGGACGCAGCGGCTCGTTGGTGTTCATGTTGACGAGCAGCTTGCCCTTGGACCACAGGGTGTGGCGGAGCTTGGTCCCGGGCAGCGGGCCGAGGTCGCGCAGCAGGACGACACCGGAGAGCGGGAACAGCGCCAGCGCTCCGAACATCGTGTTGCGGATCAGCTTGCGACGGCCGATCGCGGACTCCTTGGCGCCGTCCGCGAAGTCGGCCAGGACCTTGGCCTTGACCTCCGGCGGCGAGGCGACGGCGTGCCGCTCCTCGGCGACCTCCTCGTCCGACATCAGCGTGCGGGCCCAGTGGACCGCGCCCGCGCCGATGCAGAACAGGGAGACGCCCAGGGTCATGCCCAGCGCGAAGTTCAGCGCGCTGATGTGACCCAGCGGGAAGATGAAGACCGACCTGTCGGCGGGGATCGTCACGTAGGAGGCGATGAACCCGACGGTGGCCAGCATCGACACCGTGAACAGCAGGGCGACCGCGCGCTCGGACCGCCGGGCGGCCCGCTCGTCGATGTCCTGGATCCGGTGCTCGTGGGGCGGCAGACCGGGGTCCGCGAACGGGTTCTTGTCGTCCGCGACGCTCACCGCGCCGTGTGCGTCCTGCGCAGCGGGCAGGTTCTCTTCTGGAATGTCTTGGCTACTCATGACTTCTTGGCCTTTGCGGTCCGAGCGGCGACCCAGACGGCGACCGCGATCAGCGAGCCGAGTCCGAAGACCCACGCGAACAGACCCTCACTGACCGGACCGAGTCCGCCCAGTTCGAGGCCACCGGGGCTCTCGGTCTCGTCGCCGTTGACCGCGTCGAGGTACGCGATGATGTCCTGCTTGTTCTGCACCGACAGGGTCGTGTCGGGGAACGAGGGCATGTTCTGCGGGCCGGTCTGCATGGCCTCGAAGATGTGCTTCGGGGTCACGCCCTCGAGCGACGGCGCGTACTTGCCGTGGGTCAGCGCACCGCCCTTGCCGGTGAAGTTGTGGCACTGCGCGCAGTTGGTGCGGAACAGCTCGCCACCCTTGGCGATGTCGGCGCCCTCGGGGCCGTACTCGGCCTCGGTGGGGATGGTCGGACCGGCGCCCAGGGAGGCGATGAACGCGGCGAGCTGGTCGATCTCGGCCTGCGAGTAGATGACCTTCTTCTTCGGCGCCTGGGCCATCTGCGAGGTCGCGGCCGGCATACGGCCGGTGCCGACCTGGAAGTCCACGGCCGCGGCGCCGACGCCCACGAGGCTCGGACCGTCGGTGGTGCCCTGACCGCCGGTTCCGTGGCAGCTGGCGCAGCCGACGGCGTAGAGCTTCTTACCCTCGTCGATGGCGAGGGACTGGGCGGTTTCGTCTGCCTGCGCCTTGCCCGTGGGCGCGACAAAGGCGTACAGCCCCCCAGTGGCCGCCAGCGCGAGGAGTAGGACGACGACCGCCGCCAGCGGATGGCGTCGTCGTGCGGAGAGCTTTTTCACGGATTACCCCGGTGTCAGGATCTTCTGCGTCGATGCTTCTGGGATGTGCGCTTGCTTGCGGGTCGCGTGCAGCGCGCGGGAACGGGCCCGGCTACTTGATCATGTAGATCGTGGCGAAGAGGCCGATCCAGACGACATCGACGAAGTGCCAGTAGTAGGACACGACGATGGCGGCGGTCGCCTGCTCATGAGTGAACCTCTTGGCCGCGTAGGTGCGGCCGAGGACCAGCAGGAAGGCGATGAGGCCACCCGTCACGTGCAGGCCGTGGAAGCCGGTGGTCAGGTAGAACACCGAGCCGTACGGGTCGGAGGAGAGCGAGAGCCCGTCCTTCTTCACCAGCTCGGTGTACTCGTAGACCTGGCCGCCGATGAAGATCGCGCCCATCACGAAGGTGATCTGGAACCACATCCGGAGCTTCTTCACGTCACCGCGCTCGGCGGCGAACACGCCGAGCTGGCAGGTGAGGGAGGAGAGCACCAGGATCGTGGTGTTGGTCGCCGAGAAGGGGAAGTTCAGGAAGTCTGCCTTCTCCTTCCAGAACTCGGGACCCGTCACCGATCGCAGGGTGAAGTACATCGCGAAGAGGGCCGCGAAGAACATCAGCTCGGAACTCAACCAGATGATGGTTCCGACGCTGGTGAGGTTCGGCCGGTTGACCGACGGGTGCGCGTGCCCGGTTTCTACTGTCGTTGCTGTCGCCACGACCGACATTATGTCGGTCGCTTATCCCGCCCTCACTCCGGGGGGTGCCGTTCGGAGTGTCTCCCTGCTCCATACCGGTGTTGACGTGGTGTTCAAGGGAGTAGCATCCGCCCCAACGGGCCTGCCCTTAACGACGCCGACGTCACGGAGGAACAATGCAGCCGACCGCCACGGTGCTGGTCTACAGCGACGACTCCAACACCCGCGAACAGGTGCGGCTGGCCACCGGCAGACGGCCGGCACCGGACGCCCCGCTGGTGGAGTTCGTGGAGTGCGCGACGCCGGCCGCCGTCGTCATGGAGCTCGACAAGGGCGGCATCGACGTCTGTGTGCTGGACGGCGAGTCGGTGCCGATGGGCGGCATGGGGCTGTGCCGCCAGATCAAGGACGAGGTCTTCAACTGCCCGCCGGTGCTGCTGCTGATGGGGCGCCCGCAGGACGCGTGGCTGGCCACCTGGAGCCGTGCCGAGGCGGCGGTGACGCTGCCGGTGGAGCCGGTGGAGTTCGCGGCGGCGCTGGCCTCGCTGCTGCGTGAGCGGAAGGCCCTGAACGCCTGACGGCGGCGCGGCTCAGACGCTCTGCGGGCGCAGCCGGGCGCGTTCCTCGGGCCGGGGGGCGTCCGGTGTGCCGTCCGCCAGGGCGCTTCCGGTGCGCCACTTCGCCCAGGCGACGTTCCAGTCCCCGAAGCCGTTGCCGAAGGATTCCATGGTGTGGCCGTCCGAGTTGACGACCTCCACCAGGTCTCCCTCGCTGAACGTCTTGAAGAACCAGGCCGCGTTCGCGGTGCTCATGCCGGTGCAGCCGTGGCTGACGTTGGCCGCGCCGTGGGAGCCGGCGGACCAGGGGGCGGCGTGCACGTACTCGCCGCTCCAGGTGACCCGGGTGGCGTAGTACACGGGCAGGTCGTACGACTCCGCCGAGCCCTCCGCGATGCCGATGCTGGTACCGCGCATCCGTACGAAGTACTCCTTGCCCAGCACCACCTTGACGCCGTTGCGGGTCTCGAAGCCGGGCTTGCCGGTGGTGACCGGGATGGACTTGATCTTCTCGCCGTTGCGGTAGACCGTCATCCGGTGCGTGGAGGCGTCCGTGACGGCCACGAGGCGGTCCCCGGTGCCGATCCGCAGCGGCTTGCCGGTGCCGCCCCGCAGCCGGTCGCTGATCCGGACGCCCTCCAGTTCGCTGCGGACCTTGACGGTGGCGTTGGCGGGCCAGTAGTCCTTGGGCCGGTAGTGCAGCTCGGTGTCGCTCACCCAGTGCCAGGTGCCGTGCGCGGCGGGCACCGACTCGACCCTCAGCGCGCGCTCGACGACGGCCCGCTGGGCCTTGTCCTTGACCGGCTTGCTCAGCTCGGCCGTGACGGGCTGGCCGACGCCGTACGTGCCCGCCTCGGGGCCGAAGGTGACGTTCAGGCGCTTCTTGGTCTCGGGCCTGCCGGTGTCGAAGGCGATGACCCGGCGGCCGGGGGCGCCGTCCTCGTCCTCGGTGGACACACGGACCGTGTAGCGGGCGTCGGCGGCCAGCGGGGAGGTGCTGTGCCATCTGCTGCCGTCGGCGGAGAGTTCGCCGCTGACGTGGCGTCCTGTGGCGTCCATGGCGGTGACGTCCGTGATGCGCCCGTCGGAGCCCTCGGCGGTGATCTCCAGGGGCTTGTCGGGGTCGGCCTTGCGGCCCTGTTCGGTGGGGGCGCTGAAGGCGATCTGGTCCGCCGCGTCGTACGGCGCGGCCGACAGGGGGTTGTCGTCCCCGCCGCACGCCGAGGCGCTCGCGCCGAGCGCGATCACCAGCAGCGTGCAACCGACGACGGTGCGGGTGCGCGGAGTTGGGTTCATGTCCGACACGCTAGGGAGCCACGTCAAGCGCGGCGCGCCGGGTAACTCGTACGAGGGACCATTTGCGCGGCAAAAGGAGGAGCCCGGACTCTCCTGACGGAGTGTCCGGGCTCCAGAGCGCTCGGCGCGTGCTACTGGGTGCGGTTCTCACCGCGGTAGTACTCGAAGACCCAGCCGTAGATACCGACCAGGATCAGCGGGGCCGAGAAGTACATCAGCCACCAGCCGATGGCGACCGAGAGGAAGGCGAGCGCGCCGCCCACGGCCAGCGAGAGCGGCTGCCAGCTGTGCGGGCTGAAGAACCCGACCTCGCCGGCGTCGTCGGCGACGTCCGCGTTCTTGTCGTCCTGCGCTCCGACGTCCACCCGGCGGGCCGTGAAGCCCAGGTAGAAGCCGATCATGATGCACAGGCCGAAGGCCAGGAAGAGGGCCGTCGTACCGGCCGGCTCCTTCGACCACACGCCGTAGACGACCGCGATGACGAGTACGAAGACGCTCAGCCAGATGAACATCCTGCCTTGGATCTTCACTTGCCGGCCTCCTTGCCGCCAGCCAGGGCACCGTGAGGGGCGTTCTCGAGCTGGTCGAGAGCGGCGATCTCAGGGTGGTGCAGGTCGAACGCCGGGGATTCACTGCGGATCCGCGGCAGGGTGAGGAAGTTGTGCCGCGGCGGCGGGCAGGACGTCGCCCACTCCAGCGAGCGGCCGTAGCCCCACGGGTCGTCGACCTCGACCTTCTTGCCGTACTTGGCCGTCTTCCACACGTTGTAGAGGAACGGCAGGATCGACAGACCGAGGACGAAGGAGCTGATCGTCGAGACCGTGTTCAGGGCGGTGAAGCCGTCGGCCGCGAGGTAGTCCGCGTACCGGCGGGGCATGCCCTCGGCGCCCAGCCAGTGCTGGACCAGGAAGGTGCCGTGGAAGCCGACGAACAGCGTCCAGAAGGTGATCTTGCCGAGGCGCTCGTCGAGGAGCTTGCCGGTGAACTTCGGCCACCAGAAGTGGAAGCCGGAGAACATCGCGAACACCACGGTGCCGAAGACGACGTAGTGGAAGTGCGCCACCACGAAGTACGAGTCGGAGACGTGGAAGTCCATCGGCGGCGAGGCCAGGATGACACCGGTCAGACCACCGAAGGTGAAGGTGATCAGGAAGCCGGTCGCCCAGAGCATCGGTGTCTCGAAGCTCAGCGAGCCCTTCCACATGGTGCCGATCCAGTTGAAGAACTTCACACCGGTCGGTACCGCGATCAGGAAGGTCATGAAGGAGAAGAACGGCAGCAGCACACCGCCGGTGACGTACATGTGGTGCGCCCACACCGTCACGGACAGACCCGCGATCGAGATCGTCGCCGCGATCAGGCCCATGTAACCGAACATCGGCTTGCGCGAGAAGACCGGGATGACCTCGGAGATGATGCCGAAGAACGGCAGGGCGATGATGTACACCTCTGGGTGGCCGAAGAACCAGAAGAGGTGTTGCCACAGCAGCGCGCCGCCGTTGGCCGAGTCGAAGACGTGCGCACCGAACTTGCGGTCCGCCTCCAGCGCGAACAGCGCCGCGGCCAGGACGGGGAAGGCGAGCAGGACCAGTACACCGGTCAGCAGCACGTTCCAGGTGAAGATCGGCATGCGGAACATCGTCATGCCCGGAGCGCGCATGCAGATGATCGTGGTGATGAAGTTGACCGAGCCGAGGATGGTGCCGAAGCCGGAGAAGGCCAGACCCATGATCCACATGTCGGCGCCGATGCCCGGGCTGCGGACCGCGTCCGACAGCGGGCTGTAGGCGAACCAGCCGAAGTCGGCGGCGCCGTCGGGGGTGAGGAAGCCACCCACCGCGATGAGCGAGCCGAAGAGGTACAGCCAGTAGGCGAACATGTTCAGCCGCGGGAACGCCACGTCGGGCGCGCCGATCTGCAGCGGCATGATCCAGTTCGCGAAGCCGGCGAACAGCGGCGTCGCGAACATCAGCAGCATGATCGTGCCGTGCATCGTGAACGCCTGGTTGAACTGCTCGTTCGACACGATCTGCAGGCCCGGGCGGGCCAGCTCGGCGCGCATGACCAGCGCCAGGACGCCGCCGATGCAGAAGAACACGAACGACGTGACGAGGTAGAGCGTGCCGATCGTCTTGTGGTCAGTGGTGGTCAGCCACTTGATCACGACGTTGCCGGGCTGCTTGCGCCTGACCGGCAACTCGTCCGCGTAGTGGGACTCCGCCGCCGCGGCACCCTGGGGTTCGTTGAGGATGCTCACAGGTTGTTCGTCTCCCGGTTCTTCTCGTGGCTCGTCTGCGCGATGCCGGCGGGAACGTAACCGGTCTGCCCCTTCTTGACGAGGTCCTTGAGGTGCTGCTCGTACCGCTCCTCGGAGACGACCTTCACGTTGAAGAGCATCCGGGAGTGGTCGACGCCGCAGAGCTCGGCGCACTTGCCCAGGAAGGTGCCCTCCTGGTTGGGGGTCACCTCGAAGGCGTTGGTGTGGCCCGGGATGACGTCCTGCTTCATCAGGAAGGGGACGACCCAGAAGGAGTGGATGACGTCACGCGAGGTGAGGACGAAGCGGACCCGCTTGCCCTCCGGCAGCCACAGGGTCGGGCCCGGGTTGCCGGTCTGGGGGTTGCGCGTCGAGGGGGTGCCGCAGTCGTAGACGCCGCCGGCGTCGGCCGGGAAGTCGTTCTTGAAGCGGTTCGGGATCGCGTCGAGGTCCTTGTTCTTGGTGGCGTCACCAGTGGAACCCTCGACGTTCTCGATGTAGTTGAAGCACCAGCTCCACTGGAAGCCGACGACGTTGACGGTGACGTCAGGGTCGTCCTTCAGTTCGAGGAGCTTCGACTCGTCACGGGCCGTGAAGTAGAACAGCACCGAGACGATGATCAGCGGGACGACCGTGTACAGCGCCTCGATCGGCATGTTGTACCGGGTCTGCGGAGGAACCTCGACCTTGGTCCGGCTGCGCCGGTGGAAGATCGTGCTCCACAGAATCAGGCCCCACACCAGCACGCCGGTGGCCAGCGCGGCGGCCCACGATCCCTGCCACAGGGAGAGGATCCGCGGAGCCTCTTCCGTGGTCGGGGTGGGCATACCAAGGCGGGGGAAGTCCTTGTATGTGCAACCGGTGGCGGTCGCCAGGACCAGGCCCGCGGTCATTGCCTGCAGCAGCTTCCGCCGCATCGGGCGCCGCGGCGAGCGGTCGGAGCCGTTGGGACTCACGTAGCGCCTTCCCGAGAGTCTCGCCCGCGCGGTTGGCTGCGGCCTTCTCGCTGGTCGGTCGCCGCCCTGCGTCGGGCAGGGGTTTGGATGTTTATGCGGACCAAACCCTAGCCGACGCTCTCCGGGGGTTCGCGGGGAGGGGTGCCTAGTCGCCGCTCGGGTTAGCTGAATTGGCGGGTGCGGGTTGTTTGTGGCTGATCGCACCCGCGGCCGAGCCGCCCAGCAGCACGGTCCCGCGCCCCCGAGGGGGTTAGCGTTGCCGCGTGTCCTACTTCGACGCCGCCTCCGGTGTGCCCCTCCATCCCGTCGCCCGCCAGGCGCTGTTGGCCTCCCTCGACGAGGGGTGGGCCGATCCCGGGCGGTTGTACCGGGAGGGGCGCAGGGCCCGGATGCTGCTGGACGCCGCCCGGGAGGCGGCCGCCGAAGCCGTGGGATGCCGGCCCGACGAGCTGAGCTTCACCGCCTCGGGCACGCAGGCCGTGCATGCCGGAACGGCGGGGGCGTTGGCCGGGCGGCGGCGCGTGGGACGTCACCTCATCGTGTCAGCCGTTGAACATTCTTCCGTGCTCCATTCGGCCGACATCCACGAGCGGGAGGGCGGCTCGGCCACCCGGGTGACGGTCGGTCGGACGGGCGCCGTGGACCCCTCGGTGTTCGCGGCGGCGCTGCGGCCGGACACCGCGCTGGCCTGTCTGCAGTCCGCCAACCACGAGGTGGGCACCGAGCAGCCGGTGGGCGAGGTGGCCGGGATGTGCCGGGAGGCTGGGGTGCCGCTGCTGGTGGACGCGGCGCAGTCGCTGGGGTGGGGGCCGGTCGAGGGGGGCTGGTCGCTGCTGGCGGCCAGTGCCCACAAGTGGGGCGGGCCGCCCGGGGTCGGACTGCTCGCCGTCCGCAAGGGGGTGCGGTTCGCTCCCCAAGGGCCGGTGGACGAGCGGGAGTCCGGGCGGGTGCCCGGCTTCCAGAACCTGCCGGCGGTGGTGGCGGCGGTGGCCTCACTGCGGGCGGTGCGGGCCGAGGCGGCCCAGGAGGCGGCCCGGCTGCGGGAGCTGACGGAGCGGATCCGGGCGCGGGTGAAGGAACTGGTGCCGGATGTGGAGGTCGTGGGCGATCCGGTGCGCCGGCTGCCCGGGATCGTCACCTTCTCCTGTCTCTACGTCGACGGGGAGAGTCTGCTGCACGAGCTGGACCGGGCCGGTTTCTCCGTGTCGTCCGGATCGTCCTGTACGAGCAGCACGCTGACGCCCAGCCATGTGCTGAGGGCGATGGGGGTGCTGAGCGAGGGGAACGTCCGGGTGTCGCTGCCGCCGGGGACGCCGGAGGACGACGTGACGCGGTTCCTGGAGGTGCTGCCGGGCACGGTGGCGGCGGTGCGGGAGAAGCTGGGGGCACCCGCGCCGCGGACCGTCGTACGGGAGGACGCGCTGGTCGTCGACGCGCTCGGCAAGCGCTGCCCGATCCCGGTCATCGAGCTGGCGAAGGTCATCGGGGAGGTGCCGGTGGGTGGCACGGTCCGGGTCCTGTCCGACGACGAGGCGGCGCGGCTGGACATCCCGGCGTGGTGCGAGATGCGGGGCCAGGAGTACGTCGGAGAGCAGCCGGCGGACCGAGGTACCGCGTACCTGGTCCGCCGGGTGAGCTAGGTCCTGCTGAGGGCGTCAGCCCAGGTGGCCCTGGACCTCGGCGGCGGCCTCGTCGCCGTACGCCTTGGTGAAGCGCTCCATGAAGTGGGCGCGGCGCAGCTGGTACTCCTGGGTGCCCACGGTCTCGATGACGAGCGTGGCGAGCATGCAGCCGACCTGTGCGGCGCGCTCCAGGGAGACGCCCCAGGCCAGGCCGGAGAGGAAGCCGGCGCGGAAGGCGTCGCCGACACCGGTGGGGTCGGCCTTGCGCTCCTCGTCCGGGCAGCCGACCTCGATCGGGGGCTCGCCGGCCCGCTCGATCCGGACGCCGCGCGAGCCGAGGGTGGTGACGCGGTGGCCGACCTTGGTCAGGATCTCCTCGTCGGAGAGCCCGGTCTTGGTCTCGATGAGCCCCTTCTCGTACTCGTTGGAGAAGAGGTAGGTCGCCCCGTCCAGCAGTATCCGGATCTCGTCGCCGTTCATCCGGGCGATCTGCTGGGAGAAGTCGGCGGCGAAGGGGATGGAGCGCGAGCGGCACTCCTCGGTGTGGCGGAGCATCCCCTCGGGGTCGTCGGCGCCGATGAGGACGAGGTCGAGACCGCCCACCCGGTCCGCGACGGTCTTCAGCTCGATGAGGCGGGCCTCGCTCATCGCCCCGGTGTAGAAGGAGCCGATCTGGTTGTGGTCGGAGTCGGTGGTGCACACGAAGCGCGCGGTGTGCAGCGTCTCGGAGATGCGCACCGACTCGGTGTCGACGCCGTGGCGGTCCAGCCAGGCCCGGTACTCGTCGAAGTCGAAGCCCGCGGCGCCGACGAGGACCGGCCGGGTGCCCAGCTGTCCCATGCCGAAGGCGATGTTCGCGCCGACGCCGCCCCGGCGGACGTCCAGGTTGTCGACCAGGAACGACAGCGAGACCGTGTGCAGCTGGTCCGCGACGAGCTGGTCGGCGAAGCGGCCGGGGAAGGTCATGAGGTGGTCGGTGGCGATGGAGCCGGTGACTGCGATGCGCACGGCTGGGATTCTCCTGCGGATGCGGAGGCGATTGACAGTTAACGCTACCGGGTCCCGGGTGGACTCAGAAGCAGCCAAAACTACCCGATAGTAGATCTTTCTTCGCGGGCCGTGCCGTGCATACGGTGCCGCTATGACGAAACTCAAGGCTCCGCTTGCCGTCCCGGCGGACACGGACGGCGACCTGGCGTCGCTGCGCGGCGACTGCGCCCGGATGGCTCCCCACTGGCACGTCCCCGCGGGGACGGCGGCCCGGCCGGTCTCCCCCTCGCTGATCCACGGGGTGAAGGTGCCGCACACGTCGGCCCGCCTGCTGGACGCGATGTCCGACTACGGCGACTGACCCGGCGCACTCCGGGAACCGCACGCTCCTCCGCCGCGTCCCATCGGCGTCCCCCGGAAAGGGGATGCGGGATACGACTCAAGGAGCGATGCGGTGAACACCGAGCGACCCGACAACGGCGACGCGGCCGAGCCCGGCCCCGTCGAGCCCACCGGCGCCCCGCGGGACGCCGCTGACACCGTCGGGGCAGGGGAGAACGCCTCGGACAACGCCGACGTGGAGGCCGCGGAGAACTCCGAGAGCACCGAGGAGCCCTCCGCGGAGAACTCCGAGAGCACCGAGGAACCCTCCGCAGAGGTCCGCCCGGACGGCCTCACCCCACAACAGGACCCCGACTCCGGGTCCTCCCGGCGCCGCTCCCCCGCGATCATCGCCTCCGTCGCCGCCGCCGTACTGCTCGTCGGCGGTGGCGGGGCCTATCTCGCCGCCACCGCCTCCGACGGTTCGGGCGGCTCGAACGGGGCGGGCGGCGACACGTCCTCGGGGGCGTCCGGCACCGGCACCCCGCCGCCCCTCGCGCTCGACGGGCACGCCGGGGGTTCCGGCGGCGGGATCGCGCCCGGGGAGCCCAATCCGTACGGCGCCACCTTCGAGGCGGACGGCGCGCTGCCCGACGGCCCCGGGTCGGCCGCGGTGTACCGGACGGCCGGTGAGGTCGGTGCGGACGAGGTGGCCCGGCTCGCCGGGGCGCTGGGCGTCGAGGGCAAGCCGGTGCTCCAGGGTGAGTCCTGGCGGATCGGCGCGAAGGACGGGTACGGGCCGGTGCTCCAGGTGAACCGGCAGGCGCCGGGCACCTGGACCTTCCAGCGGTACGCCCAGGGCCCCGACGCCTGCGAGTCCGCCACCGTCTGCACGCAGAAGCCGGGCGGGCCGGACGTGGACCCGGTCGGCGAGGCGGCCGCGAAGAAGGCGGCGGCGCCCGTGCTGAAGGCGGTCGGCCAGGACGGCGCCAAGCTGGATGCGAGCCAGGTCATGGGCTCCCAGCGGGTGGTGAACGCCGATCCGGTGGTCGGCGGCCTGCCCACCTACGGCTGGACGACCGGGGTGACGGTCGGCGCCGAGGGCGAAGTGATCGGCGGCAGCGGCCAGTTGAAGGCGCCGGCCAAGAGCGACACGTATCCCGTGCTGAGCGCGGAGAAGACCCTGGAGCTGATGAACACGGCGCCCGGCGGCGCACCGCGGGCGGGCGTCGGCGGCTGCGCCAGCCCGGTGCCGCTGGAGGAGCAGGACCCCTGCGGGGAGCCGGGCAAGCCCGTGCAGCCGGAGACCGTCGAGGTCGAGAAGGCCGTGTTCGGGCTGGCCGCGCACCAGGTGGACGGGCGGCAGGCGCTGGTGCCGTCCTGGCTGTTCCAGGTGCGGGCGGCGGGCGCGCAGGACCCCTTCACGGTGACGCATCCGGCGGTCGAGCCGGAGTTCCTGACCTCCACCGCGCCGTCCGCCGGCCCCGCCGATCCGGCCTCCCCGCGACCGAGCGGGCCGGGTGCCGAGCCGTCCGACCAGGAGGTGACCGTGGAGGGCTACACCGCCGAGGGCCGGGAGCTGACCGTCGCCTTCACCGGCGGGGTCTGCGCCGACTACGAGGTCAGCGCGCGCGAGAGCGGGGACGAGGTGACGGTCACGGTGACCGAGACGCCCTGGCCCGACAAGGTGTGCATCATGATCGCCAAGAACTACCACCGGACCGTGCGGCTCGACGAGCCGCTCGGCGACCGGAAGGTTGTGGGCACCGACGGTGGCGCGGTCCCGCTGGAGAAGCCGGGCGCCCGCCTGCCGGACACCTCCGGGGCCCGCTAGGCCCCTTCCCGCTCCCCTTGCGCCTGTGTCACTGAGGCGTGTCCAGCCGGTAGCCGACACCACGGACCGTACGGATCAGCGTC
>NZ_JBEPBM010000009.1:0-264417 GCF_040299205.1 Streptomyces sp. NPDC000983 | reverse complement strand
CTCAAGGCGCCACCCCCGTGAGCGCCTTGAGCGCGCGCCGGGCGCACTCCCCCGTCGTGCTCATGCACGCATCGTGGGCGATGCTCCACAGGTGGTGCAAGCGAGTTTCCGGGTACCCGAACACCCACGAAAACGTGCGGAAACGGCATGTGACCCGTCCCGAACTTCGGGGGAGGCGCCCTTGTGCGGAGCCACTTCACCGTCTTGGCTGGGACGAGTGTGCCGTCCCGGCCCACCCGAAATGCCGGGCCGGTGGCATGGTGGAATATCAGGAGGATTCCGATATGCCCGAATCAACCGGCAGCTCGCCACCGAGCGGCTGTACGAAGCCCCGCACCTCGGTCTCAGAGGCCGAGGTCGAGGCCCTCGTCCGCGGAATATGCTTCAAGACCGGCCCGCCCCGCACCCTCGGTGTCGAGGTGGAATGGCTCGTCCACGAGCTGCGCAGCCCGCAGCTCCCCGTCACGTCCGAACGACTCGCGGCGGCCTACGCCGCCCTGCGGACCGTGCCCCTGGGGTCGGCGCTCACCGTCGAGCCCGGCGGCCAGCTGGAGCTCAGCTCGCCGCCCGCCGCCTCCCTGACGGAGTGCATCGGTACCGTATCCGCCGACCTCGACGCCGTCCGCACCGCACTGCGCGTGCACGGACTCGGCCTCGTCGGCATCGGCCACGATCCCTGGCACGAACCCCGTCGCTACCTGCGCGAACCGCGCTACGACGCCATGGAGACCTGCCTGGACCGCCGAGGTCCCGCGGGCCGCGCCATGATGTGCACCTCGGCCTCCGTCCAGGTCTGCCTGGACGCCGGCCACGAGGAGCCGGGTCCGCTCGGCCACGCACGGCGCTGGTGGCTGGCCCACCAGCTGGGCGCGGTCCTGGTGGCGGCCTTCGCCAACTCCCCCCTCGCCGGGAACGAACCCACCGGCTGGCGCTCGACCCGGCAGCTGCTGTGGATGGAGATCGGCGAGGGCCGGGCCGGCGCTCCCCCGCTGGACGGCGACCCGCGCGCCGCGTGGGCCCGGCACGTCCTGGACGCGCCGGTGATGTGCGTACGGCAGGACAGCGGGCCGTGGGACGTCCCGGACGCGCTCACCTTCCGGGAGTGGACCAGGTCCGCGGCGCCCAGGCCGCCCACCCAGGAGGACCTCGACTACCACCTGACGACGCTGTTCCCGCCGGTCAGACCGCGCGGCCATCTCGAACTGCGCATGATCGACGCCCAGCCGGGCGACGACGGCTGGATCGTCCCGCTCGCGGTGACGGCGGCGCTCTTCGACGACCCCGAGGCCGCCGAGACCGCCTACCGGGCCGTGAAGCCGCTCGCCGAGCGTGCCGGGCCGCTGCCCGCGCCGCACAACCCGCTGTGGACCGACGCGGCCCGGCACGGCCTGACCGACCCCGAGCTGCACGAGACGGCCGAGGTCTGCTTCGCCGCCGCGCTGGAGGCGCTGCCCCGGATGGGCGCCGGCCCCGAGGTCACGGCCGCCGTGGCGGCGTACCGGGACCGCTATGTCACCCGGGGCCGCTGTCCCGCCGACGATCTGCTCGACCGCCTGAACGGGAAGGACATCCGCACATGACCGACCCCGCGACCGACACCGAGACGCTCCGGAAGCGGGCGCTGACCACCCTGGTGACCGCCCGGGACCGCACCGACCTGCTCACCGGCTGCGTCGAGGACCCCGACCTGACCGCACAGCACTCCCCGCTGATGTCACCGCTGGTCTGGGACCTGGCGCACATCGGCAACCAGGAGGAGCAGTGGCTGCTGCGGACCGTCGGGGGCCGCGAGGCCATGCGCCCCGAGATCGACAGCCTCTACGACGCCTTCGAGCACCCGCGCTCCGAGCGCCCCACCCTGCCGCTGCTGGCGCCCGCCGAGGCCCGGCGGTACGCCGCCGAGGTGCGCGGACGGGTGCTGGACCTGCTGGAGAGCACCGCGTTCGGCGGGAGCAGGCTCACCGAGGCGGGCTTCGCCTTCGGGATGATCGCCCAGCACGAACAGCAGCACGACGAGACGATGCTGATCACCCATCAGCTCCGCAAGGGCCCGCAGGCCCTGACCGCCCCGGACCCGGGGCCGGCCCCGCTGTTCACCGGTCCGGCCGAAGTCCTCGTCCCGGGCGGCCCGTTCACCATGGGCACCTCGACCGAGCCGTGGGCGCTGGACAACGAACGCCCCGCGCACCGCCGCGAGGTGGCCGCCTTCCACATCGACACGACACCGGTCTCCAACGGCGCCTACCGGGCGTTCGTCGAGGACGGCGGCTACGACGACGAGCGCTGGTGGGCGCCGGCGGGCTGGGCGCACATCCGGCAGCACTCGATCCACGCGCCGCTGTTCTGGCACCGGGACGGAAAGCAGTGGCTCAGGCGGCGCTTCGGCGTCACCGAGGTGGTGCCGGCCGACGAACCCGTGCTGCACGTCTCCTGGTACGAGGCCGACGCCTACGCCCGCTGGGCCGGGCGTCGGCTGCCCACGGAGGCCGAGTGGGAGAAGGCCGCCCGGCACGACCCGGCCGGCGACCGCTCCACCCGCTACCCGTGGGGGGACGCGGACCCGGCGCCCGAGCACGCCAACCTCGGCCAGCGGCATCTGCGCCCCGCCCCCGTCGGCAGCTACCCCGAGGGTGAATCGCCGCTCGGGGTGAGGCAGTTGATCGGGGACGTGTGGGAGTGGACGTCGAGCGACTTCCTGCCCTACCCGGGGTTCGCCGCCTTCCCGTACAAGGAGTACTCGGAGGTGTTCTTCGGCCCGGAGTACAAGGTGCTGCGCGGCGGTTCGTTCGCGGTGGACGCCGTCGCCTGCCGGGGCACGTTCCGCAACTGGGACCACCCGATCCGGCGGCAGATCTTCTCCGGGTTCCGCACGGCCCGCTCGGAGCGCCTCTGATGTGCCGTCACCTGGCCTGTCTGGGGCCCGAGGAGCCGCTCGGCAGACATCTGGTGGAGCCCCCGCACGGCCTGTACCGGCAGTCCTGGGCACCGCGCAGGCAACGGCACGGGACGGTCAACGCCGACGGTTTCGGCGTCGGCTGGTACGCGGCCGGCGATCCGGTGCCGGCCCGGTACCGGCGCTCCGGGCCGATCTGGGCGGACCTGTCCTTCGCCGACCTCGCCCGCGTCGTACGGACGACCTCACTGCTGGCGGCGGTCCGGGACGCGACCCTGTCCGGCGCGGACGCGGAGGCCGCCGCGGCGCCCTTCGCCTCCGGTCCCTGGCTGTTCAGTCACAACGGCGCCGTACCGGGCTGGCCCGGCTCGCTGGCGCCGCTGGCCGGAACACTTTCGGCCGCGGACCTGCTCTCCCTGGAGGCCCGCAACGACTCCGCCTTCGTGTGGGCGCTGGCCCTGGCGCGGCTGCGCGCCGGGGACGACCCCGGCAAGGCGCTCGCCGACACCGTCCGGGAGGTCGCCGAGGCGGCCCCGGGCGCCCGGCTCAACCTGCTGCTGACCGACGGCGACACCATCACGGCCACCGCCTGGGGCGACACCCTGTGGTACCGGACGGCGCCCGGCGCCGGCACGGTCGTCGCCTCCGAGCCCTACGACGACGATCCGCTCTGGCACGAGGTGCCGGACCGCACGCTCCTCGTCGCGAGCGGCGAGGACGTCACCCTCACCGCGCTGAAGGAGCCGGGCGAGACCTCGGCATCGACCGCACCACCGAAGGAGCCCCGCACGTGAGCCCGTTCCTTCTCACCCGCCAACTGCCCGAGGACGCCACCGAGGCCGCGCTGCGCGCCGATGTCCTCGGCGGCCTGACCCGCACCCCCAAGACCCTCCCGCCGAAGTGGTTCTACGACGCGCACGGCAGTGAACTCTTCGAGCAGATCACCGAGTTGCCGGAGTACTACCCGACGCGCGCGGAACGGGAGATCCTGCTCGCCCGCGCGGGCGAGATCGCCGCGGCCACCGAAGCCCGCACCCTGGTCGAACTGGGCTCCGGCTCCTCGGAGAAGACCCGGTACCTGATCGACGCGCTGAGCGCGCTGCACACCTATGTCCCCGTCGACGTCAGCGAGAGCGCCCTCACCCAGGCCGGGCACGCCCTGGTCCAGGAGCGGCCCGGGCTGGCCGTGCACGCGCTGATCGCCGACTTCACCGGCGGGCTCACCCTGCCCGACACGCCGGGGCCGCGGCTGGTGGCGTTCCTCGGCGGCACGATCGGCAATCTGCTGCCCGCCGAACGCGCCGCCTTCCTCACCCGGGTCCGCTCCCTGCTGGCGCCGGGCGACGCCCTGCTCCTGGGCACCGACCTGGTCAAGGACGAACAGGTGCTGGTCAGGGCGTACGACGACGCGGCCGGGGTGACGGCCGCGTTCAACCGGAACGTGCTGGCCGTCGTCAACCGCGAACTCGGCGCCGACTTCGATCCCGGCGCGTTCGCCCATGTGGCGCTCTGGGACGCCGAGCGGGAGTGGATCGAGATGCGGCTGCGCTCCCTGACCGACCAGACCGTGAAGGTGCCCGCGCTGGACCTCGCCGTCGACTTCGCGGCCGGGGAGGAACTGCACACCGAGATCTCGGCGAAGTTCCGGAAGGAGGGAGTGCGCAGCGAACTGTCCGCGGCGGGGCTGGAGCTGGCCCACTGGTGGACCGACCGGGAGGGCCGGTTCGCCCTGTCACTGAGCGTGGCCCGGTGACCGACGGCTCGCGCGGCGTCGCCGCCTGATGCACCGTGGAGGAACGGAGAGGAGACCCCGCATGTCGAATCACACCTATCGGGTCACCGAGATCGTCGGCAGCTCGCACGAGGGCGTCGACCAGGCGATCCGCAACGGCATCGCCCGCGCCTCGCAGACCCTGCGCAACCTCGACTGGTTCGAGGTGACCCAGGTCAGGGGCCAGCTCGACAACGGCGAGATCGCGCACTGGCAGGTCGGCCTGAAGGTCGGCTTCCGACTCGACGAGAGCGACTGAGCGGCCGGAATCTCAGGTCCGCCCCTCCCGCTCCTGCGCCGACCGCAGGACCGCGGAAGGGGCGGTCCAGTTCGCCCGTACGACGCTGAAACCGGCCCGTTCGGCGTCCTGGCAGACCAGTTCGTCGTCGTCGACCAGGACCCGGATGTCCCGGGTCCTGGCCAGGCGGCCCAGGATCTCCAGCTTGGTGCGCCGGGCGGGCCTGCGGTCGGTGTCCCGGCGCATGTACACGCGGCCCCTGGGCAGTGCCTGGGAGGCGAGCCAGGCCAGTGTGTCGGCCCGGCAGCGTTCGGGGCGCCCGGTGAGATAGACGACCTCGCACTCCTCGGCGGCGGCCAGCACCATGGCGACGCCGTCGGGGATCGGCGGGTCCTCGGGCGCGGCGGCGAAGAACCCCTCCCAGTCGCGTGGCGCCGTCCGCAGGAAGTGCTGCCGGTGCGCGGTGTCGGCGAGGGTGTTGTCGAGGTCGAACACGGCGAGCGGCCGCCTGCTGCTGTCGGTCACGCCGCCCACCTTACGCAGCGCGCGTCCCCGGCTCCGCGAGGAGGAGCGGCGGCTGCGCGCCGGGAATGCCGCGGGCCGCCCGGCGTTGAACCCTGTGTGACCTCCGTGACCGCCGGCATCCGCTTCTCCGTCCTCGACCGTTCCCGCGTCCGGGAGGGGCACGGCGACGCCGAGGCCCTGCGGGACACGGTCGCCCTCGCGGTCGAGGTGGAGCGGCTCGGCTATCACCGGTTCTGGGTGTCGGAGCACCACGGGGTGCCCGGGGTCGCCGGTTCCGCCCCGACGGTGCTGGCGGCGGCCGTCGCCTCGGCGACCCGCGCGATCCGGGTGGGCACCGGCGGGGTGATGCTCCCCAACCACCGGCCCCTCGTCGTCGCCGAGCAGTTCGGGGTGCTGGAGTCCCTCTTCCCGGGGCGGATCGACATGGGGCTCGGCCGGTCGGTGGGGTTCACCGACGGGGTGCGCAGGGCGCTGGGCCGGGGCAAGGACGACGCCGACGACTTCGCCGGGCAGCTCGACGAGCTGCTGGGCTGGTTCCGCGGCGGCTCCCCCACGGGGGTGCGGGCGCGCCCGGCCGAGGGACTGGCGGTGCCGCCGTTCGTGCTGGCCATGAACGAGGGGGCGGCCGTCGCGGCGCGGGCCGGCCTTCCGATGGTCATCGGCGACCTGCGGGACCGCGAGAGGATGCGGCGCGGCATCGACCGCTACCGCGCGGACTTCCGGCCCTCGGTGTGGGCGCGGGAGCCGTACGTGGTCGTCTCCGGGACGGTCGCCGTGGCCGACAGCCCCGAGGCGGCCCGGCGGCTGCTGATCCCGGAGGCCTGGTCGATGGCGTACTCCCGCACCCACGGCACCTTCCCGCCGCTGCCGCCCGCCGAGCGGGTGGAGTCGCTCACCATGACCGCCAAGGAGCGCGGCTTCTACGAGCGGGGGCTCGGCGGCCACATCGCGGGCACCGAGGAGCAGGTGGCGGACGAGCTGGAGATCCTGCTGAAGGAGACGGGCGCCCAGGAGGTCCTCGTGACGACCAGCACCCACGACCGCGGGGCCCTGCTGGACTCCCACCGGCGGCTGGCCAAGATCGCGAAGGCGCTCACCGGGTCCTGACCGGCCTGCGAACAGGCCGGTCGATAGAATCGCGGGGTTTGTCCCCCGCCTCGTCCCTCGTGTACGGAGACTCCCGGCATGCACGACTCCCACGACCCGTACGTCCGGGTGCGCGGCGCCCGAGAGCACAATCTCAAGGGCGTGGACGTCGACATCCCGCGCGACGTACTGGCCGTGTTCACCGGGGTCTCCGGTTCGGGCAAGTCCTCGCTCGCCTTCGGCACGATCTACGCGGAGGCGCAGCGCCGCTACTTCGAGTCGGTGGCGCCGTACGCGCGCCGGCTGATCCATCAGGTGGGCGCGCCGAAGGTCGGGGAGATCACCGGACTGCCGCCCGCGGTCTCCCTCCAGCAGCGCCGCTCCACACCGACCTCGCGGTCGTCCGTCGGCACCGTCACCCAGCTCTCCAACTCCCTGCGCATGCTGTACTCCCGCGCGGGCGACCACCCGCCGGGCGCCGAGCGGCTCGACTCGGACGCCTTCTCGCCCAACACGGCGGCCGGCGCCTGCCCCGAGTGCCACGGCCTCGGCCGAGTCCACCGTACGACTGAGGAGTTGCTGGTCCCGGACCCCTCGCTGTCGATCCGGGACGGCGCGATCGCCGCGTGGCCCGGGGCCTGGCAGGGCAAGAACCTGCGGGACATCCTCGGCGCGCTCGGCCACGACGTGGACCGGCCCTGGCGCGAACTGCCCGCCGGGGAACGCGAGTGGATCCTGTTCACCGACGAACAGCCGGTGGTCACGGTCCACCCGCTGCGGGACGCCGACCGCATCCAACGCCCCTACCAGGGAACGTACATGAGCGCCCGGAGATACGTCATGAAGACGTTCTCCGACTCCCGCAGCGCGACCCTGCGGGCCAGGGCGGAACGGTTCCTGGCCAGTACCCCGTGTCCCGGGTGCGGCGGCCGCAGACTGCGCCCCGAGGCGCTCGCGGTGACCTTCGCGGGCCGGACGATCGCCGAACTGGCCGCCCTGCCGCTGACGGAGCTGGCCGGCGTCCTGCACGGCACCTCGCAGGCGGCCCGGGTCCTCACCGACGACCTGCGCTCCCGGATCGCCCCGGTCCTCGAACTGGGCCTGGGCTACCTCAGCCTCGACCGCTCCGCCCCCACTCTCTCCGCGGGCGAGCTGCAACGCCTGCGGCTCGCCACCCAGTTGCGCTCCGGCCTGTTCGGCGTGGTCTACGTCCTGGACGAGCCGTCCGCGGGGCTGCATCCGTCGGACACGGAGGCGCTGCTGACGGTGCTGGCGCGGCTGAAGGCCGCCGGGAACTCGGTGTTCGTGGTCGAGCACCATCTGGACGTGGTCCGGGGCGCGGACTGGCTGGTGGACGTGGGCCCGGGCGCCGGGGAGCACGGCGGGCGCGTCCTGCACAGTGGTCCGCCCGCGCAACTGGCCGGGGTCGCTGAGTCGCAGACGGCCCGGTTCCTCTTCGGCCACTCCCCCGCCCCGGTCCGTCAGGTCCGCACGCCCACCGGGTGGTTGAAGGTCGGCCCGGTGACCCGGCACAACCTGCGGGCGGTGACCGCCGAGTTCCCGCTCGGGGTGTTCACCGCGGTCACCGGGGTCTCGGGTTCGGGAAAGTCCACGCTCATCGGGGAGATCAGCGAGGAAACCGCGGGCGTCGGCCGGCTGGTGCGCGTCGACCAGAAGCCGATCGGCCGGACCCCGCGCTCCAACCTCGCCACCTACACGGGCCTGTTCGACGCGGTCCGCAAGGCGTTCGCCGCCACGGACCTTGCCCGGGAACGGGGTTACGGCGTCGGCCGCTTCTCCTTCAACGTCGCGGGAGGGCGCTGCGAGAACTGCCAGGGCGAGGGCTTCGTCAGCGTGGAGCTGCTGTTCCTGCCGAGCACGTACGCGCCCTGCCCGGACTGCGGGGGCAGCCGCTACAACCCGGAGACACTCGAAGTGACGTACCGGGAGCGGAACATCGCGCAGATCCTGGACCTGACGGTGGAGGCGGCCGCCGAGTTCTTCACGGACAGCCCCCAGGTGACCCGAAGCCTGTCGGCCCTCCTGGACATCGGCCTCGGCTACCTACGGCTGGGCCAGCCGGCCACCGAACTATCGGGCGGCGAAGCCCAACGAATCAAACTCGCCAGCGAACTCCAACGCGCCCACCGCACCCCCACCCTGTACGTCCTGGACGAACCGACCACAGGCCTCCACCCCTCCGACGCGGAGATCCTGACGACCCGACTCCACGCCCTGGTGGACGAAGGCCACACCGTGATCGTCGTAGAACACGACATGACGGTCGCAGCAACAGCCGACTGGATCATCGACCTGGGCCCAGTTGGCGGCACATCAGGCGGCCGGATCGTCGCCGAGGGCCCACCGCCCGAAGTAGCCCAATCAAGAACCACCACAGCCCCCTACCTATCCCGCGCCCTGACCAACACCTAACAGCACCCCCACCCACCCCAGGGGCGCGGGGAACTGCGCGACCAACCACAACACCGCCGCACCCAAGCAACCGACGGCCAGCCGCACACACCTGGGGGCGCGGGGAACTGCGCCACGAACCACGACGGCGCCGCACCCGGACCACGACCTAGCCGACCGCCAGGTCCACATGGTCCCGAGCCACCCCAACACCCACCGAAACCCCCTGCGCGGCACGAGCAAGCGACCGCCGATCGGCATACGCCCCCACCGCAACGCACGGCCGAATCTCAACCTCCGCCACCACCCCCCGCGCAGCAACCACCCGCCACACCGAGGCAAACAAGGAGTCCTCCCCCACGAACGCGGGCGCGGTACTCACCGAACCCCCCTCCACCCGGTACCGCACCCGAACCGGCTGCACAGCCACCCCCGCATCAAGCGCAGCCTGAAAAACCGCCCGCCGAAACACCCCCTGCGCCCGCCCGCACCACGTACTCCCCTCCGGAAAGGCGACCACCGCCGCACCGGAGCGCAGCGCGTCGGCGATCCGCCCCACCGTCCGCGGAAGTTCCCGCAACCGGTCCCGCTCGATGAAGAGGGCCCCGCTCGCCGCGGTGAGCGACCCCGCCACCGGCCACCCCCGTATCTCGGCCTTGGCCAGCATCCGGGCCGGCCGGACCGCCGCGAGCAGCGGTATGTCCAACCAGGAGATGTGGTTGGCGACCAACAGCAACCCCCCGTCCGGAGCGACCGCACCACCCGTGACCCGCACCCGCACCCCCGAGGCCCGGACCACGGCCCGGCTCCACCCCCGGATCAGCGCGTCGCGGCGCCGCGCCGGAACCACCCCGGCCACCGGCAGCACAGCAACCCCCACCAGCACCGTCACCAGCAGCGCACCAAGCCGCAGGACCGCCCGCGGCAGGTCCGCGAGACCCCGCCCGGCCGCCGAGACGCACACCTGCGGCGAGCAGGGCGCGGTGGGCAGCCAGGCACTGCTCGGCACGACCGGCCGAGGCACGGCGACCGCCCCGACCGCCCCGACCGCAGCGGCTGCGGCGGCTCCGGCGGCTCCGGCGGCTCCGGCGGCTGCGGCGGCTGCGGCGGCCCGGCGCCGGGAGCGCCGGGACGGACCCCGGCCGCCGGCCGGAAGGACCGCCGCACCCGTACGCAGCGGGTTCATCACGCGGGGACGAGCGAGAGGAAGTGCTTCAGATACCGCGCGTTGACCCGCCGCATCGACAGCAGCACGTACAGGTCGGCGACCCCGAAGTCCGGGTCGTGGGCGGGCTCCCCGCAGACCCGGGCGCCGAGACGGAGGTAGCCGCGCAGCAGCGGCGGGAGTTCGGTGCGGCCCTGCGGACGCATCACGCCCTCGGGGTTCCAGGGCAGCAGCGGACGGACCCGGTACTCCTCGGGCGCGAGGTGCTTGTCCCGGACCCGGTCCCAGGTGGCGGCGGCGAGGGCGCCGCCGTCGGCGAGCGGGACGGAGCAGCAGCCGGCCAGCCACTCGTGGCCGTTGTCGACCATGTAGCGCGCTATGCCCGCCCAGATCAGGCCGATGACCGCGCCGTCGCGGTGGTCGGGGTGGACGCAGGAGCGGCCGACCTCGACGAGTCCGGGGCGGATCGGGTCGAGGGCGGCGAGGTCGAACTCGCCCTCGGAGTAGAGCCGTCCGGCGACCGCGGCGCGGTCCGGGGGCAGCAGCCGGTAGGTGCCGACGACCTGGCCGGTTCCGGTCTCGCGGACCAGCAGGTGATCGCAGTAGGCGTCGAAGGCATCGATGTCGTGCCCCTGCTGCGGGGTGGTCAGCAGGGCGCCCATCTCGCCGGCGAATACCTCGTGCCGCAGGCGCTGTGCGGCGCGCACGTCGTCCTCGGTGCGGGCGAGGGTGACGGTGTAGCGGGTGGGGGCCGTCGGCTGCGGGGGGCGGTCGAGGGTGGAAACGCCGTTCATGGCTCTCTCCTGGTCACGGCCGGGGACGGTTGGGCGGCCGGAACAGTTCTTCCGACGCCGGGCGTCGGGCGCGTGACAGGCGTCGGGAGAGCGGATGTGAGGATGTTGAATGGCAGGGGCCGCACGGCGAAGCGGGGCCGGGGAGCACCCTCCCGACCCCGCTCGTCCGCACGTTTTCGGCGAACGTTCACTGTGCCGCTACGGCACTACCGCTTGCCGACCTTCCGGGTGGCGCGCAGCCACTCCTTGTTCATGCCGGTGATGGAGACCAGCGGGATGCCCTTGGGGCAGGCGGTGGCGCACTCCCCGGTCAGGGTGCAGCCGCCGAAGCCCTCGTCGTCCATCTGCGCCACCATGTCCAGCACCCGGGTCTCCCGCTCGGGGGCGCCCTGGGGCAGCACGTTCAGGTGGTTGATCTTGGCCGAGGTGAACAGCATCGCCGCGCCGTTGGGGCACGCGGCGACGCAGGCCCCGCACCCGATGCACTCGGCGTGCTCGAAGGCGAAGTCGGCGTCCGGCTTGGGCACCGGCGTGGCGTGCGCCTCGGGGGCGGCCCCGGTGGGCGCGGTGATGTAGCCGCCGGCCTGGATGATCCGGTCGAAGGCGGTCCGGTCCACGACGAGGTCCTTGATGACCGGGAACGCGGAGGCCCGCCACGGCTCTATGTCGATCGTGTCGCCGTCGTCGAAGGACCGCATGTGCAGCTGGCAGGTGGTCGTCCGCTCCGGGCCGTGCGCGTCGCCGTTGATCACCAGGGAGCAGGCGCCGCAGATGCCCTCGCGGCAGTCGTGGTCGAAGGCGACCGGGTCCTCGCCCTTGAGGATGAGCTCCTCGTTGAGGGTGTCGAGCATCTCCAGGAACGACATGTCGGAGGAGATCCCGTCCACCTCGTAGGTGGACATGGCGCCTTCGGCGTCGGCGTTCTTCTGCCGCCAGACGCGCAGGGTGAGCTTCATGCGTAGCTCCGCTGAGTGGGGTGGACGTACTCGAAGACCAGGTCTTCCTTGTGCAGGGTGGGGGCCGCGCCGGTGCCGGTGAACTCCCAGGCGGCCGCGTAGCCGAACTCGTCGTCGCGGCGCTCGGCCTCGCCGTCGGCGGTCTGGGACTCCTCGCGGAAGTGGCCGCCGCAGGACTCGGCGCGGTGCAGGGCGTCGAGGCACATCAGCTCGGCGAGTTCCAGGTAGTCGATGACCCGGTTGGCCTTCTCCAGCGACTGGTTGAACTCCTCGCCGGTGCCGGGGACCTTGATGCGCCGCCAGAACTCCTCGCGGATCTGCGGGATGCGCTCCAGCGCCTTGCGCAGTCCGGAGTCGGTGCGGGCCATGCCGCAGAACTCCCACATGAGTTCGCCGACCTCGCGGTGGAAGGAGTCGGGGGTGCGGTCGCCGTCGACGGAGAGCAGCAGGTTGATGCGGTCCTCGGTCTCGGCCAGCACCTCCTGGACGGCGGGGTGTTCGGTGGTCACCGACTCCTGGTGCGGGTTGCGGGCCAGGTAGTCGTTGATGGTGGCCGGGAGGACGAAGTAGCCGTCGGCGAGGCCCTGCATCAGCGCGGAGGCGCCGAGGCGGTTGGCGCCGTGGTCGGAGAAGTTGGCCTCGCCGACCGCGAACAGGCCGGGGACCGTGGTCTGCAGGTCGTAGTCGACCCACAGTCCGCCCATCGTGTAGTGCACCGCGGGGTAGATCCGCATCGGCACCTTGTACGGGTCCTCGTCGGTGATCCGGTGGTACATGTCGAAGAGGTTGCCGTACTTGGCCTCGACGGCCTTGCGGCCCATGCGCTTGATGGCGTCCGCAAAGTCGAGGTAGACGCCCTGGCCGCCGGGGCCGACGCCGCGGCCCTCGTCGCAGACGTTCTTCGCGGCGCGGGAGGCGATGTCCCGGGGGACGAGGTTGCCGAAGGAGGGGTAGATGCGCTCCAGGTAGTAGTCGCGCTCGTCCTCGGGGATCTTGTTGGCGGGCCGGTCGTCGCCCTTGGCCTTCGGCACCCAGATCCGGCCGTCGTTGCGCAGCGACTCGCTCATCAGCGTCAGCTTGGACTGGTGGTCGCCGGTGCGCGGGATGCAGGTCGGGTGGATCTGCGTGAAGCAGGGGTTGGCGAAGTAGGCGCCGCGCCGGTGGGCCCGCCAGACGGCGGTGGCGTTGGAGTTCATGGCGTTCGTCGACAGGTAGAAGACGTTGCCGTAGCCGCCGGAGGCGAGGACGACGGCGTCCGCGAAGTACGTGTCGATCCTGCCGGTGATCAGGTCGCGGGCGACGATGCCGCGGGCCCGTCCGTCCACGACGATCAGGTCGAGCATCTCGGTGCGCGGGTGCATCTCGATGTTCCCGGCGGCGATCTGCCGGGACAGCGCCTGGTAGGCGCCGAGGAGGAGCTGCTGGCCCGTCTGGCCGCGGGCGTAGAAGGTGCGGGAGACCTGGACGCCGCCGAAGGAGCGGGTGTCGAGGAGGCCGCCGTACTCGCGGGCGAACGGCACGCCCTGGGCGACGCACTGGTCGATGATCTCCACCGAGATCTGCGCGAGGCGGTGGACGTTGGACTCGCGGGCCCGGAAGTCTCCGCCCTTGACGGTGTCGTAGAACAGGCGGTGCACGGAGTCGCCGTCGTTGCGGTAGTTCTTCGCGGCGTTGATGCCGCCCTGCGCGGCGATGGAGTGGGCCCGGCGCGGGGAGTCCTGGTAGCAGAACTGGACGACGTGGTAGCCCTGTTCGGCCAGGGTGGCGCCGGCGGAGCCGCCGGCCAGGCCGGTGCCGACGACGATCACCGTGTGCTTGCGCCGGTTGGCGGGGTTGACCAGCTTGGCCTCGAAACGGCGCTTGTCCCAGCGCTCGTTGACCGGGCCCTCGGGCGCCTTGGTGTCGGTGACCGGCTCGCCGGTCAGGTAGTCGGTGTAGGTCATGTCAGCTCACCACTCCGGTCATGACGCCCACGGGCACGGCGAGGAAGCCGCACGTGAGCAGCAGCGCGAGAACGTTGGCGACGGTCTTCAGGGCTCGGTCGCGGGTGCGGCTGCCCGCGCCCAGGGTCTGGGCGGCGCTCCAGAAGCCGTGCCGGATGTGCATGCCGACGGCGAGCACGGCCACGATGTAGATGACGTTGCCGTACCAGGTGGAGAAGGTGTCCACCACGTTCTGGTAGGGGCGTCCCTCCTGGAAGCCGCCCGAGTGCACGGTGCCGGTGGTCAGGTCCAGGATGTGCCAGACGATGAACAGGGCGAGGATGATCCCGCCCCAGCGCATGGTGCGCGTGGCGTAGCTGGACCGCGCCTTCTTGTGCACGTACTTCTCGGGCCGCGCCTTGATGTCGCGGCGGCTGAGCTGGTAGGCGGAGACGCCGTGCGCGATCACCGCGACCACCAGGACGATCCGGACGAGCCAGAGCGTCCACTCGTAGTGCATGAAGGGCTCGCCGACCGTGCGCAGCCAGTGCGCGTACTCGTTGAACTCACCGGCCCCGAAGAAGATCTTCAGGTTCCCCATCATGTGGACGACCAGATACGACAGCATGATCAGCCCGCTGACCGCCATGACGGTCTTCTTGCCGACGGAGCTGTCCCACACCGTGCGTGCCATGGACGGTCGTCGGTCCGTCCGCGTTGCCAGAGCCATGTCATCAGAAGTTACGGGGGTGGTGACCGATCGGTCCAAGACATCCTCCGGCTCGTTTCCATAGCCAACGGCTATCGTGGGGGCCATGCAGTTCCAGCAGCTCCAGTACTTCGTGGCCGTCGCCGAGACCCGGCACTTCACCCGGGCCGCCGATCTGGTCCACGTCGCACAGCCGTCGCTGTCCCAGCAGATCAAGGCGCTGGAGCGGGAGCTGGGCGCGGATCTGTTCCTGCGGGCGCGCGGCAACATCACGCTCACCGACGCGGGCGAGGCGCTGCTGCCGCTGGCCCGGCGCATCCTGGCCGACGCCGATACAGCGCGGCTGGAGGTCCAGGAGCTGGTCCAGTTGCGCAGCGGTCGGATCCGGCTGGGGGCGACGCCGAGCCTGTGCACCGGTCTGCTGCCGGACGTGCTGCGCGCCTTCCACGACCGCTACCCGGGCATCCGGCTGCTGATCGAGGAGGGCGGCTCGCACGACCTGGTGCGGGAGCTGGCCCGGGGGGCGCTGGATCTGGCGCTGGTGGTGCTGCCCCTGCCGACGCCGTCGCCGGCGCTGGCGACGGTGGAGCTGTTGCGGGAGGACCTGGTCGTGGTGTCCTCGCCGGACGCGCCCAAGCCGGGGCACGGGCGGCGGACCGTGCGGATCGCCGACCTGGAGGGGGAGCGGCTGGTGATGTTCCGGCACGGGTACGACCTGCGGGAGCTGACCGTCGCCGCGTGTCGCTCCGCCGGGTTCGAGCCGGACTTCGCGGTGGAGGGCGGGGAGATGGATGCCGTGCTGGGGTTCGCCCGGGCGGGGTTGGGGGTGGCGGTCGTGCCCCGGATGGTCGCCGCGCGGGCGGGGCGGGGGCTGCGGGTCACTCCGTTGGCTCGGCCCGGGCTTCATCGGACGATTGCGCTGGCGCATCGGAGTGATGTGGCTCCGCCTCGGGCTGCGCGGGAGCTTCAGCGGATGTTGTTGGAGCGGTAACCGTCCCGGTTGGGCCGTTGTTCTTGCGCTTCGTTCGGGGCGCGGGGTGCGTCGTGGTTGATCGCGCAGTTCCCCGCGCCCCCTTTAGGCGCGCTTCCGCTCGGCCTGTTGGGCGGTGACCGGTGCCGGTCGCGCCGTTGTGTGTTCGCGTCGATTCGGGGCGCGGGTGCGTCGTGGTTGATCGCGCAGTTCCCCGCGCCCCCTTTAGGCGCGCTTCCCCTCAGCCCGTGGCGTCCACCAATGCCAGGTCGTGGAGGCGGTCCGGGGGGCCGGGGCGGGCGTAGTACCAGCCCTGGGCCGTGTCGCAGCCGAGTATGCGCAGTTGTTCGGCCTGGGCGCCGGTTTCCACGCCCTCCACCGTCACCGCGAGGTTCAGGCTGTGGGCGAGCGAGACGATCCCCTCGACGATCTTGAGGTCGACGGGGTCGGCCGGGAACTGCTGCATGCTCTGGGTGAAGGAGCGGTCCAGCTTCAGGACGCTCACCGGCAGCCGGCGCAGGTTGGCGAGGTTGGAGTAGCCGGTCCCGAAGTCGTCCAGGGCGATGTCCACGCCCATCTCGGCCAGCCGGCGCAGGGGCTTGAGCAGGTCGTCGTCGGCACCGATCAACGCCGACTCGGTGACTTCGAGGCAGAGCGCGTCGGGGTCCACCCCGGTGCGCTCCAGGATCTCGACGGTGTCCTGCACCAGACCGGGATGAGTGAGCTGGCAGGGCGAGAGGTTGACGTTGATGCGCAGCGGCCCCGCGTCGGTGTGGCGGTCGCGCCACTCGCGGGCCTGGCGCACCGACTGCTCCAGCACCCAGCGTCCGAGCGGCACGATCAGCCCGGTGTGCTCGGCGAGCGGGATGAACCGGTCCGGGCCGAGCACGCCGTGCTGCGGGTGCAGCCAGCGCACCAGGGCCTCGGCGCCGCGGACCCCGCCGTCGCCGAGGTGCACCAGCGGCTGGTACTCGATGAAGAACTCGCCGCGGTCCAGGGCGGTGGGCAGGGCCGTGGTCAGCCCGTGCCGGGTGATGGCGCGGGCGTCGGCCTCCGGGTCGGCCAGCTCGAAGCGGTTCCCGCCGGCCGACTTGGCCCGGTACATCGTGATGTCGGCGCTGCGCAGCACCTCGGCGGCGCTGCGCTCCCCCGCCGGGCCCTCGACGACGCCGATGCTGCCGCGCACGGTCAGCTCACGCCCGTCCACGGTGATCGGGGCGATCAGCGCGTGCATGATGCGGGCGGCGAGGTCGTCGACCTCGCTCTCGGTGTCGGGGCCGGTGGTCAGCGCGACGAACTCGTCGCCGCCGAGCCGGGCGACCATCTCGCCGGGCGCGGTCGCGCACGTCTGGAGCCGGTCGGCGACCTCCACCAGCAGCCGGTCGCCGGCCGCGTGGCCGAGGCTGTCGTTGATGGTCTTGAAACCGTCCAGGTCGAGGTAGCAGAGGCCGAAGCGCTGGCCGGCGCCCGCGCCGAGCGCCTTCTCCAGGCGCTCGAAGAACAGGGTGCGGTTGGGCAGTCCGGTGAGCGCGTCGTGGGTGGCCTCGTAGCGCAGCCGCAGGTTGAGCAGCCGCCGCTCGGTGGTGTCCTCCATGAGCACCAGCTGGTACTCGGGGTCGCCGTCGGCGTCACGCAGCAGGGAGACGGTCAGGTTGGTCCACAGGACCGTGCCGTCGGGGCGGTAGAACGCCTTCTCGACGTGGTAGTGCTCGCGTTCGCCGCGGACGAGTTCCTCGTAGAGCTTCCAGACCTGCGGCGCGTCCTCGGGGTGTGTCCACTCCATGACCTTGCGGCCGCGCACCAGGTGCTCGGCGCCGCCGAACATCCGCACCAGCGCCCCGTTGACCTGGAGCATGTTCCCCTCGAGGTCGGCGATGCCGATCCCTATCGCCGCGCCCTCGAACACCGCGCGGAACCGGGCCTCGCTGGAGTGCAGCGCCTGGGCGACCACGCCCTGCGCCTTCAGGGCGGCCGCGGAGATCGCCTCCTGCTCGGCCAGCGTCCGCTCGCGCAGGGCCTGCGCGTAGCCGGCCGCCATGGCGTGCTGGAGCCGCGCGCTGCGGGCCCGCAGGTCCTCCCGGGGGGAGTCGTCGCCGCAGTAGAGCACCAGGTAGGCGTCGACGCAGTCGAGGCTGTGGCTCAGTGCCTCCGGGTCGGTGCAGTGCGCGTCCACCAGGGCGGCGCCGACCGCCCTGCCCTCGTTCGCGTCGAAGGTCCTCGCCCGCAGCGCCTCGCTCAACCGCCTTGCGAGCGGCTGCAGTTGCTTCTCGAACTCCGGCCGGGTGGACGAGGTGGTGGTCACCGGGAACACGGCCCGGCTCCAGATCGTCGCGAACCGGCGCAGTCTGTCCTCCGGCCCGTCCGGCTCCGCGCTCACGCCGTACGCCCCACGCCCGCGAAACCGGAGAAGGCCCAGGGGTCCTCATCCTCCGGTGCGGTGTCCGACCGCCAGTGCGGCATCGGCACCAGTCCGGGTTCCACCATGTCGTACCCCTCGAAGAACCGGGCGATCTCGTCGCGCGAGCGCATGATCAGCGGGTTGCGGATGTCCTTGTACACGCCCATCGCGCCCTCGGCCCGCTCCGCGGACAGCGGGATTCCCTCGTACGAGGCATGCGTGAGGATCAGCAGGCTGCCGGGCGCGAACGCGTCGCGCAGTTCGGCCACCGCCGCGTACGGGTCGTCCGCGTCTTCCACGAAGTGCAGTATGGCAACGAGCAGCAGGGCCACCGGACGGTTCGGGTCGATCAGCCGCTCCAGCTGAGGGCTCGCCAGGATCTCCCGGGGCTTGCGCAGATCGGCCGCGAGGACGTCGGTGCGCTCGTCGCCCTCCAGTACGGCCTGGCTGTGGGCGACGGCGACCGGGTCGTGGTCGACGTAGACCACGCGGGCCTCGGAGCTGGCGGCCCGGGCCACCTCGTGGACGTTGCCGAAGGTCGGGATGCCGGAGCCGATGTCGAGGAACTGGGTGACGCCCTCGGCGGCCGCGTACCGTACCGCGCGGCGCATGAACGCCCGGTTCGCCTGGCTGATCTTGGGAAGTCCCGGCATGAAGTCCATGGCCCTGCGGGCGGCTTCCCGGTCGACCTCGAAGTTGTGCGAACCGCCCAGGTAGTAGTCGTAGATTCGCGAGACGCTCGGCACCGAGATGTCGATGCTCCGTGGTGCCCACGCGGGACGCTCCATCTACCTCTCCAGGGCTCAGGCGATCCAGTGTTCGAGCTGAGGCTACTGATCGCCTGCCAATGGGGCGAGCCGAAACGGAAATTGACCATCCGTTCCCGGTCACCGCCTGCGGCACGTGCCGAATTCACGGGACGGGATTCCGTTACGAAATGCATCCGAAGCATTCCACAGAGTTCCGAACCCCGCGGAGGCGCGCGGAGTCACGGTTCCGGCCGGAACTTCGGCCGCACACATACGGATCCACCCCCTCCGTGCCGTTCGGAGGGGGTGGATCCGGGATCGGGCACGCGCCGACGGTTCGTCAGGCGCAGGCCGGGCCGTCGCCCGGCTACTCCTTGTCCGGCGCGCCGATCGGCTTTCCGTCGGGGGCCACGGCGTACCAGGTGCCGCCGACGCCCTGACCGTTGGTGTCGCCGGGGGCCTTGTCACCGGCGAAGGTGTAGATGGGCCAGCAGTTGACGGTCTGCTGCTTGGCGCCGTCGGGCCGGGTGAAGCTCATCAGGCCCTTCTTCTGCACACCCTTGGTGTCGTCGTTGGCGACCGGCGCGACCACGGGCCACTTCTCCAGGCAGGCGCCGACGCAGGCGGAGACCGGCTCCGGCCATGCCTCGTCCTTCATGAAGCGGTAGACCGTCATGCCGTTCTTGTCGACGACGACCTCGCCGAGCTTGGGATCCTTGCGGGTGGACAGTCCGGGCAGGTCGGCCAGGGTGGCCTTCTTGCCGTCGGGGGCCAGCGCGTACCAGGTGCCGCCCACGCCCTGGCCCTTGGTGTCACCGGCGTTGACGTCCTTGGCGTAGCGGTACGCCGGCCAGCCGCCGATGGTCAGCTGCTTGGTGCCGTCGGCCCGGGTCACCTCGCCGAGCTGGGACTTGTCGACACCGGCACCCGCCGAGGCGTCGTCCGCCGGCACGGGGGGCCAGGTGGTGGCGCAGTCGCCCTCGCAGGCGGTCTTGGGGGGTTCGGCGGTGTCCTTGTCGAAGCGGTAGAGGGTCAGCCCCGCGCTGTCGGTCAGCACCTTGCCGAGTTCGGCGTTGGTGGACACGGACAGTTCGCCCGCCACGGTCGCCTGCGCCCCGGCGCCCGCCGCCCCCGCGCCGGCGGTGCCGGACCCGGCGTCCGTTCCCAGGCCCGTGCCCGCGGTCCCGTAGCCGTCGGCCGCTGCCGTCGCACCGACGTTCTGGCTGCTCGCCGGCGGGGTGGTCTCCTGACCGCACGCAGTGGTCAGCGCCAGCACCGCCACGGCGCTCACCACGAGCGAGGCGCTCCGCCACGAGGTCTTCATTGTCAACTCCCCATAATCACAAGGGTGTTGCAGCGCCCTGCTGCGCCGCCGCACGACCATGGGTACGCATGCGGACCATGGTCGTGTTCAATCGCGCCAAAAATTTCTTTCCGGAACCCGCGCACTCCCCCTTGTTCGCACAGGCGATCGGGCCGGTGGACACGCGAGCGGGCCGGTGATCAAGCGGCCCGCACCCCGCCTCCCTCCTTCGGGGCAATCCCCCCGCCAGTACGGCGCGCCTGCGTCCGCCAGGCATCAGGATCTTGGGCGTGTATGGACCCGAATCGACCCAATCCGCCGTCACCTCCCGGGTGTTGGCGGTACTGGCGCTGAGCTGGCTGCTCGTGGGGGCACCGGCCGCACCGGCCGAGGCCGACGCCTGCGCGTACGCCTCCACCGGGCCGGGCGGCACCGTGGCGGTGGCCGTCGCCGGCAGCGCCGGCGCGTACGCCTCCACCGGGCCCGACGGCAGCGTGGCGGTGGCCGTCGCCGGCAGCGCCACCTGGCCGACTCCCCCGTCGTGCCCCACCCCGGAACCACCCCCGCCCCCGCCACCGCCCCCCACCCCCTGCCCGACCCCGGCACCCCCGCCGCCTCCCCCGCCCCCGAAGCCCACCCCCACGCCAACACCACCGCCGAAGCCCACCCCCGAACCCCCCAGGCCCACGCCCCCTCCCACCCCGACCCCCGAACCGCCTCCCCCGGCCCCCGCCCCCGCGGCCCCCCGGCCGACTCCCCCGCCACCGCCCCCGGCGCCCACGCCGGCACCGACGCCCCCGCCCACCCCCACGCCGACCCCGTCGGCGAAGCCGGCCCCCGCCCCGGAGGCGGCCCCCGTGCGCTACCCCCGGTACCGCAACGCGACCGCCAAGCGGCCCCCGGCCCGCGGCGCCACCGCACCCCTCACCTTCGTCCTGCTCATCGCCGCGCCCGCGATCGTCGCCGTCGCCGCGCTGCGCCCCCGCTGATCCCTGGAGGCACCCCTTGCCGGAATGGCTTGTTCTCACCCTCGCGATGCTCGCCGCGTGCGTCGCGGTCATCGGCATCACGTTCGTACGCCATCGCACGGCGGGCGACGACGAGGACCCCTCCGACACCCCGGACGTCATCGAGTACATGACGATGTGGATCGGCGTCGTCTACGCGATCGTCCTCGGCCTGGCCATCGCCGGGGTCTGGGAGGGGCGCAGCGCGGCACAGGACCACGTGCAGTCGGAGGCGATCGCGCTGCACGAGATCTCCGAGCGGGTCCGGGTGTACCCGCCGGACGTACGTGACCGCATTCGGGAGGATGTCAACGCCTATGTCGGACACGTCGTGACCACCGAGTGGCAGGCGATGGCCGACCGGGGCGAGGTCACCGAGCGGGGCACCGAGCTGCTCCAGCGGGTCCGTGAGGACGTCACCGACTACGAACCGCGCGACGACTTCGAGGCCCAGGCGTACCAGCCGCTCCTGGACCAGGTGGCCGCGGCGGACCAGGCCCGCAACGCCCGGGCCAGTTCGACCGGCGAGACCATGCCGGGGGTGGTGTGGTTCGGGCTGATCGCCGGGGCCGTGATCACCGTGGGCATGATCCTGGCCCTGCAGATCCGGCGGACTCCGCGCGAGCTGACCCTCGCCGTGCTGTTCTCCGCGCTGATCGCGTTCCTGCTCTTCCTCATCTGGGACTTCGACGCGCCCTACAGCCGTGGCGTCACGGCGTCCGCGGAGCCGTTCCTGAGTCTCTTCCCCGGCATCAAGGGCTGACGGGGACTCAACCGCCGCGGACCGGGCGGGGCCGCAAGGCGGGGCACCACGCCGTCGCCGTCCCCCGTACGCAGGAACGCCGGTCCCCTGAGCGGCCCACACGCTTGCCCCATTCGTACGACTGCGTTCGCGCAGGTGTGCGCACCTTCCTAGCGTTTCGATCATCGAGGTGCATTTCTGGCGCAAGCGGAAAAGGTCCGCAGCTGCTCCTCGGGGACCCGGAGGAACCACCATGCGCGCGATACGCGTCGCTTCGGCCGCACTGCTGGGCCTGACCGCCCTCACGCTCGCCGCGCCCGCCGCCACCGCGAGGGGCGAGGACGACATCACGCCGTTCGGCTTCAGCGTCCTTCCCTCCACGATCGCGGCGGGCGGGCAGGTCACGCTGCGGGTCGACCGGCACGACGGCGGCTGCAAGGGGCCGGCGATCGTCTCCTCGGCGGTCTTCGACTCGGTGAAGATCCACAAGCATCAGTCGCAGGCCACGGCGGTCGTGGACTGGGACGCCAAGCCGGGTGCGACGTACCAGGTGTCATTCACCTGCGACAACGTCACCGGTTCGACGGAGCTGACCATCGCGGGCGGCCGGCCGGCGCCCCTCCATCCGGTGACGCCGCACGGGGTGCACGCCGGTGAGGGCGGCACCGTCGGCGGGTTCGACCTCCAGGAGATCGGCCTCGGCGCCCTGCTGATCGCCGGTTCCGTCGGGGCGGCGTACCACCTCTCGCGCAGACGCACCTCGCAGGACGGCGGCTGACGCCGGCCCGCACTCGGACCTTCGCCCCGGTTCCCCCCACGAGAGGGGGGGCCGGGGCGAAGGTCCGAGTGCCGTGCGATGCCCGAGGGGCGGTGCTCAGATCCGCTTCTCGGAGCGGCGGCGCATCCAGAACAGACCGCCACCGACGACGGCCGCCGTCACCAGACCGCCGCCGATGGCGACGTCGGTCGGGGTGGCCCCGGCGGTGGAGCTGCCGCCGATACCGCCGCGCACACCGCCGATGACGGTGAAGGCGGCCGGGCGGGTCAGCGTCCTGCCGGAGCAGTTGACGGTGATGTCGTAGGTGCCGGGGTTGGCGTTGCTGTTGATCGTCGCGGTGCCCTTCGAGGTCTCGTTGGCGCCGTGGACGGGCGACAGGGTGGTCGAGGGGAACGCGTTCGAGGTCGCGGTACCGCCGTCGCGGCAGCCGTCGACGGTGATGGTCATCTGGCCGCCGCGGGCGATGACGCCGGGCAGGGCGACGATGTTGCTCGGGCTGTCCCACGCGACGGCCGCGGGAGCGGCGAACCCGAGGGCGGCGACGGCCGCCGCTGACACCGCCAGGGCACGAGAGTTGCGCATCTGATCCTCCGCGGAAGACGCCCCGGGAACCGTCCCCGGTGGATCGGCGAGAAAGCGCCTCCCAGAAAGACCCTCAGATGCCCGGCTACGGCCCGCATTTCGAGAATGGTCCGTCCTGGTGAGAGGACACGCCGAAGGAAAAGCGCACAATCGGATATTGCCGCAGGTCACGGACCGTCAGAAATTTCCTGGTCACGGCAACTCGGATGGCGCACCGGCGCCTGCCGAAAGGGATGCGGGCCACCCGTTCGCATCCGCACCCGTCGCCGGTTCCCATCCCGGCGCTTAGCGTTCTCGTATGCGCGAATGACGGGGCGACGGCCGCGTCGAGAGGGGAATCGGATGTCTGCGTACGAGTTGGCCGAAGAGGAGGAGCAGCGCAGGAAGCGTGCTCCTTGGGGCGTGATAGCGCTTGTTCTGCTGACCGGTCTCGCGCTCATTCGCAACGGCTCGGGCGAGTTCGACGTGGGGCCCCCGCAGCCCGCGTCGGCCGCGGCGGCCGACGGCAGGGTGGCGGGCGGGACGTTCGCGGGGGCGGCGGCGCCGCTGCCCTACGCGGTGCCCGACCGGGTCCGGATCCCCGCGATCCAGGTCGACGCGCCGGTGATGGCGGTCGGGCTGGACACCGCGGGCTGGGTCGACGCCCCGCCCCCGGAGGACCCGAACCTGGCGGGCTGGTTCACCGGCGCGGTGTCGCCCGGCGAGAAGGGCACCGCGGTCGTCGTGGGGCACGTCGACAATCAGCAGGGCCCCGCCGTGTTCTACGGACTCGGCGCCCTGAAGAAGGGAAATCGCGTCGAGGTGGCGCGCAAGGACGGAAAGACGGCCGTGTTCGAGATCTACGGCATCGAGGTGTTCGAGAAGAACAATTTCCCCGGCGACCGGGTCTACGCCTCGAAGGGTTCCGCGGAATTGCGCGTCATCACCTGCGGCGGCGGATTCTCCAAGCAGAACGGCTACGACGGGAATGTCGTCGCCTTCGCCCGCCTGGTCGAGGTCCGCTGAGCGTTCCCCGGCCGGGCGGGCGGACGGCCGTCAGGTGTACTGCCGTACGGGGACGGTGACGTGGTAGCCGGAATCGAGCAGCTCGGGCAGATAGTCCCGCAGCGCGTGAACACTCTGGGAGCGGTCGCCCCCGGCGTCGTGCGAGAGCACCACGACGCCGGGGGCGGCGCCGTTCTCGACCCGGCCGACGATGCTCCGGGTGCCCGGTGCGGTCCAGTCGAGGGTGTCGACGGTCCAGGCGAGCGGCTCCATGCCCAGTTCCGCGCCGATCTGGAACGCGGCCCGGTTCCAGGCGCCGTAGGGCGCGCGGAACCACTCGGGGCGTTCGCCGTACGCCTCCTCGATGACGTCACAGGTGCGTTCCATCTGGGAGCGGATCTGACGTCGGGTCAGCCGGGTGAGCAGGGGGTGGGACCAGGTGTGGTTGCCGACCACATGGCCCTCCTCGGACATCCTGGCCAGCAGGCCGGGGTGGGCCGCGGCCATCTCGCCGCAGACGAAGAACATCGCGCGCACCTCGTACTCGGCGAGGATGTCGAGGATCGCGGGCGTGTAGCGGGGGTCGGGGCCGTCGTCGAAGGTGAGCACCATGGTGCGGCCGCGGCCGGACATCCGCAGCAGCGGGGCGCGGCGGACCAGGGTGCGGCCGGGCGCCGCCGCGGGCGCGCCGTAGCCGGTGAGGGGCTGGAGTCGGTAGGCGGAGGGCTTGAGTGCGCGGGCGGCCTGGGGGCCGGCGGCCGGGGCGGTGGGCCTGACGGGCTCGGCGTCGGCGCCGAGGGCGTACAGCCCCGCGGTGCCGGCCGCCGAGACGGCGGCGGCGCCGGCGAGCAGGGCCCGGCGGCGGGTGAGCAGCCGGGTGAGCAACTGATCCTTCTGCATGACTCATCAGTCGCCCGCCGGGAGACCGGCGCACCACGGGGGCACCAGTCCGGGCGCAGCTTTCCACCCGCCCGAGCGATGACGGACCGTCAGCGGTGGCGCCCCGCGCGAAATGTGCCTCGGCGGGCGGGCATCCGGCACCGGCGGGCCCGACGGGCCTGCCGGACGAGGGGTCCCGCGGCTCCCTCCGCCGGGGCGGCGCCCGCGAGAGGGCCGGGCCCTCCCGTCGCGGGGGTGAACCGCGGGTTCCGATAGCCTCTGGCCCGTGACGGAACAGCAAGCGCACCGGTTCGAGCGGGGTACGGACGGGCCGAAGGTCATCCTCGTCGGCGTGGACGGCTCGGACTCCTCGATGCGGGCCGCCGCCTACGCGGGCGGTCTGGCCCGGCGTCAGAACGCGCTGCTCGCCGTGGTCTACGTGCAGCCGGTGATGCCGGCGGGCGCGGCGCTGGGTGCGCCGGTCGCCGAGGTGACCGACGAGATCGCCCAGACCCTGGTGGCCGAGATCCGGGAGGCGACCGAGCGCGTGAAGGGGATATTCGACGTGCGCTGGGAGTTCCACACCTTCCGCGGCGATCCGTACGGCGGGCTGACGAAGGCGGCCGACGACCTCAAGGCGGACGCCGTGGTCGTCGGCGCCTCGGAGCAGGCCGGGCACCGGATCGTCGGCTCGGTCGCGGTGCGGCTGGTGAAGGCGGGGCGCTGGCCGGTCACGGTGGTGCCGTAGGGCCCCTCTGACGGATCTCCGCGGCGTCGCGACAGAGGGATTCCCGCCCGGGGAGGGTCACAGGGCGCGCAGGAAGTCGAGGAGGACGCGGTTGAACTCCTCGGGCCGCTCCAGGTTCGGGTAGTGCCCGACGCCCTCCAGCAGGAGCGCGCGTCCGTCGGGGACGGTCCGGGCCATGCGGTCGGCGGCGTCGAGCAGGGCGGCCGGTTCCAGGCTGCCGTTGAGGGCGAGCAGCGGTACCCCGATCTCCGCGAGGCGGGGCCGGGTGCCGGTCACGCGGACGTGCCAGTCCCGCTCGCCCGGGGCGTGCTTCATGATCGTGTGCAGGGCGAGGTCGCGGAGGCGGCGCGCGATCTCCGGGTCGACCTGGTCGGCCGTCCGGTGCTCGCCGGGCACCACGCGCAGGAAGGCGGCGAGCCAGCCCTCGACGTCGCCGGCGCCCAGGGTGCGCGCGTACTCGGCCTGGAGCGCTCGGGTCCAGTCGTCGGTGTACTCGAAGTCGCCGGTCGCGGCGCCGCAGCTGACGACGGCGCGGACGAGCCCGGGGTGTTCCAGTGCCGTCTCGGTGGCGATCACCCCGCCCATGGAGACGCCGACCAGGACGGCGGGCCCGGCGTCGAGGTGGCGCAGCAGTCCGGCGAGGTCGTCGGCCCAGCGGAACGGCGCGCTCGCGTTGGCCGAGAACCCGTGGCCGCGTACATCAGGGGCGATCACCCGGTACTCGGCGGCGAGCGCCGGTATCTGCTCGGCCCAGAAGCGGTGGTCGACGAACCCGGCGTGCAGCAGGACCACCAAGTCCCCGGAGCCGGTGTCGAGGTAGGCGAGGTCGCCGTCGGCGGAGGGGTGGAGGCGCAGATCCGAAGCAACAGTCATGACAACCAAGGTGTCATCCTGTCCTCGATTTGGCAACCCAGGTGTCATGATGGGCGGATGGACGCCACCGATGCCCCCCTGGACCCCGATGAACTCGGCCACCGCCTCAACGAGGTGTACGACCTGGTCGGCCCGCTCTACCGGCGGGTCTTCCGCAAGGTCGAGCAGGGCGAGCAGATCGAGGGCGCGTCGGTCGGGGTGCGCGCCGTGCTGGATCTGCTGCGGCGGCACGGGCCCCTGACGGTGCCGCAGATGGGCCGGATCGTGGCGCTGAGCCGGCAGTTCATGCAGCGCATGGTCAACGAGGCGGCGGAGCGCGGCTGGGTGGAGTCCATCCCCAACCCGGCGCACCAGCGCTCCTCGCTGATCCGTCTGACACCGGCGGGCGAGGAGCTGATCACCGCCGTCCTCGCCCGCGAGCACGCGCTGAACCGGCAGGTCGGCGGCGGGCTGACCGACGCCGACCTGCGGGCCTGCGTCAAGGTGCTGTCCGAGATACTCAGGACCTTCGACCAGGTGGACGTGGACTGAGCTACTCCCCCATGACCAGCCCGTCCTTCCCGGCGCCCCGGCTGAGGACCACCTCCCGGATCCGGTCCCGCACGCCGAGGACGTCGGCGCCGTCCTTCAGCGCCCTGTTGAGGTTCACCACGCGCCCGGCGTCGATGTCGAACAGCTGCGGGAGGAACTCGGCGCGGGTCACCTCCCAGCGCCCGCCGGGCCCGGCGGGCGGGGCGAAGGTGAAGCGGCCGATGGTGGACTGGTTGCCGCGGGGGTCGGGGGTGCCGGTGTGGTTGGACATCTGGCCGGCGATCTGGTCGCCCATGCCGTAGACCACCCAGGTGCCGTTGACCTTCTCGTAGGCCTGCGGGACGTGGGCGTGGGTGCCGAGGATCAGGTCGATGTCGGGGCGTCCGCCGGTGCGGGCGGCGGTGAGCGAGCGCGCGAGGGTCACCTGCCGGTCGTCGGGGGTGTCCTGCCACTCGGTGCCCCAGTGCACGGAGACCACGACCACGTCGGCGCCGGCCCGCCGGGCGGCCCGGGCGTCGGCGAGGATCCTGTTCTCGTCGATCAGGTTGACGGCCCAGGGCTGCCCCGCGGGGAGCGGATAGCCGTTGGTGTCGTAGGTGTAGGCGAGGTGCGCGACCCGGGCCTCGCCCGCGCGCAGCACGGTGACCGTGCGGGCCTCCTCCTCGGTGCGGGCCGACCCGGCGTGCCGCACCCCGGCCCGGTCCAGGGCGTCGAGGGTGCGCTGGATGCCGGCGGCGCCGTCGTCGAGGCTGTGGTTGGAGGCGGTGGAGCAGCCGTCGTAGCCGGTGGCGGCGAGGGCCGCGGCGATCTCCGGCGGGGACTTGAAGGCGGGGTAGCCGGTGTAGTCGCCGTTCGCGCCGTAGACGGTCTCCATGTGGCACAGGGCCAGGTCGGCGCGGCCGACGACCGGCGCCGCCCCGGCGAACATGGGGCGGAAGTCGTAGCCGGTGCCGTCCGCGTCGAAGCGGGCCCGGTCGATGATCGAGGTGTGCGGGAGGACGTCACCGGAGGCGACGAGGGTGAAACCGCGGGACTCGCGGGCGTCCGCGGCGGAGGGGGCGGGACGCCCCGGGGACTCGTGGCGGTCGGCCTGGCAGGCCGCGCCCGCCGCGAGGAGGGCGGTCAGGGCCAGGGCCACCTGTCGGCTGCGTGCGATCATCACTCACCCCGATGTAGTCGTATTTACACATCAATAGGTAAGAATTACGACGCTTCGGGAACGGGTTCCGACACGCCCATTAGCCCGTCCGGCCCCGCGCCGGATACGGACGGAACCGTTCGTCGAACCGTTCGTCGACGCGATCGACCGTCCGTCGCAGACCCGTGTGCGCGGCCTGTCCCCGGACGCCGCCCTGCGATGCCATACGGCCATGACGGCCGGAACCAGTCTTGTGAACGGGACGACCGCCGAGCACGAGCTCGCCGCACTGCAGCGCGAGCACGGCCGGCCTCTTTTCGCGCTGCTGCTCAGGCTCTGCGACGGGGACCGGCAGCGCGCCGAGGATCTGGTGCAGGAGACCCTGGTACGCGCCTGGCAGCACCCCGAGGCCCTGCGCGCCGACGACTTCGACTCCGTACGGCCCTGGCTGCTCACCGTCGGCCGGCGGCTCGCCATCGACGCGCGGCGGGCCCGGCAGGCGCGGCCCCCGGAGGTGGGCGACGCGATCCTGGAGAACGCCCGGGTCTGCGCGGACCACGCCGAACGGGCGGCCGCGACCCTCGATGTGCGCGAGGCTGTGAAGACTCTCACTCCGCAGCACCGTGAAGTCCTGGTGCTCGTGTACTTCCAGGGGGCCAGTGTGGCGGAAGCAGCGCAGACCCTGGGCATACCTGCCGGTACCGTGAAGTCCCGCGCGTACTACGCGCTGCGCGCCCTGCGCCGGGTGCTTCCCGGTTACGCGGCCGACCTGCGCTGAAACCGTCGGCTGAGTCAAACCTCCGTAAAGCGCCTTGCCGTGGACCATGGTTGAGTAATCGGCTGTCTTCATCCGTGTTCCGGACTGGAGCCCGGGGTCGGGCGACGCGTACGCACCGGAGGAAGGCAGGAAGGGATGCTGCACAGAGGCCAAGAGAGCACGGACGGCGCCGGCGGCGGTGAACTGACCGTCCCCATGGCGTGGTTGTACGCCGAGTACATCGCCGACGAGCTGCTGCGGACCGGCGACCTGATGCCGCCGACGTCCTTCGAGTTCCGCGCCGGGCGGGACGCGCTGGCGCTGACGATCTTCCTCGCCGACACCGGCGGCGAACTCCCCGGTATCCGGGTCGTCTCGCAGCTGGACACCTGGCTGTCGCTGACCGCCTACGACCAGCCGTGGCAGGACTGGGTGTGCGAGCACATGGCGCGGCTCGCCGCCGCGGCGATCGAGTCCGGGGGCCCCACCCCCGACCTCGATCTGGCGGAGGCGGCCTGGCGCTGGCTGGAGGAGACCGAACTGCTCGCCCCGGACCTCAACGCGGTCCCCGGCGGCGGCGCTGTGACGGGCGAGGAGGACGGCCCGAAGGTCTGGACTCCGGCCTGGCAACTCGGCCTTCCCCTGGGCCACTTGGCGATCCACCTCTTCTGACACCGGGCCCGCGCGGGCGGTGCCGCCGAGCGGGCGTTCCCCGGTGGCGACGCCCGGGAGGGGCGGCCGGAAACTTTTTCCGGAAGGGGACCAATCCGCCGCCCCGGCCGCTCCGAATCCCAAGGTTGCGATTCTGTGTGGGGCTTGAGTGATTCGGCGGTCCGCTGCGTACGGATGGGAGCAAGGAGTAACCCACCCCACACCCAACGGCACGAGGATTGCGCATGAGGTCCCTGGAAAGGCATCGCGATGTCGCCGCATACGCACTCGGCGTGCTGGACGAGGCGGAGGCCTTCCGCTTCGAGGATCACCTCATGGAGTGCCCCAGCTGCACGGCGCATGTGACGGAATTCGGTCCCGCCACACGGCAGTTGATGCTGTACCGCCGGGCCACCCCGCGCGCCGTGCACCCGATGGCCAAGCCCGGCCCGCGGCTGCTGGACCGCCTGCTGGGCGAGGTGGCGGGCCGCAACCGGCTGCGCCGCCGGAGCCTGCTGTACGGCCTCGCCGCCTCGGCGGCCGTCGCGCTCGCCGCGCCGGGCGTCGCGATGATGGTGGCGGACGGCGACACGGCCGCCCGCCGGGTCGCCGCGACCGACGAGCGCTCGGGGGTGTGGGCCCAGGTCACGGCCGAGGACCTGCCCTGGGGGACCCAGGTCGAACTGAAGGTGAAGGACGCGGCCGGCCCCCGCGCCTGCCGGCTGGTCGCCGTCGGCCGCGACGGCTCGGAGCAGGTGCTCACCAACTGGACGGTGGCCCACCACGACGCCCGCGAGAACACCATGATGGGCGCCGCCGCCTTCCACGCCGACGAGATCTCCCGCTACGAGGTGCGCACCTCCGACGGGGAGCACCTGGTGACGGTGGACGCGGGCTAGGCTCCTTCTGCCACGGAGATCCGTCAGAAGGGCCCTGGCAGCCGCCCTCACTTCAGCAGGCGGGACATCCTCCGGTCCGCCAGGGGCTTTCCGCCCGTCTGGCAGGTGGGGCAGTACTGGAGGGAGGAGTCGCTGAAGGACACCTCCCTGATGGTGTCGCCGCAGACCGGGCAGGGTTCGCCGGTACGGCCGTGGACGCGCAGGCCGCTCTTCTTCTCCGCCTTCAGCCGGCCCGCCGCGAGGCCCCGGGAGCGGGCCACCGCCTCGGTGAGCGTGGTGCGCAGGGCCGTGTGCAGGACGCCGGTCTCCTCCGGGGTCAGCCGGCCCGCCGGTTTGAAGGGGGACATCCGCGCCGCGTGCAGGATCTCGTCGCTGTAGGCGTTGCCGACGCCCGCGATGAGGGACTGGTCGCGCAGGGCTCCCTTGATCTGCCGGCGCTCGCCCTTCAGCAGGTCCGCCAGACGGGCCTCGTCGAAGTCGTCGGCCAGCGGGTCGGGCCCCAGCCGGGCGATCCCGGGCACCAGATGCGGGTCCGGCACCACGTACACCGCCAGGCGCTTCTGCGTGCCGGCCTCGGTGAGGTCGAAGCCGGCGCCGGTCTCCAGCGCCACCCTGAGCGCCAGCGGGCCCTTGCCGGGCCTGGGCGGGCCGTCGGGCAGCCGGTCCCGCCACTGGAGCCAGCCCGCGCGGGCCAGGTGGGTGATCAGCCGGGGTCCCCCGTCCGTTTCCAGGTCCAGGAACTTGCCGTGCCGCCGTACCGCCGTGACCTGGTGCCCCTCGACCGCGGCGAGCGGCGGGTCGTAGGTCTTCAGGACGCTGATCGCGACCGGCAGCACCCGGACGATCTCGTGGCCGACCAGGTGTTCGGTGAGGAATTCCTTGAGCGCTTCCACCTCGGGGAGTTCCGGCATGCGTCCAGGGTGCCACCGGTGGCGGCTCAGTTCCGGGACGGGACGCGGAACTCGCACCACACGCACTTGCCGCCGCCGCGCGCCTCCACGCCCCACTCGTCGGCGAGGAGTTCCACCAGCAGCAGCCCCCGGCCCGAGACTCCCTCGTCGCCCGCTTCCCGGCGCCGGGGCAGCGCGCTGGAGGAGTCCTCCACCTCCACCCGCAGTCTCGGCTCGGAACCGGTGAGGACCCGCAGGGTGACGATGGCGGAGCCCTCGGTGTGCATCAGCGCGTTGGTGATCAGCTCGTCGGCGACCAGTTCGATCTCGTCGGCGCTGTCGCCGGAGCTCCAGGCGCGCACGGCGGCCCGGATCATGTGCCGGGCCTGGGAGAGGGCGTCCGGATCGCCGGGCGGCACATGCTGCTGGAGCCGGCCGCCGGTGCGCGGGGCGTCCGGTCCGCGGCGGCGCAGCAGGAGCAGCGCCACGTCGTCGTCACCGCCGCGCTCCTCGGCCATCTCGATCAGCCGGTCGGCGAGTGTGCGCACGTCGTCGGGGCCCTGGCCGACCAGGGCCGCGAGGGTGCGCATGCCCTCGTCGAGGTCGAAGCCGGGCTGTTCGACCAGGCCGTCGGTGCACAGCAGCAGGGTGTGCCCGGGGTCCAGCTCCACGGTCCGCACCGGGTACTCCAGCCGCCCGAACTCGGCGGACAGGCCGAGCGGCAGACCGCCCTGGACGGCGACCCGCCGGCAGGTGCCGTCCGGCTGCCGTACGAGCGGGTCGATGTGCCCGGCGCGCACCACCTGCACCACTCCGGTGGACAGGTCGGCCTCGGCGTACAGGCAGGTCGCGAAGCGGTCGGTGTCCAGTTCGTGCAGGAAGACCGAGGCGCGGGCCATCACCGTGGCCGGGGTGTGCCCCTCGGCGGCGTAGGCGCGCAGCACGATGCGGAGCTGGCCCATGACGGCGGCGGCGTGGGTGTCGTGGCCCTGGACGTCGCCGATGACCGCGCCGACCCGGCCGCCGGGCAGCGGGATCAGGTCGTACCAGTCGCCGCCGATGTCCCGGCCGAGGGTGCCGGCGGCGGTGCCGGCGCGGTAGCGGACGGCGACGTCGGCGCCGGGGACGCTGGGTATCGTGCGCGGCAGCATGGCCTGCTGCAGCCCGGTCGCCAGGTCCTTCTCCTGTTCGTAGAGCATGGCCCGTTGCAGGCTCTGGGCGATGCTGCTGCCGAGGGCGACCAGGACGTTGCGGTCCTCGGCGGAGAAGCCGTGCCGGTCGCTGTAGAGCAGTCCCATGGCGCCGATCGGCCGTCCCTGCGCGATCAGCGGGAGATAGGCGGCCGAGGTGACGGCCAGGCCGGTGATGTGCGGCCACAGGATGGGGTAGCCGTGCGCGAACTCGTCCGGCGACTCGATGAACCGGGGGGCGAGGGTGCGGACGACCTCGCTCATCGGGTAGGGCTCCTCGATGCCGGTGACCCGGGTGCCGGGGACGAAGCTGCCGGCCGGGCCCTCGGCGATCAGCCGGATGCGGCCCGCCTCGACCAGCCCCATGACGAGGCTGGTGGCGCCGAGGTGGATCAGCCCGTTGGTGTCCTTGAGGACGTCGATCACGTCCTGGACGGTCCGGGCGTGGGCGAGCGCGGCGGTGGTCAGCGCCACGACGTTCGTCTGCTGGCGGCGGGCCTCGTCCAGCGCGGCCTGTTCGCTGCGGGCCTCGCTGTCGCTGAGCTCCTGGGTGGCGTCGCGCACGATGCCGATGATGCGGCGCGGGCGGCCCGTCTCGTCCCGCCGGATGTACCCCTGGGTGTGGGTCCAGCGCAGGGTGCCGTCGCGGCGGCGTATGCGGAAGTAGGCGCCGTAGTTCTCGCTGCCGTCCTTCATCGCCTGCGAGACCGCGGCGTCCAGGCGGATTCCCTCGGCCGTCGGGACCCGGACGCCGAGGCTCGCCGGGCGGTCGTCGAACTCGTCGGGGCGCAGGTCGAAGACCTCGTGGGCCTGGGCGTCCATGTGGAACAGGCCGGCGTCCAGGTCCCAGTCGAAGCTGCCCATGCGGTTGAGCGCCAGAATCGGGTCCGGGTGGGCGGGCCAGTCGTCCGGGAGTGACAGGGCGCTCGCTCCCCGATCAACCATGCGCCCACCTTGCCAGTATTTGTCCGATTCTTCGACTGGGGCGGGTCGACTGTTCACGGCCCGCTCCCCTCAGCCGCCGGAGCCGCCGGCCGGGCCGCCGAGGTCCCCGGCCCTGACCGGCGGCGCCTCCGGATCGTCGGGGATCAGACCGCCCCCGTCGGGCGCGTCGGGCAGCTCCGGTACGGATTCGGGGCCGGGCTCGTCGGGGAGGCCGAGGGAGGCGCCGGGGTCGTCGGGCAGGGTCGTACCGGTGTCCGGCGCGATGGGGACGGTTGCGGCGCCCTGGCCGGGCGGGCGGGGCTCGGCGGGTTCGCCGGGCGGCGGTACCGACGGGCCCGGTGGGGTGTCCGGGGCGGTGGCGGTGGCTGCCGCGGGGCAGTCGGCCGCGCTCGCGGGGGACCGCGCGCCGGGCTCGGCGTCGACGGCCGGTTCCCCGGGCTCCGCGTCGCCGGTGACGGCGGCGGCCGGGCAGTCGGGCGGGGCCGTCGCCGACGCGTCCGCGTCGGAGGGCTCGGCGCGCACCTCGCGCGCGGGCAGCCGCCCGTCCTGAGCCGCCGGGAGCGTCGGCCGGGGCAGGGTCCGGTCGTGGCGGACGTCGTGTCCGATCCGCCGCTCGATCCAGGTGCCGTCGGCGCTGTCGAGGAGGGTGAGATCGGTGAGCGGCCGGGGTGCCGCCGTCACCACGACGACCTCGGCGGGCCGGTAGCCGGCCCACGCGCCGCCCCGGGTGCCGGGGCCACCGTCCGCGCCGACCGGCGGCTTCAGCGGGCTGCCGTCGGCGCAGCGCAGCCGCGGCACGCCCCGGGCGTCCACCAGGACCGCCGTGCCGGCCTGGAGGACGGACTGGTGCGAGGTCGCCCGGCCCGCGCGGTATCCGTGGCCGGAGACCCGGGTGTCCGCGCGCAGCACGACCGGCGTGAGACGGCGCAGATGGTCGGGGAGGGCCGCCGGGACGATGCCCGCGGCCCCGGCGAAGGCGCGGGCCCGTTCGGGGTCGGCGGTGAGGTGGGCGATCTGCCGGTGCACGTCGCAGGAGCCGACGCGGACCGTGCCGCCGTACAGACCGGGCAGGGAGCCGGGCAGCGACCGCGGCGCGGTGGCTCCCTCGTGCGGCGTCCGGATGACGGGCGCCGGGCCGGGGAGGGCCGTGGAGGGTGTGAACGGGTCGGGCCCGCGTGCCGCGAGCGGCCGGAGCAGCAGGTCCGCGCCGACCGGGGTGTCCCGCGCGTCCCGGCCGCGGCCGAGGGCGAGGAACGCCAGGGCGAGGGCGCAGACCATGACCAGTATTGCGGTGGGTGTTCGCACCGACGTGCTCCCGCCTCTTCTGGGGCAGATCGTCACTATTGTCTTCTTCACCCGCACGGGTCACGCAACCGGAGCGGGCGGGCACGGTCGGTGACGGGGCGGCCGGGGCCCCCGGCGGGACAATGGGAGCGAGGAGCGCAGAGCGTGGAGTGGTTCACCGCACCCGAGTACTGGCTGAGCCGGCTGGTCTTCCAGCGGGCGCTGGCCGCGGTGTACCTCGTCGCGTTCCTGACGGCGGCCCTGCAGTTCCGGGCGCTGATCGGCGAGCGGGGTCTGCTGCCGGTGCCGCGGCTGCTGGAGCGGGTGCCGTTCAGGGTGGCGCCGAGCCTGTTCCACCTCCACTACTCGGACCGGTTCTTCGCGGTGTGCGCCTGGTCCGGCTGCGCGGTGTCCGCCGCCCTGCTCGCGGGGGCGGACGGCCTGCTGCCGCTGTGGGCGGCGATGCTGCTGTGGCTGGTGCCCTGGGCGCTGTACCTGTCGATCGTGAACGTCGGCCGGACGTGGTACTCGTTCGGCTGGGAGTCCCTGCTGCTGGAGGTGGGGTTCCTCGCGGTGCTGCTCGGCAACGACGAGGTGGCGCCGCCCGTGGTGGTGCTGTTCCTGCTGCGCTGGGTGCTGTTCCGGGTCGAGTTCGGCGCGGGCCTGATCAAGATGCGGGGCGACGCCTGCTGGCGGAACCTCACCTGCCTCTACCACCACCACGAGACCCAGCCCATGCCCGGTCCGCTGAGCTGGTTCTTCCACCGGCTGCCGCGCCCGCTGCACCGGGCGGAGGCGGCCGCCAACCACTTCACCCAGCTCGTCGTGCCGTTCCTGCTGTTCACCCCGCAGCCGGTGGCCACGGCGGCCGCGGCGCTGATGATCGCGACCCAGCTGTGGCTGGTGCTGTCGGGCAACTTCTCCTGGCTGAACTGGATCACCATCGTGCTGGCGGTCTCCGCGCTCCGGCTCCCGGACACCGCGCCCCGGGTGCCGGAGGCGCCCGCGTGGTACGTGGCCGTGGTCCTCGCCGTGGGCGGGCTGCTGCTCTTCCTCGGGCACCGTCCGGTCCGCAACATGGTCTCCCGGCGGCAGGTGATGAACCGCTCCTTCGACCCGCTCCACCTGGTCAACACCTACGGCGCGTTCGGCAGCGTCAGCCGGGTCCGCCACGAGGTGGTGATCGAGGGCACCGCCGACGAGGTGCCGCGCGCCGACTCCGACTGGCGGGAGTACGAGTTCAGGGGCAAGCCGGGTGATCCCCGCCGCTGGCCCCGGCAGTTCGCGCCGTACCATCTGCGGCTGGACTGGCTGATGTGGTTCGCCGCGCTGTCACCGGCCTACGCCGCGCCCTGGTTCGGGACCCTGGTGGAGCGGCTGCTGGAGAACGACCGGGAAACCCTGAAGCTGTTGCGCCGCTCCCCGTTCCCGCCCGACGCGCCGCCCCGGTTCGTCCGCGCCCGCCTGTTCCGCTACCGGTACACGACCTGGCGGGAGTTGCGGGCGACGGGGGCCTGCTGGGTGCGGACCCCGGTGCGGGAGTACCTGCCGCCGACCCGGCTGGCGGAGGAGGTTCACAGACCGTAGACGCGTACGGCGGTGGCGTGCAGGATCTGCTCGGTGGCGGCCAGTTCCCGGGTCAGGTCCAGGACTTCGCCGTACGGTGCGGCCTGGGTGGAGACCGGCCAGTCCGAGCCGAACATGATGCGGTCGGGGCCGAAGGCGTCCAGGGCGGTGTCGGCGTAGGGGCGCAGGTCGGTGACGGTCCGGTCGGGGGCGGCCTCGGTGAGCAGGCCGGAGAGTTTGCAGACGGTGTTGGGGAGTTCGGCCAGGGCGCGCAGGTCGGCCGCCCAGGGGTGCAGGGTGGCCGAGGCGACCGGGGGTTTGCCCAAGTGGTCCAGGACGAAGGTGAGTCCGGGCAGCCGGGCGGCGGCCTCGACGCAGGCGGGGAGCTGATGCGGCAGGACCACCAGGTCGTACGCGAGCCCGGCGTCGGCGACCGCCGACAGTCCCCGGAGCACCTCCGGGCGGAGCAGCCACCGGGGGTCCGGCTCGCCCTGGACCTGGTGGCGGACGCCCTTCAGGTGCCGTCCGCCGGGGAGTCGGCGCAGCCGGGCGAGTTCCTCGCCGATGCCGGCGGCGGTCAGGTCGGTCCAGCCGACCACGCCGGCGACGAGGTCGTGGGCGTCCGCGAGGGCGAGCAGCTCGGGGGTCTCCTCGGGCACGGTGACGGTCTGGACGAGGATCACGCCCTCGACTCCGGCCGCTCGCGCCTCGGGGGCGAGGTCGGCGAGGGAGAAGTCGCGCCGGACGGGGCTGTCCGGGGCGATCCAGTCCTGGTCCCGCACGGACAGGTCCCAGACGTGCACATGGGTGTCGATCGTCATGGCAGGTCCCCCTCGGGCAGCAGGCCGCGGTCCCGCAGTTCCCGCCAGAAGGCGTCCGGCACGGGGGTGGCGAACTGCTGGGCGCAGTCGTGGACTTCGGCCGGGCCGCGCGCCCCGACCAGTACGGTCGTGACCGCCGGATGGGCGGCGCAGAAGGCGAGGGCTGCGGCCCGCAGCGTGGTGCCGTGGCGCTCGGCGGCCTCCTTCAACAGCAGTGCCCGGTCGACGAGTTCGGCGGGCGCCCGGGTGTAGTCGTACGTCGCCCGCGGTCCGGGGTCGGCGAGCAGGCCGGAGTTGAAGGGCCCGCCGAGCACCACCCGGGTGCCGCGCTCCAGGGCCGCGGGCAGGAGACGGGTGCGGGCGCTCTGGTCGAGCAGGGTGTGGCGGCCGGCGCAGAGCACCACGTCGACGTCGGTGTCCCGGACGAAGCGGGTCAGCATCTCCGCCTGGTTCATGCCGGCGCCGATCGCGTCGACCACGCCTTCCGCGCGCAGCCGCTCCAGCGCCGGATAGCCCTCCCGGAAGGCCTGTTCGGCGTGGTCGTCGGGGTCGTGGAGGTAGACGAGGTCGACCCGGTCCAGGCCGAGCCTGAGCAGGCTGTCCTCCAGGGTGCGCCGGATGCCGTCGGCGGTGAAGTCCCACACCCTGCGGTGGGTCGCGGGGACGGCGAAGCCGTTGGCCAGGTCGTCGCCGCCCGCGTGGGACGGCTCCAGGCGGCGGCCGACCTTGGTGGAGATCCGGTACGCCTCGCGCGGGCGTTCGCGCAGGGCCGCGCCCAGGCGGCGCTCGGAGAGTCCGAGCCCGTAGTGGGGTGCGGTGTCGAAGCGGCGGATGCCGCGTTCCCAGGCGGCGTCGACCGTCGCCCGGGCCTGTTCGTCGGTGACCTCGGTGTAGAGGTTGCCGAGTGCGGCGGTGCCGAGGCCGAGCCGGGTCACCGCGCCACCGGCCTCGGGCGCAGACCCTGCATACCGCCGTCGACGGCGAGGGCGGTGCCGGTGGTGGCGCCGGAGAGCGGGCTCGCCAAGTAGGCGATGGCGCCCGCGACTTCGGCGGCCGACACCAGCCGTCCGGAGGGCTGGCGGGCCTCCAGTGCGGCGCGTTCGGCGGCCGGGTCGGCGGCCCGGGAGAGCAGTCGTCCGATCCACGGGGTGTCCGCCGTACCGGGGTTGACGCAGTTGACGCGGACGCCCTCGCGGATGTGGTCGGCGGCCATGGCGAGGGTGAGGGCGTGCACGGCGCCCTTGGTCGCGCTGTACAGGGCGCGTTCGGGCAGTCCGGCGGTGGCGGCGATCGAGCAGGTGTTGACGATCGCCGCGTGCCGCGAGCGGCGCAGGTGCGGGAGGGCGGCGCGGGCCGCGCGGACCATGCCGACGACGTTGACGTCGAGGACGCGGTGCCATTCGGTGTCGTCGTTGTCCTCGACGGTGCCCTGGGCGCCGACGCCGGCGTTGTTGATCAGTACGTCGAGTCCGCCGAGCCCGTCGGCGGCGGCGGTGACGGCCGCGCGCACCGCGGTGTCGTCGGTGACGTCGGCGCGCAGTGCGAGCAGGGTCGGGGGCGCCGGGGAGGGGTCGAGGTCGAGGACGGCGACCCGGGCGCCGCGCTCGGCGAGGAGTTCGGCGGTGGCCAGGCCGATGCCGGAGGCGCCCCCCGTCACCAGCGCGGAGAGTCCCTCGAAGTCGCTCATGTCGTGTGCCCCTTCCGGTCGTCGAGGTCGGCGGCCCAGAAGGCGCCGTCCGGGTAGGTGTGGCGCGCGATCGACTCGGGCCGCATGGCCGCGGAGAAGCCCGGCGCGGTGGGTGCCGTGTAGTGACCGTCGCGGATCACCACGGGGTCGAGGAAGTGGTCGTGCAGATGGTCGACGTACTCGATGACCCGGTTTTCGGTGGTTCCGGAGACGGCCACGTAGTCGAACATCGCCAGGTGCTGGACGAGTTCGCACAGTCCGACCCCGCCCGCGTGCGGGCAGACCGGGACGCCGAACCTGGCCGCGAGGAGCAGGACGGCGAGGTTCTCGTTGACGCCGCCGACGCGGGCGGCGTCGAGCTGCACGACGTCGACGGCGCCGGCCTGGAGGAGCTGCTTGAACACCACCCGGTTGTGGGCGTGTTCGCCGGTGGCGACCTTGACCGGGGCGACGGCGGCGCGGATCGCCGCGTGGCCCAGGACGTCGTCGGGGCTGGTGGGTTCCTCGATCCAGTACGGGTCGAACTCGGCGAGTGCTCCCGTCCAGCGGATCGCGTCGGGGACGTCCCAGCGCTGGTTGGCGTCGACGGCGATGCGGATGTCGGGGCCGACGGCCGCGCGGGCGGCGCGGCAGCGCCGGATGTCGTCGTCGAGGTCGGCGCCGACCTTCAGTTTGATCTGGCGGAACCCGTCGGCGACGGCCTCGCGGGCGAGCCGGGTGAGCTTGGCGTCGTCGTAGCCGAGCCAGCCCGGGGAGGTGGTGTAGGCGGGGTAGCCGTGCCGTTCCAGCAGGGCGCGCCGCTCCCCCGCGCCCGCGCGGCCGCGTTCGAGGAGGTCCAGGGCCTCGGCGGGGGTGAGCGCGTCGGTGAGGTGGCGGAAGTCGATCTGGGAGACCAGCCAGGCGGGTTCGGCGTCGGCGAGGAACCGCCACAGGGGCTTTCCGGCGCGTTTGGCGGCCAGGTCCCATACGGCGTTGACGACGGCGCCGATCGCCATGTGCATCACGCCCTTCTCCGGTCCCAGCCAGCGCAGTTGGCTGTCGCCGGTGAGGTCGCGGTACAACGTGCCCGGATCGGCGCACAGTTCGTCGAGCGGGCGGCCCCACACCTGGTCGCGCAGCGCCCGGATCGCGGCGACCTGGACGTCGTTGCCCCGCCCGATGGTGAAGGTGAAGCCGTGCCCCTCGTGCCCGTCGGCGGCGTCCGTGCGCAGGACGACGTAGGCCGCCGAGTAGTCGGGGTCCGGGTTCATCGCGTCGGAACCGTCCAGCTCGCGCGAGGTGGGGAAGCGGATGTCGTAGGTGTCGACGGCGGTGACGCGGGCGGTGGTCGGGGACACGTCGGTGCCTCTCGCTCGGTCGCGGGGCCGGTCCGGGGCGCGGCCCGGCAGCGGCACGATGTCGCATACTTATCAGACCACTCGGCCGACAGAACACCCTTGTGCGCCACATCGGCGGGGTTGACACTCCAAGTGGTCGGACCACTGCCGTGATGCCCGGTCCGTTCCGGTGGTTACACTGCGGCTGACTCGGTGACGGGAGGAAGTGCGTGGACCAGGGGCCGGCCCCGCAGCGGGGCACCGTGACGCAGCGCGCCGTCGAGGAGATCAAGGCGCTGATCGCCGGGGGGCGGCTGGAGCCGGGCGAGCGGCTGCCGACCGAGCGGGATCTCGCGGCGCGGCTCGGGATCTCCCGCAGTTCGATGCGCGAGGCGATCCGGGCGCTGACGGTGCTGGGGGTGCTGGAGGCCCGGCACGGCTCGGGCATCTACGTCACCCGACTGGAGGCGGGCGACCTCCTGGAGGGCTTCGGGGTGGTCGCCGAACTCGCCCGCGGGGAGCGGCTGGTGGAGTTGCTGGAGGTGCGCCGCTCACTGGAGTCGACGGCGGCCGCGCTGGCCGCCGCCCGGATCACACCCGGTCAACTGGCGGAGGTGGAGCGGCATTTGAAGGCGATGGGCGCCACCGACGACCCGGACGAGATCCTCGCCCACGACCTCGCCTTCCACCGGGCGGTCGCGGAGGCGGCCGGCAACGCGACGATGGCCGCGATCCTGGAGGGCCTGTCCTCGCGCACCTTCCGGGCGCGGGTGTGGCGCGGCTACCAGGAGGAGGACGCGTTCGCCCGGACCCGCCGCGAACACGCCGCCATCCACCGGGCGCTGGTGGCCCGCGACCCGGAGGCGGCCCGGGCCGCGGCGGCCGCCCATGTGGGCGAGGTGGAGCGCTGGTTGAGGGAGCGGCCCGAGGACTGAGGAAGGGGTGAGGGTGTGCGCCGTTCGGCCGAGGCACGCCCCGCGTCTCCACGGCGGTTCGCACCGGCACCCCGACGCCACCTCAGCCCGGCAGGACGCGTACCTCCGCGCCGTCGATCTTCTTCCACCAGTGCCCGTACCGCCCGTAGACGCCCGGTTCGCGGTCCGCCAGCAGCGCCGTCAGGGACTCCGCCTCCCGGGCGAGCCCCTCCCAGGCGTCGGCGGGGAGTGCATGGAAGGCGGTCGCCTCGATGCCGCCCCCGGCCGGGCGCCACACCCCGGCCACCCGCCCGTCCACCAGCAGCGTCGGCAGGACGTCCCCGTTGACCCGGATCACCAGCGAGCGGTACTCCGGCGGGATCACCCGGCTGCGGTCGGCGTGGGCCAGCAGCACGCTGTCCCACATCGCCATCAGCCGGGGCGGGGCCGGGGTGTCCTCGCCCGGACGCGGGGCGCCCGGCAGGTCGTACAGGACCGTCCCGTCGGGGCCGGTCAGCTCCTGGAGGGAGTCCGCGAGCGCGCCTACCGCGGTGCGGACCCGGCCCCGCCGCACGGTGGCGAACTGGGCGATGTCGGCCACCGAGGCGGGCCCGTACGCCGCCAGGTACCGCGGGACCAGCGCCCGCAGGGCCTCCTCGGGCCCGCCGGGGCAGCGGTCCCCGGGTCCGGCGAGGTACGCCGGGGACGTGCCGAACGACCACGGCGGACCGGTCACCGCGTGCACCAGCGGGGCGTAGGACCGCATCCCCCACCAGGCGCCGTCCTGCCGCTCCGCGCCGACCCGCGCGCCGAGCCACGCCGTCAGCTCGCCGTTCGACCGCGGCCGATCCGCGAACTCCAGCAGCCCAGGCTCCAGTTCGGCGGCGTCGACGGGGGTGAGACCGGCGGCGGCGAACCGGGACCCGAGCCGGGAGGCGTGCAGCGTGGGCCGCATCGCCTCCCGGAGCGTCGGATAGTCGTCCCGGTGCACGGCGTGCAGGGTGATCCGCAGCAGCGTCGCCTTCAGCAGGGTGCCGTCGGCGAAGGCGGCGTCCAGATCGGCGGGCGCGAAGCCGGAGATCCGGTTCCACAGGGCGAGGTACGGCGACGCCGGCTGCTGTGCCTGGAGCGCCGTCAGCCGCCGTACCGCCTCGGCGGCCGTCAGCGGCTCCCGGTTCAGCAGCAGTTGGCGGCCGAGGGTGGCCCGGTTCAGTTCCCGCGCGCTGATCTTCATGCGGGGATTGTGCCGTCAGGACCTCCTCAGCCGCAGCGTCCTCAGCTCGAAGGGCCGCAGCCGTACGGCGATCCTGTTGCCCTCGCAGGCCGTGGCACCGTCCGGCAGGGGCCGTTCCAGCAGGTCGGTGGCGGTGGCGTCCGCCACCTCGAACCCGGCGGTGAGGGTCGCGCGGCAGCGGCCGCCGTGCGCCTCGTGGAGGCGGACGACGACGTCGCCGCTGCCGTCGTCGGCGAGCTTGACGGCGGTGACGACGACCGCGTCCCGGTCGACGCCGACCAGCGGGGCGACCTCCGCCGCCCCGGTGCGGGACCGCACGGGGAGGTTGATCCGCCAGCCCTCGCGGACCGCGTCGCCGATGTCGGCGCCCGGCACCAGGGCGTGCCGGAAGCGGTGGACGCCCTGGTCGGTCTCCGGGTCGGGGAAGCGCGGGGCGCGCAGCAGGGAGACCCGGACCGTGGTGGTGGTGCCGTGGTCGCCGTCGGTGCGGACGGTGCGGGTGATGTCGTGGCCGTAGGTGGAGTCGTTGACGACCGCCACGCCCCAGCCCGGCTCCTCCAGGTGCACGAACCGGTGGTTGCACGCCTCGAACTTGGCCGTCTCCCATGAGGTGTTGGTGTGGGTGGGCCGGTGGAAGTGCCCGAACTGGGTCTCGGACGCGTACCGTTCGGCGTGCACGTCGAGCGGGAAGGCGAGCTTGAGGAACTTCTCCGTCTCGTGCCAGTCCACCTCCGTCTCCACCACCAGCCGCCGCTCCCCCGGCGCGAGGGAGAGCACCTGGACGACCCGGGACGCCCCGAAGGACCGCGTGACCCGCACGCCGTCGCCGTCGGGGGCGATCTCGTCGGCGTCGGTCAGGTCGGTGACGGTGTTGCGGTAGAACGCGTCGACGTCCCAGGCGTCCCACATGTTGGGGAAGTCGGGGTGCAGTTGGAGCAGGTTCCCGGCGCGGCCGGGGGCGATCGTCTCGCGGTCGGCGGCGAGGTCGAGGGCGGAGACGACCAGGCCCCGGCCGTCGATCTCGACCCGGAGCAGCCCGTTGTCGAGGACGTGTCCTCCGCCGCGGCGCGCGGTGACGGTGGTTCGGCCTTCGGTGACCGGGGTGCGGGCGCCGCCCGCGGGGACGCCGTCGCGGGTGTGCGGGGCCGGGTTGAACGCCAGCGGGACGGAGCCGTCGCCGGCCAGGGCGTGCTGCGCCGCGTCGACGATCGCCTCCAGTTCGCCGGCCAGCCGCTCGTAGGTGGCGCGGGCCTCCCGGTGCACCCAGGCGATGGACGAGCCGGGCAGGATGTCGTGGAACTGGTGCAGCAGCACCGTCTTCCAGATCCGGTCCAACTCGGCGTACGGGTAGGGGAATCCGGTGCGTACGGCGGCTGTCGCGGCCCACAGTTCGGCCTCGCGCAGGAGGTGTTCGCTGCGCCGGTTGCCCTGTTTGGTGCGGGCCTGGCTGGTGAGGGTGGCGCGGTGCAGTTCGAGGTAGAGCTCGCCGACCCACACCGGCGGGTTCGGATACTCGGCCTCGGCCTTGGTGAAGAACTCGGCCGGGGTCTCCCACACCACGGTCGCCGAGCCTTCGAGGTCGCGCAGCCGGGCCGCCCTGGCGACCGTCTCCCGGGTGGTGCCGCCGCCTCCGTCGCCCCAGCCGGTGGGTGCCAGGGAGTGCCGGGCGGCGCCCTTGTCCCGGAAGTTGCGGGCCGCGTGGGCGATCTCGCGGCCCGTCATCGCGCAGTTGTAGGTGTCGACGGGCGGGAAGTGGGTGAAGATCCGGGTGCCGTCGATGCCCTCCCAGGTGAAGGTGTGGTGGGGGAAGCGGTTCGTCCGGGACCAGGAGATCTTCTGGGTGAGCAGCCAGCGGGCGCCGGCGGCCTTGATGATCTGCGGGAGTCCGGCGGCGAAGCCGAAGGTGTCGGGCAGCCACACCTCCTCGTTCTCGATGCCGAACTCGTCGAGGAAGAAGCGCTTGCCGTGCACGAACTGCCGGGCCATCGCCTCCGAGCCGGGCATGTTGGTGTCCGACTCCACCCACATCCCGCCGGTCGGCACGAACCTGCCGTCGGCGACCGCCTTCTTCACCCGCGCCCAGACCTCGGGCCGGTGCTCCTTGACCCAAGCCCACTGCTGCGCCTGGGACATGGCGAAGACGAACTCCGGTTCGTCGTCGAGCAGGGCGGTCATGTTGGCGGTGGTGCGGGCGACCTTGCGGACGGTCTCGCGCAGCGGCCACAGCCACGCCGAGTCGATATGGGCGTGGCCGACGGCGCTGATGCGGTGGGCGGAGGGCACGGCGGGCTCGGACAGCACGGTCTCCAGCCGGGCCCGCGCCTGGGCGGCGGTGCCGTTCACGTCCTGGAGGTCGATGGCGTCCAGGGCCCTCTCCACCGAGCGGAGGATCTCCCAGCGGCGCGTGGAGTCCACGGGCAGCTCGGCCATGAGTTCGCCGAGCACCTCCAGGTCGATCACCAGTTCCCACACCGTCTCGTCGAGGACGGCCAGGTCCATTCGGGTGAGGGTGTACTGCGGCTCGTCACCCGCGGTGTCCCTGTCGCCCAGCCGTGTGGGCAGGAAGGGGTGGTGGTCGAGGATGACCGGGTTGGACGCGGCCTCGACGTGCAGCCGCACCTCCTCCTCGCCTGCGACCGGCGCGCCGATCCGCACCCACTGGTTGCGCGGGTTGAGGCCCTTCACCGGGGTGCCGTCGGGCCGGTACACCAGGCCCTCGCACTGGAAGCCGGGCATGTCCTCGTCGAAGCCGAGGTCCAGGACGGCCTCCACGGTCCGGCCCGCCCACGCCTCGGGGACGGTGCCGGTGACCCGGAACCAGCTCGTTCCCCAGGGCGCGCCCCAGCGGGCGCCCACCTCGATCGGCCGGGGTTCGGCCGCCAGTCCCTCGGCGACCGGCACGGGCTCCCCGGGCGCGTGCCACACCGCCACGTCGAGGGGGACCGACTCGGGGTACACGGCGGGGCGGATACGTTCGTCGAGGACACGCTTGAGGCGGGCTTCGACCAGGTCGCGGTCGTCATGCATGTGGGGCGCTCCGTAGGTCGTCCGGGTGCGGGTGTTACCGGGAGGGGCACGGTCGCTGTGACAGCTGTGTACTGGTGTGGTCTACACCTCCCCTGCGGCACCGGCTTCGAACCGCCCGGCGGGGCGTGTGCGAGGGCTTGGCGGGGCGGTGCGGGTGACACCGGAGGTTCGACGCAGGTGACACCCCGCGAGGCGTGCACGGGTGACACCCCACGGGGCGGTGCGGGTGACGTCCGGCGGGGGAGAATGGGTTCATGCGGCTGCGCGCACTGGCCTCGGCCGCCGCCGGACTGACGCTCCTGGTGGGGGCGGGCTGCACCGGCGGCGGTGACGAGAGCGCGCGGAGCACCCCGTCGGCGACCCCGAGCCCCCGCACCTCCGCCGCCTCCCCCACGCCCACCCCCGCCGAGCCCGTGGACCCGGTGTCGATCCAGGCCCTGATCGAGCGCGAGCACCGTGGTTCGGGCCTGCGTCTCGGCACGGTCCTGGCCCGCACCGACGCCTACACCTCGTACGCCGTGACGTACCAGAGCGACGGGCTGACCGTCTCGGGGCTGATGAACATCCCCGCGGGCAAGGGCCCGTTCCCGGCGCTGGTGCTCGCGCACGGGTACATCGACCCGGCCGTGTACACCACCGGCCGCGGCCTGGCCCGGGAGCAGGACCTGCTGGCCCGCCGGGGCTACGCCGTCCTGCACACCGACTACCGCAACCACGCCCGCTCCGACGACGACCCCGACAACGACGTGGGCCTGCGCCTGGGCTACACCTCCGACGTGATCGGCGCGGTGCTGGCGCTGCGCGACTCCGGCCGGCCGGAGATCGACGGCGACCGGATCGGGCTGCTCGGCCGCTCGATGGGCGGCGGGGTCGTGTACAACACGCTGGTGGTGGCGCCGGGGCTGGTCGACGCGGCCGTGGTCTTCGCCCCGGTCAGCGGTCGCCCGCAGGACAACGTCGACCGGTTCCAGCGCGGCGAGGGCGACCCGCTCGCCGCCGAGATCGACGCCGCGCACGGGACGCCCGAGGAGGACCCGGAGTTCTGGCGGAACGTCTCGCCGCTGACCTTCGTGGACCGGGTGACCGAACCGCTGCTGATCCACCACGGCACCGCGGACGACACCTGCCCCCTCGCCTGGACCCGGCGGACCGTCGCCGCGTTCGAGGGCGCCGGCAAGGACGTGGAACTGCGCCTGTACCGGGGCGAGGGCCATACCTTCGGACCGCGCTGGCCGGACTCGATGGAGGCGACGATCGCGTTCTTCGAACGGCATCTGCGCTGATCCGCACTCTCGACGCGGGGCCCGGCGGCGGGCAGAGTTCTCCTCGACGTACGCGCGAGTAATGAGGAGCCCCCGTGACCAGCTGGGTCGGCCTGACCGCCGTCGAGATCGCCGCCGCCGTACGGGAGAAGCGGGCCACGCCCCGGGAGGTGGTCGCCGCGCACCTCGACCGGATCGCGCGTCTGGACGGCCGGGTCGGCGCCTTCCGCACGGTGCGCGGGGAGGCGGCGCTCGCGGAGGCGGAGGCGGTCGGGGCCCGCGGCGATCTGGCCGAACTGCCGCTCGCCGGGGTGCCGGTGGCGGTCAAGGACAATCTCGCGGTGGCCGGAGAGTCGCTGCGGGCGGGGTCGGCGGCGACCTCCGACGCGCCGGTCGCCGACGACCATGTCACGGTGGCGCGGCTGCGCGCGGCGGGCGCGGTGGTGGTGGGGCTGACCAATGTGCCGGAGCTGTGCGTGTTCGGCACCACGGACGGGGTGCACGGCACCGCCCGCAACCCGTGGGACACCTCGCGGTCGGCGGGCGGCTCGTCGGGCGGCAGCGCGGCGGCGGTCGCCGCGGGACTGGTGCCGCTCGCGCTCGGCAACGACGGCATGGGCTCCCTGCGCATACCGGCGGCCAACTGCGGCCTGGTGACCCTCAAGCCGGGGCACGGTGTGGTGCCGGCGGGCATCGGCGAGGGCGACTGGTTCGGCATGTCGGAGAACGGGCCCCTCGCCACGACGGTCGAGGACGCCCGGCTGATGCTGTCGGTGCTGGCGGACACGGAACTGCCCGCACCGCCGCCGGGAGGGCTGCGGGTCGCGGTGTCGCTGCGCAGTCCGATCGCGGGGACCCCGGTGAGCGGCCCGTACCGGGCGGCGGCGCGGGAGACCGCGGGACTGCTGATCAAGGCGGGCCACCGGGTGCGCCGCGCCGATCCGCCGTACCCGCTGTCGCTGGGGCCGACCTCGCTCGTCCACTGGACGGCGGGCACCGCGGTCGACGCGCGGGGCCTGGACCGGCGGTCGCTGCACCGCCGGACGCGGGTGCACGCCGCGATCGGCCGGCGCTCCGAGGGCCGGGCCGGGCGGGGTGCGGCCCGTGAAGAACTGCGGCGCCGCCTGGGGCCGTTCTTCGAGGAGTACGACGTGCTCGTGACCCCGGCGCTGGCCCGGCGGTCTCCCGAGGCGGCGCCCTGGCACGAGCGCGGGTGGCTGCGCAATCTGCTGGCGAACACCTCGTACTCGCCGTTCACCCCGCCCTGGAACCTCACCGGCTGGCCCGCGATGGCCGTTCCCGCGGGCACCCTGCCCTCCGGGGCGCCCCGCGCCGTGCAGCTGGTGGGGCGACCGGGGTCCGAGTCCGTCCTGCTGGAGTTGGCCGGCCAGTTGGAGCGGCTGCGTCCCTGGCGGCGGACGGCGCCGCTCGACGAGGAGTGAGCACGAACGTCCGACCGTCCCGGCAGGGCCCGGCGGTCAGAGCGTCTTGTGCATGATGTGCAGTCCCACCCGGCCGTGGCGGGGGTGGTCGAAGGCCTCGGGAACGGTGCCGAGGACGGTGAAGCCCAGGGACTTCCACAAGCCGACCGCGGGGTTGGTCTCGACGACGGAGTTGAAGACCATCGCTTCGAAGCCGTGCGCCTTGGCGGCGGTCAGGACGTGCTCGGCGAGCGCGCGGCCGTAGCCCAGGCCCGCGTGGTCGGGGTCGACCATGAAGCCGGCGTTGGCGACCCGTGCGGCGGGGCCGCCGTAGTTGGGGGTGAGGTAGGCCGAGGCGACGAGGGTGCCGGTCTCGTCCTCGACGACGTAGACGCGCTTCGGGGGGCTGGTCCACAGGGCTCGGGCCGCCTCCTCGGAGGTGTCCCGGGCCCAGGTGTAGGTCTCCCCGGCAGAGACGACACGGTGCCAGAAGGGCCAGATCCGCGGCCAGTCGTCGGCCGCGGCTTCTCTGATCTGCATGGGCGCCAGTCTCGCACGCCCATGCGATCGTCAAGGCAGGAAGGTCGGCCGCCTCAGTCCACGCTGGGCAGGATGTGGGGCTCGGCGAGGTCGTCCTCGTAACCCGCGAGGCGGATCGGGGCGGACCTGGCCCAGACGTCCAGGCTGCCGAGCTCTCCGGGCCGACGGCCCGCGCGCTCCGTACGCTCCTTGGGGCGTGGTTCGCGCTTGGTCTTCTCTGGTGTCACCGCGCACTCCTTATGTGTCGGGTCACCCTCGGGACGGCTGCGCCGGGGCCGTTGTGCCCCGCGTCTGCGGCCCCCTCGGATATGAGTCGAAAGGCAGTTCGGACGCGGTGGCGCCGGTTTCTCGTGCGGAGCTGGCCGATGTGAACCGGCTGTCCCGGGACGGACCGTGGGTGTGGGTGGGACCCAGTAGTGCTGTCCGCCGGCTACAGAGTAACCAAATGAGCGGACCCCCGCTCTATGGCGCTGAAAACTCGGGGTTACTGTCTGAAGACGTCCTGTTTTCTCCCCACGCTACTTCACTCTTCCGAGTTCAGTCGCCGTTGGCCGGTTCGCAAGGCGCCCATGGTCTGCTCGGGGGCGGCAACGGCACGTCCGGCGGGGAGGACTGACGCGTGGAACTGCGCAGTGTCGAAGAGCTGATGGATCTGCTGTACGCCTGCCGGGGCACCGGGCCCCTCCCCGGTCGCGGGCCCGACCCGTACCAGCACGCGCTGCGCACCGCCGCGTTGCTGCGGCGCCGCCGGCCCGCCGACAAGGAGCTCCAGGTGGCCGGGCTGGTCCAGGCGATCGGCCCGCTGCTGGGCCCCGGCGACCGGGCCGGCCGCGCGGCCGACGCCGTACGCCACCTGCTCGGCGAACGGGTGGCCCGGCTGGTCCGCGCTCAGGCGCGGGAGTCGGGACCGGCCGACGACGACCTGCTGCGGCTGCGGCAGGCGGGCGAGGAGAGCCACTGCGCCGCCTTCGACGCCGGGGTGCTGGAGGACTGGCGGACCGTGCTGGAGCTGCTGGCGGCCCGCAACTCCCGCCTCGGGGCGGTCGACTGACGTCCGGCCGGTCCGGCCGGACGTCGACCGTCTACCACTTGCCCGGCGCGTAGTCCTTCATGAAGACGCCGTACAGGTCCTCGCCCGTCTCGCCGCGGACGATCGGGTCGTAGACGCGGGCCGCGCCGTCGACCAGGTCGAGGGGGGCGTGGAAGCCCTCCTCGGCGAGGCGGAGCTTGTCGTAGTGCGGGCGCTCGTCGGTGATCCAGCCGGTGTCGACCGACGTCATCAGGATGCCGTCGGACTGGAACATCTCCTGGGCGCTGGTCCGGGTCACCATGTTCATCGCGGCCTTGGCCGCGTTGGTGTTGGGGTGCCCCGCGCCCTTGTAGCCGCGGCCGAACACGCCCTCCATGGCGGAGACGTTGACGACGTAGGCGCGGCCCGAGGCCGCCTTGGCCGCCGCTTCCGCCATCACCGGGCGGAGCTTGCTGATCAGGATGAACGGCGCCGTGTAGTTGCACAGCTGGGTCTCCAGCAGCTCCACCGGGGAGATCTGCTCGATGGTCTGCACCCAGGTGTTGGTGTCCACGACGTCGGGGACGAGTCCGCCCGCGTCGATGGCGGTGCCGTCGCGGTGCCGCTCCACGCTGGCGTTCCCGGCGACCAGGGCCAGGTCGGCGACCTGCTGGGCGTCGAGCCCCGAGACGCCGAGCGGGAGCGCGGTCAGGCCGTCCACGGCACCGGAGTTGAAGGCGCCGATGACCTGGTGGGCGGGGAGTTCACCGGCGGGCAGCGGCGCCGACTCGCCGTCGACGAGGGCGGCGTAGGCCGCGGGCAGCCGCCGTACCGTCTGGGTGGCGTTGTTGATCAGGATGTCCAGCGGGCCCTGCTCGGTGAGCCGGTCGGCCAGGGCGACGGCCTGCGCCGGGTCGCGCAGGTCGATGCCGACGACCTCCAGGCGGTGGATCCAGTCCGCGGAGTCGTCCATCGCCTTGAAGCGGCGGATGGCGTCCTTGGGGAACCGCGTGGTGATCGTGGTGTGGGCGCCGTCGCGCAGCAGCCGCAGCGCGATGTACATGCCGATCTTGGCGCGGCCGCCGGTGAGCAGGGCGCGCTTGCCTGTCAGGTCCGCGCGGACGTCGCGCTTGGCGCGGTTGACGGCCGCGCAGTCCGGACAGAGCTGGTGGTAGAAGTAGTCGACCTCGACGTAGCGCGCCTTGCAGGTGTAGCAGGAGCGGGGGCGCTGGAGTATCCCGGCGATCCGGCCGGCCTCGGTGACCGAGGAGGGCAGGATGCCCTCCGTCTCGTCGTCGATGCGCTGGGCGGAGCCGGTGGCGGTGGCCTCGGTGACCGCCTTGTCGTGGGCGGTCTTGGCGGCCCGGCGCTCCTGGCGGCGGCGCTGCTTGACCGTGCGGTAGACGCCCGCGGTGGCCCGCCGGACGGCGATGGCGTCGGGGTGGTCGACGTCCAGCCGGTCGAGTTCCTCCAGCACGTCGAGGCAGACGGCCAGCCGCTCGGGGTCGATGCCGGGGCCGTGCACGACCTCTTCCGGGGTCGCCGTGCCTTCCTCTGTCACCGTCATCGCCGCTGCCGTTCCCTGCTCACCCGTGCGGCGCTCCGACCGCGTCCGCTTTCGAACGGGGAATTCTACGGAGCGCCGGGCGTGAGAGCCAAAATGCGGTCCGGTCAAGGGTCGCAGGCGGTGATGAGCGTCTCCACCTCCGCGGTGAGGGCGGCGGCGAGCCGGTCGAGGTCGGGGACCGCCTCGCCGTCGGCGACCAGGCCGTAGTGGACCTGGCCGCGGTAGGTCGAGACGGCCACCGCCAGGGACTGGCCGCGGGCCAGGGGCGCGTAGGGGAAGACGGCGGTGACCGGGTTGCCGCCGAGTTTCAGGCCGAGGCTCGGCAGCGGGACGCTGGTGACGAGGATGTCGAACCAGAGCCGGGCGGCCTGGCCGACGAGGGGGCCGCCGAGCCGGTGCCCGAGCGCGGGGACGTGATCGGCGAGCAGGGCCACGGCGCCCGCGCCGCGGTTCGGGCCGGCGTCCTTGTTGCGGTCCATGGCGGCGCGGACGGTCTCCAGGCGGCGCAGCGGGTCGGGGTCGTCGACCGGCAGCCGCATCAGGTAGCCGGAGAGACGGTTGCCCTGGGGCTGCGCGGTGCGCGGGCGGCGCCTGGAGACGGGGATCAGGGCGCGGGGTGTGACGCCCTCGCTGCCGTCGCCGCGTTCGTCGAGCCAGCGGCGCAGGGCGCCGGCGACGACCGCGATCAGTACGTCGTTGACGGTGCCGCCGACGGTCTTGCGCACCCGGTGCACGTCGTCGAGGTCGATGACCACCCCGGCGGTGCGCCGGGTGCCGCCGACGGCCGGGGCGGTGAGCGCGGGGACGGGGCGCGCGGCCAGGGTGGACACGGCGACGGAGGCGCCGATGTCGAGGGCCCGGCCGACGTCGGACAGGGCGCCGCGGACCAGGCCGGGCAGCTTGCGCACGTCCGGCAGCAGACCCCGGGCGGGCTCGGCCGGGCGGGGCCGGGGCGCGGGCAGGTCCATCGGGTCGAGCACGGCCGCGGCGAGGGTCAGCGCGCGCAGCCCGTCGGCGAGGGCGTGGTGGAACTTGAACAGTACGGCGAAGGAGGCGCCGTCCGCGCCGGGCAGCACATGGGCCTCCCACGGCGGCCGGCCGCGCTGCAGCGAGCGTTCCATCAGCCGTCCGGCGACGGCCTGGAAGTCGTCGGTCGGGGCGTGCAGCCGTACGTGGTCGAGGGGGTCGAAGTGGGGGGCGGCCTCGCGGGTGGCGCCGCCGAAGGCGAGCGGGCGCGGGCCGAGGGGCTGCCAGACGTCCCTGATCCGCATCCGCAGACCGGGGACCGCGGCGGCGCGGGCCGCGAGCAGGTCGGCGGCGTGGGCTCCGGCCGTGGGCGAGTGGGCGGTGAAGACACCGAGGGCGCCGAGGTGCATGGGGTGCTGCTCGGACTCGATGTTCCAGAACGCCAGGTCGAGAGGGGCCAGCAGATCCGGGTTCAAGGGCTTGCCTCACGTCGACGACGGGTGGGCAAGCAGTCAACCGCCATGCCGTGATTACGGTCAAGTACGATCAGGATACGCACAGTTAACACCAGATTAAGTCCACCTCTTGGCCGTATCACCGGCCTCCCCGGCCGCAGCCGTACCGGGGGCCACGGCGCGGCGGCTCAGGGCACCCGCTGGCCCTTGCCGAGGGCGATGACGCCGCCCGGGGAGACCGTGTACAGCTCCGCGTCCCGCTCCGGGTTGACGCCGATCGTCGCGCCCGGCGGGACCTCGACGTTCTTGTCGAGGACCGCCCCGCGCACCACCGCGCCCCGGCCTATGTGGACGTTGTCGTGGAGGATCGAGCCCTGCACGACCGCCCCCGGGTCGACGACCACGCCCGGCGAGAGCACGGACCGGGTCACCTGGCCGCGGATCAGGCACCCGGCGCTGATGATCGACTCCCCCGCGATGCCGCCCGCGTTGAACCGGGCCGGGGAGAGCTGGCCGGAGTGCGTGTAGATCGGCCACTGCCGGTTGTACAGGTTGAAGGCGGGGCGCTCGGCGATCAGGTCCATATGGGCGTCGTAGTACGCGTCCAGGGTGCCGACGTCCCGCCAGTAGCCCTGGTCCCGGGCCGTCTCGCCGGGGACGTGGTTCTCGCCGAAGTCGTACAGCTGCGCCTCGCCGCGCTCGGTGAGCTGGGGCAGGATCGAGCCGCCCATGTCGTGCACGGAGGAGTCGTCCTCGGCGTCCCGGTGGAGCGCCTCGACCAGGGTCTTGGTGGTGAAGACGTAGTTGCCCATCGACGCGAAGACGTTCTCGGGGTCGTCGGGCAGTCCGGGCGGATCCGCGGGCTTCTCCAGGAAGCCCTCCACCGTACGGCCGTCGGAGCCGGGGCTGATCACCCCGAACGACGAGGACTCGGCGCGCGGGACGCGGATCCCGGCCACGGTGACCCCCGCGCCGGACTCGATGTGCTGGGCGAGCATCTGGCGCGGGTCCATGCGGTACACGTGGTCGGCGCCGAACACCGCGACGTACTCGGGGCGTTCGTCGTGGACCAGGTTGAGCGACTGCAGGATGGCGTCGGCGCTGCCGAGGTACCAGCGCGGGCCGAGGCGCTGCTGGGCCGGGACCGGGGTGACGTAGTTGCCGAGCAGGCTGGACATCCGCCAGGTGGTGGTGATGTGGCGGTCCAGCGAGTGCGACTTGTACTGCGTGAGCACGCAGATGCGCAGGATGTCGCCGTTGACGAGGTTGGACAGCACGAAGTCGACGAGGCGGTAGGTGCCTCCGAAGGTGACCGCGGGTTTGGCGCGGTCCGTGGTCAGCGGCATCAGGCGCTTGCCTTCTCCGCCCGCCAGCACGATCCCGAGCACCGAAGGTCCGCCACGACGCATGCCCCGCTCCCCTCACCGTGGTTGATCCATCCCTGCCCCGGCGGGCGGCCCCCTACGCCTGTTCGAGGATCTCCTCGTAGAGGCGGACCGTGCGCCGGGCGACCGCGTCCCAGCCGAACTCCCCCACCGCGCGCTGCCGTCCGGCCTCGCCCATGGCGCGGGCGCCCTCCGGATCGCCGAGGACGGAGTCCAGGGCGCGGGCCAGCGCGCCCTCGAAGACCTCGGGGTCCTCGTCCACGTCGACCAGCAGCCCCGTCTTGCCGTCCTCGACGACCTCGGGGATGCCGCCGACCCGGGAGGCCACCACGGGGGTTCCGCAGGCCATCGCCTCCAGGTTGACGATGCCGAGCGGCTCGTACACCGAGGGGCAGACGAACGCGGCGGCGTGGGTGAGGAGTTGGATCACCTCGGGGCGCGGCAGCATCTGCGGGATCCAGTGCACGCCCGCGCGGTGGTGGCTCAGCTCCTCGAAGAGTTCGCGGAACTCCCGGTCGATCTCCGGGGTGTCGGGGGCGCCGGCGCAGAGCACGACCTGCGCGGCGGGGTCGATGTCCCGTACGGCGCGCAGCAGATGGGGCACGCCCTTCTGGCGGGTGATCCGGCCGACGAACAGGACGTAGGGGCGGGTGCGGTCCAGGCCGACCCGGTCGAGCACGTCGGTGCCGTGGTCGGGGCGGTACAGGCCGGTGTCGATGCCGTTGTGGACGACGCGCACGCGCGCCGGGTCCAGCGCCGGGTAGCAGGCGAGGATGTCCTCGCGCATCGCGGCGGACACGGCGACCACCGCGTCCGCGCTCTCGGCCGCGGTGCGCTCCGCCCAGCTCGACAGGGCGTACCCGCCGCCGAGTTGCTCGGCCTTCCAGGGGCGCAGCGGCTCCAGGGAGTGCGCGGTCATGACGTGCGGGACGCCGTACAGCAGCTTGGCGAGGTGGCCGCCGAGGTTGGCGTACCAGGTGTGGGAGTGGACGAGTTCGGCGCCCTGGAGGGCGGCGGCCATCGCGAGGTCGACGGAGAAGGTGCGCAGGGCGTCGTTGGCGGTGTCCAGCGCGGACCAGGAGCGGTGGCGCAGCACGCCCTCGGCGCGGCCCTCTCCCCAGCAGTGCACGTCGAGGTCGACGAGGCCGCGCAACTCCCTTGCCAGGAACTCCACATGGACGCCCGCGCCGCCGTACACGTCCGGCGGGTACTCCCGGGTCAGCAGTCCCACGCGCACCCGCAACCCCCTGTCTCGGCCGAGGTTCCATGGTCACCCAGATGCGGCGCGCGGGGAAGAGCGCGGGGGCCGTGCGAAGCAGCAGTCGCCGCAGACGCCCCCGCCGGGCACCCGGTAGTAGAGGCAGCAGCTGCGCCGCCGGAACGCGGTCCCGGTCAGGGTGCCGGTGCCGGCGAGGAGGGGGTGGCCGAGGAGCCGGGCGGTGAGGGCGCGGGTGCGCTCGGCCTCCTCGCTGCGGCCCCGGGTCCGCGCCCACTGCTCCAGCAGGCGGGCGGAGCCGGCGAGGGCGGAGGCGACGTTGCCCCACAGCAGGCCCTCGGCGATTCCGTAGCGGGTGCGCACCAGGTCGGTCAGTGGTCGCAGGTGGCCCTCCAGCACGGTCTCCGCGAGGTCCCCGGGTGCCGGGCGCACCTCGGTCAGCCACAGGTCGTCGGGGGCGCCGGCGTCAGGGTCCCAGCGCAGGATCTCGGGGTCGAGGTCGGGGAGGGTGCCGTAGCGGACCGCGCAGCCGAGCGCCACCGACCAGAGCCGGGCCGCGAGCCCCTGCTGGGCCACGGAGGCCGCGACGCGGGTCTCGGGAGCGCGCAGGGCCGCCCCCACCTTCCGGACACGGAAAGTCATAGAATCGACGTAAACATCCGATGTTCCGCCGCCGTACGTCTCCGCCAGCGTCGGCAGGGGGCGTGCGGGCGCGTCGGAGGTGCGTAGTACGAAGAAGCCGCCGAGCGGTCGGAGCGCGGTGAGGCCGGGGTCGAGGTCCACGAGGAGCAGTAGTACCAAGTCCGGCCGTAGAACCCTCAGGGGGTGTCACCCACCCTGGGGAGGACGAGTCACGCTCCGTACTCCATCGGTAGTAGGAGTCAATGCCTGCTCAGGTACGACGACGGGAAGAACTTTTGAGGGCATCGTGTTGGCTATGGAAGCCGACCGTTCGCCGCGCGGGACGAAGAGTCCTCGCCTCACGCAGAGGAGCAGCTCATGAGCGCCCTCGCGTTGTCCGTGCTGCTGTCGCTCGTCTCCGCCGTGGCGTACGCGGGCGGGGCGATCGTGCAGGAGCACGTCGCGGTCTCCACACCCGGGACGCAGTACGCGTCGCTGCGCCGGCCCACCTGGTGGGCCGCGGTGGCGCTCAACGGCCTGGGCGGCCTGCTGCACGTGGTGGCCCTCGCCCTGGGTCCACTGAGCCTGGTTCAGCCGCTCGGCGCGCTCACCATCGTGTTCGCGCTGCCGATGGCGGCGCTCTTCGTCGGCCGCAAGGCCGGAGCCACCGCCTGGCGGGGCGCCATCATGGCGACCGTCGGTCTGGCCGGTCTCCTCTCCCTGGTCGGCGCCTCCGAGGCGCAGTCCCTGGACACCGCGCAGCGCACCGCGGTGGCCGCGGTCACCGTGGGCGCCGTGGCGACCCTGACGATCGCGGGCCGGGCGGCCCACCGGCACCCGGTCGTGCGCAGCGTGCTGCTGGCGACCGCGTCCGGCATCGCCTTCGGTATGTCCTCGGTCTTCACCAAGCTCGTCGCCGTCGACTGGAACGGCGGGGTGACGGCGGGCGACCTGCCGTCGCTGGCCGTCATCGGCGTCTTCGCCACCGCCGGTCTGCTGCTGTCGCAGGCCGCCTACCGGGGTGCCGGACTCGCGGCCCCGCTGGCCGTGCTGACGGTCGTGAACCCCGTGGTGGCGGCCGCGGTCGGCATCACGATGTTCGGCGAGACCTTCCGCTACGGCACCACCGGCACGGTGCTCGCGCTGGGCTGCGGTGTGGTCGCAGCGGGCGGTCTGATCCTGCTCACGACGGAGCGTATCCAACGCACCGAGACACACCCTGTTCCGGTTCCGCGGCCGGAACGACCCGCCCCCGCGGTGAGCGCCGAGGACCTGCTGATCGTGCTCCCCGAGCCGCTGCCCAACGCGGTGATCCCGGCCCCCGCCCGGTCCACGGCGAAGGGCGACGCCCCGGCCCCGGTCGCGCCGCCCCACCCCTACGGACCGTTCTACGGCGGCCCGTACGTCCCGCTGCCGGTCCTGGACCGGCACCGTATGCGCGTCAAATCCTGACGCCGCCCGCCCTGAGGTAGGCGACCGGGTCGATGTCCGACCCGAAACCGGGCCCCGTCCGCACTTCGAAGTGCAGATGCGGGCCCGTGCTGTTGCCGGTGGAGCCCGAGCGGCCGACCGTCCGGCCCGCGCCGACCTGCTGGCCGGTGCGCACCGAGATCGCCGACAGGTGGGCGTACTGGCTGTAGCGGCCGTCGGTGTGCCGGATCACCACCTGGTAGCCGAAGGACCCCTCCCAGCCCGCGCTGACCACCCGTCCGTCGGCCACGGCCTTCACGGAGGTGCCGGTGGGCACGGCGAAGTCGACGCCGGTGTGGTAGCCCTTCGACCACAGGCTGCCCGCCTTGTGGTACGGCGTGCCGGTGGGGGCGCTCACCGGGGAGACCATGGTCTTCGTGGAGGCCGCTTGCCGCGGGGTCTCCTTCTTCTCGGCCTTCTCGGCCTTCTCGGCCTGCTTGGGCTTGGTGGCCTGCTTGGGCTTGGTGGCCTGCTTGGGCTTGGTGGCCTGGCCCGAAGCGGCGCGCTCCGGCTCGGCCTTGGTGGAGCCGCCCTTCAACGCGAGCCGCTGGCCGGGCAGGATGAGGTCCGGGTCGGCTCCGACGGTGCTCCGGTTGGCTTCGTACAGCCGCTGCCAGCCGCCGCGCACGTCCTGCTCGTCGGCGATGGTGGAGAGGGTGTCGCCGCGGACCACCGTGTACATCTCGGCGCGGCCGGCCCGGGACTGGGGTGTGGTCTGCGGCCGGACGTCGGCGACGGTGGTCTTCGGTGTCGGCGCGTCGCCGCCCCGGGTGAGGCCGGCCCGTACCGAGCAGACCGGCCAGGCGCCGGGTCCCTGTCCGTCGAGGACCTTCTCCGCCACCGCGATCTGCTCGTCCTTGGTGGCCAGATCGGCCCGCGGGGCGTACCGGGTGCCGCCGTACTGCTCCCAGGTGGACTGGGCGAACTGGAGTCCGCCGTAGTAGCCGTTGCCGGTGTTGATGTTCCAGTCGTTGGTCGACTCGCACGCGGCGACCTTGTCCCAGGTCTCCACGTCGGCCGCCTGCGCGGTGCCGGTGCCGATGAGCGGGATCGCCATCCCGGCGCTGCCCGCCGTGACGGTCAGCGAGGCTCGGTTGATCCTGTTCGGCTGATACCGGCGGTGTCTGCCGCGAACGGCCATATCGGTGCCCCCATCGACATGCGTCAAGTGGGGCCAAAAGTATGCGCTCGTAACAGGCCATGACAAGAAGGCAATCGGCCGTGCTGTGGCTCAAGGGACAGGGGGCGCACTTCCGTTGGAATTCGACTGAGGCGGCGCACCCTTTCCGTGCGTATCTGCCTGTGAGACAGCGCACTGCCCGGAAGTGCGGTCGGCGTACCGGCACGTCAAGATGGTCACTGCGGCAGACTGGCGGGCACGACCGGCACCACGTATACCGGATTTCTTAGGAGCCAACCGAATGAGCACTTCAGCCCAGATCGGCGTGACGGGTCTGGCGGTCATGGGCCGCAATCTCGCCCGCAACTTCGCCCGCAACGGCTACACGGTCGCGGTGCACAACCGGACGTCGGCGCGGACCAACGCGCTGGTCGAGGAGTTCGGTGACGAGGGCGAGTTCATCGCGGCCGAGACCGCCAAGGACTTCGTGGCGGCCCTGGAGCGGCCCCGCCGGCTGGTGGTCATGGTGAAGGCCGGCGAGCCGACCGACGCGGTGATCCAGGAGTTCGCCCCGCTGCTGGAGCCCGGCGACATGATCATCGACGGGGGCAACGCGCACTTCGCGGACACCCGGCGCCGGGAGCGCGAACTGCGTGAGCAGGGCATCCACTTCGTCGGCATGGGCGTCTCCGGCGGCGAGGAGGGCGCGCTGCTCGGCCCGAGCATCATGCCGGGCGGACCGGTGGAGTCCTACGACTCGCTCGGCCCGATGCTGGAGAAGATCTCGGCGAAGGCCGCGGACGGGGCGCCCTGTGTGACGCACGTCGGGCCGGACGGCGCCGGGCACTTCGTGAAGATGGTGCACAACGGCATCGAGTACGCCGACATGCAGCTGATCGGTGAGGCGTACCAGCTGCTGCGCGACGTCGCGGGCTACTCCCCCGCGCAGATCGCGGAGATCTTCCGGACCTGGAACACCGGGCGGCTCGACTCCTACCTGATCGAGATCACCGCCGAGGTGCTGGCGCACGTGGACGCCGCGACCGGCAGGCCGTTCGTGGACGTGGTCGTGGACCAGGCCGAGCAGAAGGGCACGGGCCGCTGGACCGTGCAGATCGCGCTGGACCTCGGCGTGCCGGTGTCGGGCATCGCGGAGGCGGTCTTCGCGCGCTCGCTGTCCGGGCACGCGGCGCTGCGGGACGCCTCCCGCGACCTCGCGGGCCCGAAGGCCACCGCGCTGAGCGAGTCCGAGGCCGCCGCGTTCGCCGACCGGGTGGAGCAGGCGCTGTACGCGTCGAAGATCGTGTCGTACACGCAGGGCTTCCACGAGATCGCCGCGGGCAGCGACGAGTACGACTGGGACATCGACCTCGGCGCGGTGTCGTCCATCTGGCGGGGCGGCTGCATCATCCGGGCCGCGTTCCTGGACCGCATCCGGGCCGCGTACGACGCCCGCGCGGACCTGCCGAGCCTGCTCTCCGACGGGACGTTCGCGACGGAGATCGCCGAGGCGCAGGACGACTGGCGTGAGGTGATCATCGCGGCGACCCGTCAGGGCGTGCCGACGCCCGGCTTCTCCGCGGCCCTCGCCTACTACGACGGGCTGCGCTCGGAGCGGCTGCCGGCGGCGCTCACGCAGGGGCAGCGGGACTTCTTCGGCGCGCACACCTACCGGCGCGTTGACCGCGAGGGTTCGTTCCACACGCTGTGGGGCGGGGACCGCTCCGAGGTCGAGGCGTAGGCGAGCACGAAGGGGGTGCGGGGCCTGGCTCGGCCCCGCCCCCCCCTTTTCGTCGTCTCCGGCCGTCAGCTGAGCGGCGGGCCCGGTTCCGGGGTGGGTACCGGTTCGGGGCCCGGCGGGATCGGGGACGGCCCCGGCTCCGGGACCGGCTGCGGCCCCGGGGGCGTCGGGCTCGGCGGAGGGGGCGTGGGGGTCGGGGCCGGCGGTGGTTCCGGGGTGGGGGTGGGCCCCGGGGTCGGGTCCGGGTGGACCGGGTCGGGGTACGGGTTGGTCATCGTGTCCTCCAGCCTGGGACGATCGGCGGCTCTCTGGACTACTGCCCCGCGTACCCCGTCTCGGGCTCCCCGTCACCCGGCTGGACCCCGGCGGTCGGCGTCCGCCGGCGCGCCGGGCCGGCTCCGGCCCGTGGGGTCAGAACCGGCCGGGGTGCGCGACCAGCCACTCCTTCGCCGCGCGCAGCAGCTCGGGGTCGGCCGCGGGGGCCTCCTCCGGGTGGCGCTCGGCCCACTTCACGACGTACGGGCACAAGGGGGCGACGACGATGCCCTCGCGCTCGGCGGTGGCGTAGAGCTCCCTGGCGAGGGAGCCCGCGATGCCCTTGCCCTCGTGGGCGGGCTCCACGATGGTGTGCACGGGGACCAGGGCGCGCGCGGGGCTCTCGAGGACGAAGTACTCGATGTGGCCGACGACTTCGTCGCTCTGAAGGGCCTCCAGGCGGCCGCCCGCCCGGTCGTCGCGGATCTCGGTGTCGCTCACTGGCACGCTCCTGGTCGGTCTCACCCGGTTCAGGCCGGCACGGCCTGCGGGCTGCGTTCCTGGTCCGAACCCGGCACCGGCTCGGACGGGTCGGCGCCGAGGGCGACGATGCGGTTGTCGCGGTCCACGTGCACCACGCTCGGCCGCAGGGCCCGCGCCTCGGCGTCGGTCACCTGAGCGTAGCTGATGATGATCACAAGATCGCCGGGGTGGACGAGATGGGCGGCCGCGCCGTTGATCCCGATCACTCCGGAGCCGCGTTCGCCCTCGATGACGTAGGTCTCCAGCCGGGCGCCGTTGGTGATGTCGACGATGTGCACCAGTTCGCCGGGCAGCAGGTCGGCGGCGTCGAGCAGATCGGCGTCGATGGTCACCGATCCCACGTAGTGCAGGTCGGCCTGGGTGACGGTGGCTCGGTGGATCTTGGACTTGAACATGGTGCGCAGCATGTTGAACTCCTGGAGGACGGCTCCCTGCCTGCTTTGTGCAGGTCAAGGGCGGTATCGACCTTACACCGGGACACGCGGTCGAGAATTGTGAGGAACATCGCTCCGCTCGGGCGAGACGGCTTCACGCCTGGGCTTTCGCTCCGCACCGGCGCTTGTTTCAGGCAATCCTCCAGGCAGGCCCGGCGACTCGTGCCGACCGGATGCCGACTTGCCCGATGAGCCGTCAAAGGTACGGGGGCCGATGCTGTCAGCACTGGTAGGGCGCCCTGGCCGACCTCGGTTTCGTCGGCCCGGGCGACCAGCACGACGACGCCCCCGTGATCGTCACCGGCCGCGAGGCCACCCGGAACCACCGACTCACCGATGCCGGGAAGGAAGCGAACCGGCTGATCAGCCGCGAACGCGCCCCGTCGAGCACGGGTTCGCCCGCCTCCGGTCCCGGCGCGTTCCCGACCGCTCTCCGGCCGTCGTTCCCGAACGGTCCTCGGCCGACGGTCCCTCGCTCTCGCCTGGAACAATGGCGATCAGTCACAGCGGGGCGGCGCGACCGGTCGGGCGCCGTTCTTGCCGCGGCCGGGGAGGACGGTGCCCGGCGACGGTGCGGCCGAGGGCGGCGATGCCGTCGGAAGACGGGCTGAGAATACGGAGTGCTGCAGTTCATGCGGTTTCGAAAGAGCGCTGTCATCGCGGTTGCGTGTGCCTTGGTCGCCGGTGTCTCGGGGGACCGTGCCGGCACCTCCGCGCCCGCGGGGGGACCTGTGGAGGACCTCCTGGACGGCAGGGACTGGGCCCACTTCGCCGGCGGGAAGCCCACGCCCACAGGGGTCCGGATCACACCCCTGGACCGGCGCATCACACGCCAGGACGGTACCGGCGGACAGCCGAACCCACCGGTGAACCTGCGCGGTCCCCACCTGGTGTTCCGCGGGGATGTCCGGATCGAAGCCGGCCTGCGGCGCACGGATGACACGGATGCCTACCTGCATCTGTACGGTGAGACGCCGGTCATCTACGACGAATGGCGCTACGAGCGGCGCGGGGTGCGCATCGGCGTGGTCGGCGGGAGGCTCCGGATCGACCGCTGGGACGGGGACTCCGACAGGCCGGCGATGACCCGGACCTTCGGGAGCGGCCTGGGGCTCGGAGTCCGCCTCGCCGTCGAAGTCCGCGCGAACAGGCTCGTGCTGGAGGCCGACGGCAGGGTCGTGGGAACCGTTCCCGCGCGGGACGTCTTCGGCAGTGGCCGCATCTGGTTCGGCGCGGATGCGGGAGTCCGCGGGAGGGGCTGGACCCTCAGCGATCTCCATGCGCGGTCACTGGGACGGGGCCGGATGTCCGTCGTGGACGCGCCTGGGCTGCGAGTGCCCCGGTCCAGCGATGCGATGCGTGATCTGGCGGCGGTTCTCCCACGTCCGATCCGGATGGGAACAGCCCTGGCCGCGGGCCCCTTGCTGACTGACAGCGCCTACCGCCGGACGGCGGGTGAGGAGTTCTCCATGCTTACGCCGGAGAACGACTTCAAGCCGCAGTTCGTCCAGCCTCGACGCGGCGTGTTCGCGTTCGCGGAAGGCGACACCTTGGTGGATTTCGCCGAGGCCAACAGGATGAAGGTGCACGCCCACACCCTCGTCTGGTTCGAGGCCCTGCCCGCGTGGATGCGCGCAGAGATGACGGACGAGCAACGCAGGCGCGTCATGGTGGAGCACATACGCGCGGTGGCGGGCCACTTCCGGGGGAAGGTGGCGGAATGGGACGTGGTGAACGAGCCCATGTCCGACGAGGACGAGGACTACTCCAACGGCAACCGGGGCGTGCGGCCACAGTTGTGGTCCGAAGCGATGGGTGAGCAGTACATCGACATCGCCTTCCACGCTGCCCGCGAGGCCGACCCGCACGCGGTGCTCTACCTCAACGAGTACGGGGTGGAGGAGGACGGTCCACGCTGGGATGCCCTCCACGCGCTGCTGGTCCGGTTGAAGGAGCGGGGCGTTCCGATCGATGGCGTCGGTTTCCAGGACCACGAATACGCCGTCGGCGACCGTACCGACCCCGAGGTCTTCCGACGCAAGGTCCGGGCTCTGGCCGAGCTCGGCCTGAAGGCCCGGGTCTCGGAGGCGGACGTCCTCGTCGACGAGGACGAAGAGGACATCCAGGCCCGCCAGTTGGCGGGGAAACTCGCAGTCTGCGGCGAAGAGCCCAACTGCACCTCGTTCTCGACCTGGGGGTTCACCGACAAGTACGGCTCCACCGCTGACCTGCGCCACTATCCCCCGAGTCCGGGAAACGCTCTTCCCTGGGACGATACGTACGAGGCGAAACCCGCCTACTGGGCTCTGCGTGACGTCCTGGACGACGCTCGCCGCTCAGGTACCGGATAGGTGCGGCGAACACCGCGAACAACCAGCGGGATCGTTTCATCCTGATTCCGCATTCCGCAGCTCGCGGGGCTGAGGGTGGGGCTGGTGCGGTCCGGGAGTGACGGACTCCTGCCGGTCGGGATCATGATCACTGCGGGGGTGCTCGCCGGTCCCCTCCGGACCGGTGCTCGCGGGGACGGATTTCCCCTGCTTGCCAGGGAGGATCGGGCCGCCGTACAGTCCGTGCACCCGGCTTGGCCGGCCGCTTCGTTTATCCCCTTTGAGCACATGAGGAGCGCCCGGTATGACGGGTGTTATGGCGGTCGCAGGCGGCACCGCATCCGGCAAGTCCACCCTTGCCGAAGCCCTGTCGCTGCAGTGTCCCGAGAGTGTCGCCCTCGTCCATCTGGACGACTACTACGTGCCCGCGCACGACCCTCTGAGGGGCGTGTGGACGGTCAGTGCCGACGGGCACCCCATCCTCGACTGGAACCATCCCGGGTCGATCGACGAGACAGCGGTGGCGGACGCCATCGACGCGGCGCTGCTGCGCCCCGGCGTGCTGCTGGTGGTGGTCGAGGGCCTGTTCGCGCTGTCGCTGCCCTCCGTGGTGCGGCGGGCGGCGTGGCGGGTGTTCGTGGACACCCCCGACGACATACGGCTGGCCCGCAAGATCCTCCGGAAGATCGAGGTGCAGCGGCAGGACCCCCGACTGTCCCTGCGCAACTATCTGCAGACCGGCAGGGACCGCCACGCGGACCACGTCGCGCCCTCCCGGGCGGCGGCCGATCTGGTCGTGGACGGGACCGCGAGCGAGGCGGAGATGCTGGCGGCCGTCATGCCCCTGATCAGGCCGGTCCTCGCGCCGCAGCACGCGGCGCCCTCGCGGGGGCAGGTGGCACGCGCTGTCCCCCGTGCCCCCGGGGTCCCCGCGCTCGCGCTGTGACGTGCCCGGGGCTTCCGGCCCCGGCGGGGGCGCCGCGCTGTCACGCTTGCGGCGACACGGCCGAAGCCCCGCCGGGCGGTCCCGCGGCTCCTCGGTGCGAGGGACCGTGATCGTCGCGTCCATGCATCGCCGCCTGGCGGACACACCCCGCCCCGCCTACGCGGCGGTGTCGGCGGTGGTGCGGGGCCTGCGGCCGGCGCGCGGCCGGTGGTCGCCGTCCTCCGCCGAGGCGCGGACGCTCGTGAGGGTGTAGGCCAGGGCGGCGGTCGCCACGATCGCGAGCAGGGCCAGGCCGGCCGCGTACGTGCCGTACGCGCCGTACAGCGAGCCCATCACCAGTGGGGGCAGGAAGCCGCCCAGGCCGCCCGCGGCGCCGACCACGCCGGTGACCGAGCCGACCCGGTCGGCCGGGGTGCGCAGGGCCACCAGCGCGAAGGTCGCCCCGCTGCCCGCGCCGAGGGCGGCGGCCATGGCCAGGAAGGCGAGGGTGCCCACCGGTGCCAGGGCCGGGGTGAAGGTCTGTACGACCGCTCCGGCGACCACCGTGGCCAGCGAGCCGGCGAGTACCCGGACCGGGCCGAGCCGGTCGGACAGCCAGCCGCCGATCGGGCGCATCGCCACGGCGAGGAGGACGAAGCCGGCCATGCGGTTCGCGGCGTCGGCCTGGGTGAGGCCGTACCCGGTCTTGAGGTAGGTGGGCAGGTAGACGGAGAAGGCGACGTAGCCGCCGAACGCCACCGCGTACAGCGCGGACGCCTGCCAGGTGATGGGGAGCCTGGCGGTGGCGGCCAGGCGGCGGGCCAGCGGCTCGGTCGGCACCGTACGGCCGGGCGCGTCGCGCAGCAGCAGCGCGGCGGCCGCGGCGTAGACGGCCAGGACCGCGGCGGTGATCAGGAACGGGGTGGACATGCTGTTCGCGTCGACCAGCTTCACCGTGGTCAGGGCGCTGATGGCCGTGCCGCCCATGCCCGCGCCGAAGACGCCGATGGCGAGTCCGCGCCGCCGGGGCGGGAACCAGGCGTTGACGAACGGCACCCCGACGGCGAACGCGGTGCCGCCGATGCCGAGGAAGAACCCGCCGATCAGCAGGGCGGTGAGGGAGGAGTGGCCGGCCAGGCCGAGGTAGAGCACCGGCACGATGGTGGCCGCCGACACGATCGGGAACATCACCCGGCCACCGAACCGGTCGGTCAGCGCCCCAACCGGGATCCGGCCCAGCGAGCCGACCACGACGGGGACCGCCACCAGCAGCGACTGTTCGAAGGAGGTGAGGTCGAGGCCGTCCTTGAACCGGGGGCCGAGGGGGCTGAGCAGCGCCCACGCCCAGAAGTTCACGGCGAACCCGACGGTGGCCAGTCCCAGCATCAGCCAGGCCCGGCCGGACACCGCCGCCCCGTGCGACGGTGAGCCACCACTCTTCGACTTCATCGGCTGGACCATGTCGTCCGTCCCTTTCCTCTTCCTCGGCAGGGTGGTGCCGCGCGATCGGGACCGCACCCGTCCCACCGGCCTCTCGCCGACGGACGGCCTCCCCTCTTCCACTGTCCGCACCGGGGGCCGCCGGCGGCATGGGCCATCAGTCCCTCCCGGTGGGCGGACGGGCCCCGGGTTCGGGCCCGGACGTCCCCCCATCGCCCCCACGGCCGTTCCATGAGGGCATCCCCAGGGCGGCCGGACGCGCGACCGAAGCGGGCGCCACGCGCCGTACGCGCCGCACCCGCGGCGGCCGGGGACGGGGGACGGGCCGCCCGGCAGGCACGGAACCCGGTCTCGGCGACGGGCGGCCGGAGTTCGATCACCGCCGGCGTGCGACGCCCGGCACATCCGGCTCCCCTGCCGAACGGGCCCCACCATCAGGGCCATTGGTCCCTGTCGTGGCCGGCCGTACAGGGCCGGAAGGCCGGCCGTCGGGGACCGCCGGCCCCAAGTGGGTTATGTGGCGGGCCACTTAGCGTTCCAGGTCATGGAGAACGATCGGAACGCACGGCAGCGGGGACCGCACGCCGCCGAACGCTGGCCGCTGGCGGCCCGCAGGCTGCTGACCCGCAGCGAGGTCTCGGCCGACGGCCGCGCCGTGTTCGGCACGGGCGACCCGAAGTGGGAGGGCTTCTACCGGGACCGCTGGGCGCACGACAAGGTGGTGCGCTCCACCCACGGGGTGAACTGCACCGGTTCCTGCTCGTGGATGGTGTACGTCAAGGACGGTCTGATCACCTGGGAGCACCAGGCCACCGACTATCCGTCGATCGGCGCGGACTGTCCCGAGTACGAGCCGCGGGGCTGCCCCCGCGGGGCGTCGTTCTCCTGGTACACCTACTCCCCCAGCCGCGTCCGCTACCCCTATGTGCGGGGCGCGCTGCTGAAGCTGTGGCGCGAGGCCCGTGCGCGGCTGGGCGACCCGGTGGCGGCCTGGGCGGAGATCACCGGTGATCCCGCGAAGGCGCGCGCCTACAAGCGGGCCCGCGGCAAGGGCGGCCTGGTGCGCGCGGACTGGGACGAGGTGAGCGAGCTGATCGCCGCCGCCCAGGTGCACACCGTCAAGACCTACGGTCCCGACCGTGTCGCGGGCTTCTCGCCGATCCCGGCGATGTCGATGGCGTCGTTCGCGGCCGGTGCCCGGTTCCACTCGCTGATCGGCGGCACGCTGCTGTCGTTCTACGACTGGTACGCCGACCTGCCGATCGCCTCGCCGCAGGTGTTCGGTGACCAGACGGATGTGCCGGAGGCGGCCGACTGGTGGAACGCCGGCTATCTGATCATGTGGGGCTCCAACATCCCCGTCACCCGCACCCCGGACGCGCACTTCCTCACCGAGACGCGCTACAACGGCACCAAGGTCGTCGCGGTCAGCCCCGACTACGCGGACAACGTCAAGCACGCCGACGAGTGGCTGGCCCCGCACCCGGGCACCGACGGGGCGCTGGCCATGGCGATGGGCCAGGTGATCCTGCGCGAGTTCCTCGTCGAGCGCGAAGTGCCCTACTTCCGGGACTACTTGCGAAAGTTCACCGACGCGCCGTTCCTGGTGACGCTGCGCGAGAGCGGGCACGGTCTCGTCCCCGACGGGTTCCTGACCGCCGCCGATCTCGGCCACGACGAGGAGCACGCCGAGTCCAAGACGGTCCTCCTGGACGGGGTCACCGGTGAACCGGTGGTCCCCGGCGGCTCGCTCGGCTTCCGGTGGGGGGAAGCCGGGCGAGGCCGCTGGAACCTCGAACTCGGCGACACCGTACCTGAGTTGAGCCTGCTGGAGCGGGCGGAGGAGACGGTCGCCGTCGCCCTGCCCCGCTTCGACGAGGGCGCCACGGAGGGCGGCTCGGTCATGGTGCGCGGTGTTCCGGTCCGGCGGATCGGCGGGCGCCGGGTCACCACGGTCTTCGACCTGCTGCTCGCCCAGTACGGGGTGCGGCGTCCGGGACTGCCGGGCAGCTGGCCGTCGTCGTACGAGGACGCGAGCGAGCCGTACACCCCGGCCTGGCAGGAGACGATCACCTCGGTGCCGGCCGCGCAGGCGGCCCGCATCGCGCGGGAGTTCGCCCGCAACGCCGAGCGCACCAACGGCCGTTCGATGATCGCACTGGGTGCCGGCACCAACCACTGGTTCCACTCCGACACCATCTACCGGGCCTTCCTCGCGCTGACCACCATGACCGGCTGCCAGGGCGTCAACGGCGGCGGCTGGGCGCACTACGTCGGCCAGGAGAAGGTCCGTCCGGTCACCGGGCAGCAGCACCTGTCGTTCGCCTTCGACTGGCAGCGGCCCACCCGGCACATGGCGGGCACCTCGTACTGGTACCTCAACTCGGACCAGTGGCGCTACGAGGCGTTCGGGCCCGAGGAGTTGGCATCCCCGCTCGGGGAGGGGCGGTTCGCGGGGAAGGGCTTCGCGGACTGTCTGGCGCAGGCCGTCCGGCTGGGCTGGACCCCGGGCCATCCCGGCTTCAACCGCAACCCGCTCGACCTGACGGACGAGGCCCGGGCCCGGGGGAAGGAGGTAGCCGAGCACGTCGTCGACGAACTGCGGTCGGGGCGGCTGCGGTTCGCCGTCGAGGACCCCGACGACCCGGCCAACTTCCCGCGCGTGCTGACCGTGTGGCGGGCGAACCTGCTGGGCTCCTCGGGCAAGGGCAACGAGTACTTCCTGCGCCATCTGCTGGGCACGGACGCGGCGGTGCGCTCCGAGGAGACCCCGCCCGGGCACCGGCCGAAGGACGTGGTGTGGCGGGAGGAGGCGCCCGAGGGCAAGCTCGACCTGCTGGTCTGCATGGACTTCCGGATGACCTCCACGGGGCTGCTCGCGGACGTCGTCCTGCCGGCGGCGACCTGGTACGAGAAGGACGACCTGTCCAGCACGGACATGCATCCCTTCGTGCACGCGTTCACCCCGGCCATCGCCCCGCCCTGGCAGGCCCGCACCGACTACGACACGTTCCTGACCATGGCCGACCGGTTCAGCGAGCTGGCGGCCGAGCACCTGGGCACCCGCACCGACGTGCTGGCCGTGCCGTTGCTGCACGACACCCCCGACGAACTCGCCCAGCCCGGCGGGACGGTACGGGACTGGAAGACCGGCGAGTGCGAGCCCGTGCCGGGGCGGACCATGCCGAAGCTGGTCGTCGTCGAGCGGGACTACGCGGCCGTCGCGCAGAAGATGCGCGCGGTCGGCCCGCTCCTGGACGAGCTGGGCACCACCACCAAGGGGGTCTCCGTCACGGTGGGCCCTGAGATCGAGGAGCTGCGGCACCGCAACGGCACCGTCCGGGACGGGATCGCCGCCGGACGGCCCTCGCTGGCCACCGCCTCCGACATGTGCGAGGCGATCCTCGCCCTGTCCGGCACCACCAACGGACGCCTGGCCACCGAGGGTTTCCGCGCACTGGAGCGGCAAACCGGCAGCGAGGGCCTGGTGGAACTCGCCGCCGAACGCGAGGCGGAGCGCATCACGTTCGCCGACACCCGCAGCCGGCCGCGCTCGGTGATGACCTCCTACGAGTGGTCGGGCAGCGAGTCCGGCGGGCGCCGCTACTCGCCCTTCGTCATCAACACCGAGCACAAGAAGCCCTGGCACACCCTCACCGGCCGCCAGCACTTCTTCGTCCAGCACGACTGGATCGCCGAGCTCGGCGAGCAACTGCCCGTGTACCGCCCGCCGTTGAACACGCCCCGGCACTACGGCGACGAGCGACTGGGCGAGGACGGACGGGCGGAGGTCACCGTCCGCTATCTCACCCCGCACTCGAAGTGGTCCATCCACTCCAACTACCAGGACAACAAGTACATGCTCGACCTGTCCCGCGGGGGACCCACCGTGTGGATGTCCTCGGCGGACGCCGAGAGGATCGGCGTGAAGGACAACGAGTGGATCGAGGCGTACAACCGCAACGGCGTCGTCGCCGCCCGCGCCGTGGTCACCCACCGCATGCCCGAGGGCACCGTGTACATGTACCACGCCCAGGACCGCACGGTGAACGTGCCGAGGACCGAGGTCGGCGGGAGGCGCGGCGGCATCCACAACTCCCTGACCCGGCTGCTGCTCAAGCCCACCCATCTCGCGGGCGGCTACGCCCAGTTCACCTACGCCTTCAACTACTACGGCCCCACCGGCAACCAGCGCGACGAGGTCACCGTCATCCGCCGCCGCGATCAGCGAGTGGAGTACTGACATGCGCGTGATGGCCCAAGTGGCGATGGTGATGAACCTCGACAAGTGCATCGGCTGCCACACCTGCTCGGTCACCTGCAAGCAGACGTGGACCAACCGCACCGGTGTCGAGTACGCCTGGTTCAACAACGTCGAGACCAAGCCCGGCGTCGGCTACCCGCGCCGCTACGAGGACCAGGGGCAGTGGAAGGGCGGCTGGACGCTCGACCGGCGCGGCCGTCTCGTCCTGCGCTCCGGCGGGAGGGTCAGGCGGCTGCTGTCCCTCTTCTCCAACCCCGACCTGCCGTCCATCGAGGACTACTACGAGCCGGTCACCTACGACTACGACAACCTCGTCAGCGCGCCCGCCCAGCAGGACATGCCCGTCGCCCGCCCCCGCTCCGTCCTCACCGGCGAGCCCACCGCCATCACCTGGGGCGCCAACTGGGAGGACGGCCTCGGCGGCGCACCCGAGCACGCCGCCGCCGACCCCAACCTCAGTGGTGAATGGGCGCGGAGGGTGAAGTTCGAGTTCGAGCAGACCTTCCTCTTCCACCTGCCCCGGCTGTGCGAGCACTGCCTCAACCCGGCCTGTGTCTCCGCCTGTCCGTCCGGCGCGCTGTACAAGCGCGTCGAGGACGGCATCGTCCTGGTCGACCAGGACCGCTGCCGCGGCTGGCGGATGTGCGTCACGGCCTGCCCGTACAAGAAGGTGTACGTCAACCACGCCACCGGCAAGGCCGAGAAGTGCACCTTCTGCTTCCCGCGCATCGAGGCCGGCCAGCCCACCGTCTGCTCGGAGACCTGCGTCGGACGGCTCCGCTACCTCGGCCTGCTCCTCTACGACGCCGACCGGGTCGGCGAGGCCGCGGCCACCCCGGACGAGCAGGACCTCCTGGACGCCCAGCGCGGGGTGTTCCTCGACCCGCACGACCCCGAAGTCCGATCGGCCGCGCGGGAGTCGGGCATTCCCGAGGACTGGCTGGACGCGGCCCGCCGCTCGCCGGTGTACGACCTGGCCGTACGGTTCAAGGTCGCGCTGCCGCTGCACCCGGAGTACCGGACGATGCCGATGGTCTGGTACGTCCCGCCGCTCTCCCCCGTCCTCGACGCCGTCGACGCGGCGGGCGGCGACCAGCACGACCCCGACCATGTCTTCGCCGCCGTCACCCGGCTGCGCATCCCGTTGGAGTACCTGGCCGAGCTGTTCACCGCCGGGGACACCGACGTGGTGGGCGGGGTGCTGATGAAGCTCACCGCGCTGCGCTCCTTCATGCGCGGGCGCTTCCTCGGCGAGGACGGCGACGAGGGGGTCCTCAAGGCCGTCGGGCTCACCGTGCGCGAGGCGGAGGACCTGCACCGGCTCCTCGCCGTCGCCAAGTACCAGGACCGGTACGTCGTTCCCGCCGCGCACAAGGAGGACGCCGCCGCGCTCTCCGCGACGGAGAACCGCTGCCCGGTCGAGTCGTCGGGCGATCCCGAGCCGCGCAGGGTCATGCTCGGCATCCCCACCCTGCGCCGCGACAACACCACCGGAGGCCACTCGTGAGCCCGCTGCCGGCCACCATCCCCGCCCTCGTCCGCACCCGCCTCCGGGCGGCCGTACGCCGGCCGGCCCGGCTCACTCCCGAGGAGCGGGCGGACCGGGCGCTGACCCTGCGGCTCGTGTCGCTGCTCCTGCAGTATCCGGACGCCGAACTGGTCTCAGCGCGAGCGGAGTTGACCGCCACCGTGCGGGCCCTGCCCGCCACCCCCGCGGCGGAGCACCTCGCCCGGTTCACCGACTGGTTCGCCGCCCAGGAACCCGAGGCGCTGGAGCGCCACTACGTCGACATGTTCGACCTGCGCCGCAGGAGCAGCCTCTACCTCACCTACTACCTGCACGGCGACACCCGCCGCCGGGGCATGGCCCTGCTCACCCTCAACCAGCGCTACCGGGCCGCCGGCTGGAACGCCGACGGCGGGGAACTCCCCGACCACCTGCCGGTCGTGCTGGAGTTCGCCGCCCTGGCCGGCCCGGGTGCCGGTGAGGCGCCGCTGCGCCAGCACCGGCGCGGGCTGGAACTGATCCACCGTGCCCTGACCGACGTCGGCTCGCCCTACCGGCATGTGCTCGCCGCGCTGCTCACCCTGCTGCCGCCGCCCACCGAGGCGGACCGCGCGGCGGTGGACCGACTCCTCGCCGAGGGCCCGCCCGACGAGGAGGTCGGCCTCGACCCCTACGGCACCCACGGCGCCTACGGGGACGGGGAGTTCGCGCCGCCGGGCACCTTCGTACCGCCCGTGCAGGCCCCGCCCACCCGGGTCCGGCACGCCCCCGACAGCCGTACGGAAGGCTCCCGATGAACGCCGAACCCGTCCTCCTCGCCGCCGCTCCGGCGAGCGGCACCGATCTGCTCCTGTGGGTCGCCGTTCCCTACGTCTGCCTCGCCGTGTTCACGGTCGGGCACGTCTGGCGGTACCGGCACGACCAGTTCGGCTGGACCTCGCGGACCACCCAGCTCCTCGAACACCGCTGGCTGCGCTGGGGAAACCCGCTGTTCCACCTCGGCGCGTTCATGGTCATCGCCGGGCATGTCGTGGGGCTCGCCGTGCCCGCCTCGTGGACCGAGGCCGTCGGCTTCGGCGAGCACGCCTACCACACCACGGCCGTCTGGGCCGGTTCGATCGCGGGCGTCACCATGGTGACGGGGCTGGGCATGCTGTGCGCGCGCCGGCTGCTGACACCCCGGATCCGGCTCGGCACCGACCGCAGCGACAAGGTCCTCTTCCCGCTGCTGTCCGCCACCGTGCTGCTGGGCATCACCGCCACCGCCGCCCACAACGTCTTCGGCGCCGGGTACGACTACCGCTCGACCGTCTCCGTCTGGTTCCGCGGGCTGTTCGTCCTCCAGCCGGAGCCGGGGGCCATGGCCGGGGCGCCGTTGCTGTTCCAACTGCACGCGCTGACCGCGTCCTTGCTCTTCGCGGCCTGGCCCTTCACCCGCCTGGTGCACATGTGGAGCGCGCCGATCGGCTACCTGACCCGCCCCTACCTGGTCTACCGGCGGCGGGCCGTGGCGGTGACCGCCCCGGCGGCCGGGGGCCGGCCCCGGAACGCCTCGGGTTCGCGGCGAACGGCGTGAGCCACCGGCCCGCACCGGCGACCGCCGGTGCGGGCCGGCCGGTGCGGCCGGTCCGTCACACCACGTCGAGGACGGCCGCGACCGGGCGGCGGGGCGTGGCCGGGCCGCTCGGTCCGTAGCCGAGCCGCAGCACCATCTGCACCTGGCCGGTGCCCGCGCCGGGGTCGCGGGTCAGCAGGCGCAGCTCGCGGTCCTCCAGGGCGTGGGAGGTCAGCGAGGTGGCCAGGCCGGCCAGCGTGGCCTCCAGCAGGACGCGCTCCAGGGCCTGGCCGGCGCGCAGCCAGTCGGCGGGGCCGTCGCCGGGGGTGCTCAGCAGGGCCAGGTGCGGGGTGTGCTCGAAGGCGGCGGTGCCGCGGTCGGCGACCGGGCGGCGCCCGGTGAAGTCCCGTACGGGAGCCTTGCCGTCGCGCCTGCGGGGCCCGAAGGCGTACTCGGGGACGCCGTCGACGGCGGTGTCCGCCTCCAGGCCGAGCCGGGTCCAGCGCACCACGTCCTCGTTGGCGTCGGGGTCCGTGACGTCGCGGCTCTCCGCGTCGCGTACCAGGTCGAGCACGGTCTCGGCGTGCCAGGCGCCGGGGAACAGCAGCTGGGCGCCCTCCAGGGCGGCGCCGTCGCGGAGTGCGGCCCGTACGTCCTCGGGCACCTCCTTGTCGGCGAAGGGGTGGCGGCTGGTGTGCCGCTGCCGGATCGCCGGGTACAGCCGCGCCAGGTCGTCCTGGGGCGGGCCGTCGGCCGGGTCTGTCAGGTGCACGGCGGCCAGCAGCAGCGGGTCGTGCGGTTCGGGCCGCAGACGTGTTCCGGGAGCGAGGCCGGCGTGCGCGGCGGCGACGCGCAGGTTGAACAGGGCCGCGCCGCAGCCGATGTACAGCGCCCGGTTGTCGGGATCCGAGTGGGGCATGGCCCGCCCCGGGTCGGCGTACAGCTCGACGAGGCGCTCACCGGTCAGGAAGCGGAAGCGCCAGGGCTGCGCGTTGTGCATCGACGGGGCCGCGGTGGCCGCGGCCACCAGCCTCGCCACCGTCCGCTCATCCAGCCGCGATGCCATGGCAACCTCCTCGCGCCTTCGCGAAGCCGTGGATTCCCGAGCGCACGCCCGTGTCCGTCGCCGTCCCGGTCGCTCCGCGTCCGTATGCACTGCCAGCGTGCCTGCCGGGGCGGGCGCGGGCTTGGGCCGGACGGGGGCGGGCCCGGGGACCTTCGGCCCCGCGGTCCGGCCGGGCCGCGACCGGGGTACCCGGCCGGGCCCTCCCCGCTCGGTCCCGGCGGCCGCCTCCCGCGCGGGCGGCGGGGCGCGGGCCCCGTGGGGGCCGTCCGGCCCTGGTGTCCGGGGCCGGTCGGACGCCGACCGGGGACCGGGCGGATCTGCGCGGCGCGGTGGCTCCGCAGGGACGCTGACGGGGGAGCGGCGCCGATCCCCCGCGGCGCCGCTCCCCCGCCGGCCGCCGACCGGGCGGCCGAACCTCTCGACGACGGAGGCACACCCATGACCCGCCACGCCGACCGGACCGTGACCGCCGCCCCCGCCGAGCCGCCGTCGGAGACCGCCGTCGCCGTCGACCGGCTGGTGACCAACGGGCTCAAGGCCCTGGCCGACTACGAGGCCCTCGACCAGGAGCAGGTCGACCGCATCGTCAAGAAGGCGTCGGTGGCCGCGCTGGACCGGCACACCGCGCTGGCGCGGCTGGCGGTGGAGGAGACCGGCCGTGGCCTCTTCGAGGACAAGGCGGCCAAGAACATGTTCGCGTGCGAGCACGTCACGCACGGCATGGGTCCGATGAGGACCGTCGGGGTCATCGCCCGCGACGACATCGAGGACATGGTGGAGATCGCCGAACCGGTCGGCGTGGTCTGCGCCGTCACCCCCGTCACGAACCCCACCTCCACCACGATCTTCAAGGCGCTGATGGCGCTGAAGACGCGCAACCCGGTCGTCTTCGCCTTCCATCCCGCCGCGCAGCGGTGCAGCGCCGAGGCCGCGCGGATCGTGCGCGACGCCGCCGTCGCCGCGGGGGCGCCGGAGCACTGCGTGCAGTGGATCGAGCAGCCGTCGGTCGAGGCCACCGGCGCCCTCATGCGCCACAGCGGTGTCTCGCTGATCCTTGCCACGGGCGGCAACGCCATGGTCAGGGCGGCCTACTCGGCCGGCAAGCCCGCCCTGGGCGTCGGCGCCGGCAACGTCCCCGCCTACGTCCACAAGGACGCCGAGCTGCGCCGGGCCGTCAACGACCTGGTGCTCTCGAAGTCCTTCGACAACGGCATGATCTGCGCCTCCGAGCAGGCCGTCATCCTGGACGACGAGATCTACGACGCGGCGCTCGCCGAGTTCCGCACCCTGCACGCCCACCTGGCGAGCGCCGAGGAGAAGGAGAAGCTGGAGGCGTTCCTCTTCCCGGCCGGCGGGGCGGCGGGCGGCGGCTGCGAGCCCAAGGTGAACTCCGCCGCCGTCGGACAGAGCCCGGCGTGGATCGCCGAGCGGGCCGGGTTCACCGTGCCGGCCGACACCTCCCTCATCCTGGTCGAGGCCGAACGGGTCGGCCCGGACGAGCCGTTGACCCGCGAGAAGCTGTGCCCGGTGCTGGCCGTGCTGCGGGCCGGCTCCGCGCAGGAGGGCTTCGACCTGGCGGCCGACATGGTCGCCTTCCACGGCGAGGGCCACAGCTCCGTCATCCACACCGAGGACCCGGCACTGGCCGAGGCGTACGGCAGGCGCATGAAGACGGTGCGGGTCATCGTCAACGCCCCGTCCTCGCAGGGTGCCATCGGCGGCATCTACAACGGCCTGCTGCCCTCGCTCACGCTGGGGTGCGGTTCCTGGGGCAGCACCTCGGTGTCCAACAACGTCTCCGCCGCCCAACTCCTCAACGTCAAGCGGGTCTCCACCCGCCGCAACAACCTCCAGTGGTTCAAGGTGCCGCCGAAGATCTACTTCGAGCCGCAGGCCATCCGCTATCTGACGGCCATGCCGGACGTCCACCGCGTCACGATCGTCACCGACGCCACCATGACCCGCCTCGGCTTCGTCGACCGCGTCACCCGCGTCCTGCAGCGGCGCGACGAGCCGGTGACCGTGCAGATCCTCGACGACGTCGAACCCGAGCCGAGCATCGACTCCGTGCGCCGCGGCGCCGGCCTCATGCGGGACTTCCGCCCGGACACCATCGTCGCGCTCGGCGGCGGCTCCCCGATGGACGCGGCGAAGGTGATGTGGCTGCTGTACGAACACCCGGACATCGACTTCGCCGACATGCGGCACAAGTTCTCCGACATCCGCAAGCGCGCCTTCCGGTTCCCCGCGCCGGGCAGCCGCGCCCGTCTGGTCTGCGTCCCCACGACCTCCGGCACCGGCGCCGAGGTGACCCCGTTCGCGGTCATCTCCGACCCGGCCACCGGCCGGAAGTACCCGCTCGCCGACTACGCGCTCACCCCCAGCGTGGCCATCGTGGACTCGCTGCTCACCACCGAACTGCCCCCGGCGCTCGCCGCCGACAGCGGCTTCGACGCCCTCACCCACGCCATCGAGGCGTACGTGTCCGTCTACGCGAGCGACTTCACCGACGGCCTCGCGCTGCACGCGATCCGTCTGGTCTTCGACCACCTCGAAGACGCCGTGAACCAACGCGCGGGCTCGGCGCGGGCGCGGGAGAGGATGCACAACGCCGGCACCATCGCGGGCATGGCCTTCGGCAACGCCTTCCTCGGCATCGTCCACGCCATGTCCCACACCCTCGGTGCCACCTTCCACATCGCCCACGGCCGCACCAACGCCGTCCTGCTCCCCCACGTCATCCGCTACAACGGCACCGTCCCCACGAAGCTCACCGGCTGGCCCAAGTACGAGAGCTACCGCGCCCCCGAACGCTTCCAGGACATCGCACGGACCCTCGGCCTGCCCGCCGCCACCCCGCGGGAGGGTGTGGAGTCGCTGGCCGGGGCGGTGGAGCGGCTGCGCGACGCGGTCGGGATCGAACCGTCGTTCAGGGCGCTCGGCGTCGACGAGCGCACGTTCCTCGACGCCCTGCCCCAGCAGGCCCTCAACGCCTTCGAGGACCAGTGCGCGCCGGCCAATCCGCGCATGCCGATGCTGGACGACATGCGGGAGATCATGCGAGCGGCCTACGAGGGCCCCGTCTGCGCACCCGGCGCATAGCCCTGTCCCCGGTGGGCGCGGGAGGGCCCACCGGGGAAAGGCACGCCGCAGGGCCTGTCGTCCGGTTCCCCTCCGCGTCGCGGCGGGAAGCGGACGGCAGGCCCTTGCGGCGTGCCTTTCCCGGTCACAGTGCCCGCAGGCCGTGCTCCCGGAACTGTTCGCGCACTCGTTCCGTCAGGTCCGGATCCGGCGTGGGTGTGTCCCGCAGGGGGAAGGGGATGCCCAGCGCGTCGTACTTGTGCGCGCCGAGCTTGTGGAACGGCAGGACGTCCACCCGGTCGACGTTGCCGAGCCCGGCGAGGAACGCCCCGAGGCCGTCGACGGCCGCCGGGTCGTCGGTCCACCCGGGGACGAGGACGTAGCGGAGCCACACCGGGACGCCGAGCCGGTCCAGGCGGGTGGCGAAGGTGAGGGTCGGGGAGAGGTCCTGGCCGGTCAGCTTCCGGTAGGTGCGGACGTCGAAGGACTTGATGTCCAGCAGTACCAGGTCGGTGTCGGCGAGCAGTTCGTCGCTCGCGCGGGCGCCGAGGAAGCCGGAGGTGTCCAGGGCGGTGTGCAGGCCCAGTTCCTTGCAGCGGCGGAGGATCGCGGCGGTGAACGCGGGCTGCAGCAGGGCCTCGCCGCCGGTGAGCGTCACTCCCCCGCCGGCGGTGGTGAGGAAGGGCCGGTACTTCCCGATCTCGGCCATCACCCCGTCCACGGTGGCCGGCCTGCCGTCACGCAGGTGCCAGGTGTCGGGGTTGGCGCAGTACAGACAGCGCAGCGGGCAGCCGCTGAGGAACAGCACGAACCGGGTGCCGGGGCCGTCCACGCCGGTGGACAGGTCCCAGGAGTGGATCCGGCCCGGGACCTGTCCGACGGCGTGCCGCGTCCCGGTGCTCACAGCGCTCCGTGGAAGGTGCGGCTGATCACGTCGAGCTGCTGCTCGCGGGTCAGGCGGACGAAGTTGACGGCGTAGCCGGAGACCCGGACGGTCAACTCCGGGTACTTCTCGGGGTGTTCCATGGCGTCCTGGAGCGTGGCCCGGTCCAGGACGTTGACGTTCATGTGGAAGCCGCCGGAGACCGTGTACGCGTCCAGAATGCCGACCAGGTGCCCGGGGCGCTCGGCGGGGTCGTGGCCCAGTCCCTCGGGTGTGATCGTCGTGGTCAGCGAGATGCCGTCCCGGGCGTGCTCGTAGGGCAGTTTGGCGACCGAGAGGGCCGAGGCGGCGACCCCGTGCCGGTCCCGGCCGTTCATCGGGTTGGCGCCGGGCGCGAAGGGGGCGCCGGCGCGGCGGCCGTCGGGCGTGTTGCCGGTGTGCAGGCCGTACACCACGTTCGAGGTGATGGTCAGCACCGACTGGGTGTGCTCGGCGTCCCGGTAGGTGGGGTGCTTGCGCACCTTCGCCATGAACGACTCCACCAGGTCGACGGCGATGCCGTCGGCGCGGTCGTCGTTGTTGCCGTACGCGGGGAACTCTCCCTCGGTGCGGAAGTCGACGGCGAGTCCGGTGGCGTCCCGGAACACCTTCACCCGGGCGTACTTGACGGCGGACAGGCTGTCCACGGCGACCGACAGGCCGGCGATGCCGCACGCCATGAAGCGGTGCACCGGGTGGTCGTGCAGCGCCATCTCGATGCGCTCGTAGGCGTACTTGTCGTGCATGTAGTGGATGACGTTGAGGGTGTTGACGTACGCCTCCGCCAGCCAGTCCAGGACGCGGTCGTACGCCGCCGACAGCTCCTCGTGGTCGAGGTGGTCGCCGGTCAGCGGGGGTGTCTCGGGCGCGATCTGCGCGCCGGTCAGCTCGTCGCGGCCGCCGTTGACCGCGTACAGCAGGGCCTTGGCGAGGTTGACGCGGGCGCCGAAGAACTGCATCTGCCTGCCGACCGTCATGGCGGAGACGCAGCAGGCGATCGCCGTGTCGTCGCCGGTGCGCGGGCGGGTCAGGTCGTCGGACTCGTACTGGATCGCGCTGGTGTCGATGGACACCCGGGCGCAGAACTCCTTGAAGGCGGACGGCAGCCGGGGCGACCAGAGCACGGTCAGGTTGGGCTCCGGGGCCGGGCCGAGGTTGTACAGGGTGTGCAGGAAGCGGAAGGAGGTACGGGTGACCAGCGGGCGGCCGTCGGTGCCGATGCCGCCGATGGACTCCGTCACCCAGGTCGGGTCGCCGGAGAACAGGGCGTCGTACTCGGGGGTGCGCAGGAACCGTACGATGCGCAGCTTGATCACGAAGTCGTCGATCAGCTCCTGGGCGCGGGTCTCGTCGATGGTCCCCTCGTCGAGGTCGCGCTGGAGGTAGACGTCGAGGAACGTGGAGGTGCGGCCCAGGGACATGGCGGCGCCGTTCTGCTCCTTCACGGCGGCCAGGAACCCGAGGTAGAGCCACTGCACCGCCTCGTGCGCGGTGGCGGCGGGCCGGGTGACGTCGCAGCCGTAGGAGGCGGCCATCTCACCCAGTTCCCCGAGCGCGCGGATCTGCTCGGCGAGTTCCTCCCGGTCGCGGATGACGTCCGGGGCGGAGGGCCGGGCGTCGAGCAGGGCCCGCTCGGCGCGCTTGGCCGCGATCAGCCGGGTGGTGCCGTACAGCGCGACGCGCCGGTAGTCGCCGATGATCCGGCCACGGCCGTAGGCGTCCGGCAGGCCGGTGATGATCCCGGCCTTGCGGGCGGCGCGCATCTCGGGGGTGTAGGCGTCGAAGACACCGTCGTTGTGGGTCTTGCGGTACGTGCCGAAGACCCTGCTCACGAAGGGGTCGGGCGCGCGGCCGTACGCCTTGAGGCCGCTCTCGATCATCCGCAGCCCGCCGTTCGGCATGATCGCGCGCTTGAGCGGGGCGTCGGTCTGCAGGCCGACGATCAGCTCGCGCTCCCGGTCGATGTAGCCGGGTGCGTGCGAGGTGATCGTCGACGGGGTCGCCGCGTCGACGTCGTGGATGCCCTTCGCGCGCTCCTCCGGGAAGAGGGCACTGACCTTCTCCCAGACGGCGCGGGTACGGTCCGTCGGTCCCACGAGGAACGTGGCGTCGCCTTCGTAGGGCGTGTAGTTGCCCTGGATGAAGTCGCGCACGTCGACCCGGTCCCGCCAGCCCGTACCGGCGAAGCCCCGCCACGCCTCGGCCGTCGCCCGGGGTCCAGCTGTCACCGTTGCCGTCATCGCCGGTCTCTCCCTCGCTGTGCGGCTGAACTGCTCTTGCTTCGATGCTCGTTGCTCGGGACGCGCGCGAGGAGGGCCCATCGGCGTACCGGGGCGCGCCGATGGGCCCTCGTCGAGGGCCGATGGTCCCGCCGCCCCGCCACCGCACCGGCCGGCCGAAGGCCGGTGGGCATCCGGGTGTGCCGCGTCCGACAGGGCCGACCGGAGGTCGCCGCCGCGCCGAGCGGCCCTGCGACCGGGCCGGTTCCGGGACCGATGGGCCCCGATCGCGGGGCCGCTCGGCCCTGCTTCGCCCGGCGCGGCCCATCAGCGCCGATTCCCGGTCCGGTGCCTGCTACACAGAGGACGCCGCCGACGCGATGCGGCGGCCGTTCCCCCTCATGTCCCCTGCCCGGGAGGCTCCATGCTGTCCGCAGAATCCGCCGCGGTGGTCCGTGCCACCCTGCCCGCCGTGGCCGGCGCCCTCGACGAGATCACCACGCGCTTCTACGGCGCGATGTTCCGCGACCGGCCGGAACTGCTCGACGGGATGTTCAACCGCGGCAACCAGGCCAGTGGAGCCCAGCGCCGGGCGCTGGCCGGTTCGATCGCCGGATTCGCGAGCGCGCTGCTCGCCGATCCGGACACCCGCCCGGACACCCTGCTGGACCGGATCGCGCACAAGCACGCCGCCGTCGGCGTCACCGACGACCAGTACACGATCGTGCACAAGTACCTGTTCGGTGCGATAGCCGAGGTGCTCGGCGACGCCGTCACCCCGGAGGTGGCGGCCGCCTGGGACGAGGTGTACTGGCTGATGGCCGGAGCCCTGATCGGCCGTGAGGCCCGCCTGTACCAGGACGCGGGCGTCGAACCCGGCCGGATCTGGCGGCGGTGGAGCGTCGTGGAGCGCCGCACCGAGACCCCTGACGTGGTGTCCTTCGTCCTGCGCCCCGCGGACGGGCGACCGGCGCCGAGGGCGCGGGCCGGCCAGTACGTGAGCGTGCGCGTCCGGACGGCCGACGGCGTCCACCAGCTCCGCCAGTACAGCCTGTCCTCGGACCCGGGCGGGCAACTGCGGCGGATCACCGTCAAGCGGGTCGCCGGCACGGACGGCGCGCCGGACGGCGAGGTCTCCGGTCTGCTGCACGAGCAGGTCCACGAGGGCGACGAACTGACCCTGTCCGCCCCCTTCGGGGACGTCTTTCTCGACGACCCCGCCGACGCCACCACGCCCGTCGTCCTGGTCTCCGCGGGCATCGGCGGTACCCCCATGACCAGCATCCTGGCCCGTCTTGCCGCCCTCGGATCATCCCGCCCGGTGGTGGTCCTGCACGCCGACCGCTCACCCGCCGACCACGCCTTGCGCGCCGAGACGCGCGAACTCGTCGGACGACTGCCGGGCGCCCGCGCGGTCTTCTGGTACGAGCGGTCCGCCGAGGAGGAGGTCGGCGCCCGCGAGGGGCTGATGAACCTGGACGGCATCGAACTGCCCGAGGACGCCACGGTGTTCCTGTGCGGCCCGCTGCCCTTCATGCGCGACGTCCGCGGGCAACTGCTGCGCGCCGGAGTTCCGGCACGGCGCATCCGCTACGAGGTGTTCGGCCCCGACCTGTGGCTGCCCGGCCCGACGGCCTGACCGCCGCCCCGGCCTGACCGCCCGCGTGCCCAGAGGGGTCGGGCGGCGGTTTCGTGGGGCCGTCGGCGTGAGGACCGTCACTCCGGCGGGCGTGCGCCACGGCCCCTACCGGGCGGTAGCTTTGCGGGACGTCCGAACGGCATTCTCGTCCCCGGTGGGAGGCAGCACTGTGGCCCGACGGTTCACCGTGAGCAGCAGCATCGTCGTCGATGTCGCGCCCGACGTCGTCTACCGGGCCGTGAGCCGTCCGCAGGAGATGGGGCGCTGGAGTCCGGAGAACCTGGGCACGACCGCGGACTCCGCCGCCGGTCCGGCCGTCGTGGGCGGCAGTTTCGTGGGGCGCAACAAGCGGGGGCCGTTCCGGTGGGTGACGCGGTGCACCGTGACGGCGGCCGAGCCGGGCCGCCGGTTCGCGTTCCGGGTCCACGCGATCGGGCTCGGCAAGCCGCGGCTGCCCGGTCCGATCGCCTCGTGGGAGTACCGCTTCGAGCCGGCCGGTGAGGGCACCCTGGTCACCGAGACCTGGACGGACGACCGGCGCGCCTGGCCCACGTTCGTGGCCAACGCCTTCGACCGGGTGGTCACTTCGGGCCGGACCTTCGCCGACTTCCAGACCCGCAACATCGAGGTGACCCTGCGCAACCTCAAGCGCGAGCTGGAGCGGGAGCGCGAGACGGGCGCGGTGTGATCCGGGGGCGGCGCACGGCCGGATGACCGCGGCCGCCCGCCCGCCTTCCGGAGCCCGGGCAGCCGGCAGGCGCGTCCGCCGGTCCGCGACGTGAGCGCGGCTCCACCCGGTCGGACCGCCCCGAGCCCACGGCCGAGCGAGCCCGGCGCCCTCGACCGCGGCCCGCCGAGCGCCCCGCGCGTACACGCCGAGCGCACCCCCAACACCCCCTCACCGCATGTCCACCACCCAGTCCAGCCACCGTTCCCCCGCCGCCCTCAGCACGTACAGCGACCGGCCGCCGTGGCCGTGGCTGCCTATCTCCGTGGGGAGTTCCACCCCGGTCCGCAGCTCGCGCTCCGTGCGGCCCGTGACGTCGAGCAGCAGTCCGTCGAGCGGGCCGCCCACCAGCTCGCCGTAGATCCGGCCGGGCCGGGGCCCGGCGTCCTCGTGGTCGGCGCCGTAGACGCGCCCTCCCATGATCTCCACCCAATCCGCCCCATCCGCCGAGCGCATCCCGTCCATGCAGGCCAGCATCGCACCCGCCACTGACAACGGCCTGCGGCGCCGGAGTCGGCAGCCACTCTTACTTACTCGGGGGTAGGCCCGGCCGACACCCTTGTTATACATTCCGTCTAACAAGGGCTCGACGGCGGCTCTGGACGCCGCCGTTCCGCCCTGCCCGCATGCGCCACACCGACGGATCCGCTCCGTCACTCGACTGAGGAGTTGGGAGCATGGCAAGCAGCACGGTCCGGCCCGAGGCGGAGCACGGCACCGGGACGGAGACGGTCGCGGGCCGACTGCTCGACTCGGCCGCCACCCTCTCGTACGACCCGCTGGCGGAGGTGGACTGGGAGACGCCGCTGGACGAGGACTTCCACGGCGCCAGCCCGGAGTGGAGCACCCTGTACGGGACCGCCTACTGGAACGAACTCACCGAGGCCCGGCGCAAGGAGCTGACGCGGCAGGAGGCCGCCTCGGTCGCCAGCACCGGCATCTGGTTCGAGATGATCCTCCAGCAGCTGATCCTGCGGGACATCTACGCCAAGGACCCGACCGACGACACCTTCCAGTGGGCGCTCACCGAGATCGCCGACGAGTGCCGGCACTCGATCATGTTCGCCCGCGGCGCCAAGAAGCTCCGGGCGCCCGCGTACCGGCCGCGCCGGGCCGCCGTCGAACTGGGCAGGGCCTTCAAGACCCTGGCGTTCGGCGAGGCCGCGTACGCCGCGATCCTCGTCGCCGAGGAGGTCCTCGACGTCATGCAGCGCGACTGGATGCGGGACGAGCGGGTGGTGCCGTTCGTGCGGACCATCAACAACATCCATGTGGTCGAGGAGTCCCGCCACATGAAGTTCGCCCGCGAGGAGACCCGGCGCCATCTGGCCAAGGCCGGGCGGGTGCGCCGCCACATCCACGCGTTCGTGATCGCCGTCGCCGCGTACGTCATCGTCACGAGCATGGTGAACAGGGACGTGTACGGCAACGCGGGCCTCGACCCGCGCCGGGCGCTCGCCGAGGCCCGCGGCAACGAGCACCACAAGGCGATGATGCGCTCCAGCTGCGCCGGCCTGATGGAGTTCCTCGCCTCGGCCCGGCTGCTGACCAAGCCCGCGCTGGCCTTCTACAAGCGCGCCCACCTGATCTGACGTTCCCCCGGGGAGCGGGGGCGCGCCCGCCCGGCGACGGCGCGCCCCCCATCCGACCGACCCACCGGCAGCGTTGCCGAGCAGAGCGGACACCATGACCTACGCGATCACCCAGACCTGTTGCGCCGACGCCACCTGTGTCGCCGTCTGCCCGGTCAACTGCATCCATCCCACGCCGCAGGAGCGGGAGTTCGGGAGCACCGAGATGCTCCACGTCGACCCGAGGGCGTGCATCGACTGCGGTGCCTGCGCGGACGCCTGCCCGGTGGACGCGATCGTCCCGGTGGACCGGCTCACCGGTCCGCAGCGGGTGTACGCGGAGATCAACGCGGCCTACTTCGCGGGCACTCCGGCGCCCGCTCCCGCCGAGGGCAGCCCGAACTTCCACGACTGGGACCGGCCCACGTTCGAGCGTGCCCTGCCGTCCGACTTCCGCCCGCTGCGGGTCGCGGTCGTCGGCACCGGGCCGGCCGGCATGTACACCGCGCAGGATCTGCTGCTGCACACCAACGCCGAGGTCACCCTCATCGACCGGCTGCCGGTGGCCGGCGGTCTGGTGCGCTACGGCGTCGCCCCCGACCACCCCTCGACCAGGAAGGCCGGGGACACCTTCGCCCGCTTCCACGACCACCCCCGGGTGCGGATGCTGCTGGGGCTGCGGGTCGGCGAGCATGTGTCGGCGGAGGAACTCGCCGCCCATCACGATGCGGTGGTGTACGCCGTGGGCGCGTCCGGCGACCGCCGGCTCGGCGTGCCCGGCGAGGACCGTACGGGCGTGCTGTCCGCGTCGGCGTTCGTCGCCTGGTACAACGCGCATCCCGAGGTCGCGCCCGACGCGGTCGACCTGTCCGCGGAGCGGGTCGTCGTGGTCGGCAACGGCAATGTCGCCCTCGACGTGGCCCGCGTCCTGCTCGGCGACCCGCGGGAGCTGGCCGGTACGGACATCGCCGAGCACGCGCTGCGGGCGCTGCGCGACTCGGCCGTCCGGGAGGTCGTCCTGCTCGGCCGCCGGGGCCCCGAACACGCGGCCTGCACCCGGCCGGAGCTGATCGCACTGACCCGACTGCCGGGCGTGGAGCTGGTCGTGGACGACCACGACCCGCGGGTCGGGGAGGCCATCGACTCCGCCGGGCCGCGCGAACTCGCCGCGGTACTGCGGAACACCGCGCGGGAGAAGGTCGACTGGTCGCGTCCGCCGGGCGAGGGGCGGCGGATCGTGCTGCGCTTCCACTCCGCACCGGTGGAGTTCGCCGGGGAGGGCGCGGGTGTGGACGCGGTGCGGGTGACCGGCGCCGGCGGTGAACTCCCGCTGCCCGCAGGGTCGGTGGTACGGGCCATCGGCTACCGGGGGGCGCCGGTGCCGGGGCTGCCGTTCGACGAGGGCACCGGGACCGTCCCGCACGAGGGGGGCCGGGTGGCCGGGATGCCGGGCACCTACGTCGTCGGGTGGATCAAGCGCGGCCCCTCGGGCGGCATCGGCGCCAACCGGACCTGCGCCGCCGAGACCGTCGGCACGCTGCTCGCCGACGCCGTCGAGGGCAACCTGGCCACGCCCGCCCCGTCGGCGAAGGCGTTCGCGCGGCTCGCCCGCCGCCGGACCCCGCACCTGGTGGACGCCCGCGGCATGGCCGCCATCGACCGGGCCGAACGCGCCCGCGGCGCGAACGACGGCCGGCCGCGCACCAAGCTCGCCACGGTGGGCGAACTCGTCACCGCCTCGCGGCGCCGATGGCGTTAGCCGCCCCCGCGAGCCCGGAGAGCGGCGGGGTCACCGGTCCGCGATGACTGGTGATTCTGCCGATCTCCGGGCGTACGCCGTCCCACGAATCTGGGCGGGTCCAGCACCCGCACCCTCGTTGGGAGGGCTCCATGAGCCGTCGTTCAGCACGTCGACTGACGGGCGCCGTCGCGGCCGTGACCGCCGCACTCGCCCTGTTCTCCTCGGCCGGCTCGGCCGGCGCCGCCGACCGCGCGAGCGCCCCCGCCGCCTCCGTCGCCTCGGACGCATCGGCCCTGTCGACCAGCACGCCCGTCGTCTTCGTGCACGGGTACACCGGCAGCGCCTCCAACTGGACCTCCGCGATGAGCGTCTTCCGGCTCAACGGCTGGTCCGGCTCCAACCTGTTCGCCTACGAGTACAACTCCTACGGCAACAACATCACCAACGCGCAGGGCCTGGCGACCTTCGTCAACAACGTGAAGGCGCGCACCGGCGCGAGCAAGGTCGCGATCGTCAACCACTCCATGGGCGGCCTGGTCAGCCAGTACTACCTGAAGGTCCTCGGCGGCAACACCAGCGTCAGCCACCTCGCCTCGATCGCGGGGGCCAACCACGGGACGACGTTCGCGGGCGCCTGTCTGATCTACACGACCTGTCAGCAGATGTACCCCGGCTCCTCCTTCATCGCGCAGATCACCTCCGGGGACGAGACACCCGGGAGCACCCGGTACGCGACCTGGTACTCGGCGTGCGACGGCATCATCCTGCCGTACACGAGCACACGTCTGAGCGGCGCGAGCAACAACCTCGTGGCGTGCCAGACACACATCGGCTTCCTCACCGACACCTCGGTGCTCGGCGACATCGCCGACTTCGTCGCCTCCTGACCGGGGGCCGCGGTCCGTCGACGGCGCACCCCACAGGTGCCGTCGGCGGACCGCCCACGCCGTACCACTTCTGGAAGGAACCGGACGAGATCATGCCGCAGTTCGACGCCGCCGACGGAACGGCCATCGCGTACAAGGTCTGGGAGCGGGACTCGGACCTGCCCCTGGTCCTGCTGCACCACGGGTTCATCGCCTCGGGGCTCACCAACTGGGAGCTGCCGGGGGTGGTGTCCGCGCTGGCCTCCGCCGGGCGGCGGGTGGCGACCGTCGACGCCCGCGGACACGGTCTGTCCGGCAAGCCCCACGACCCCTCCCGGTACGGGGAGTCCCTGATGGCGCGGGACGTGATCGCCCTGATCGACCTGCTGGGCGAGGAGCGGGTCGATCTCGTCGGCTACTCGATGGGCGCCGTCGTCGCGCTGCTCACCGCGGCGCGTGACCGGCGGATCCGCCGGCTCGTGGTCGGCGGGGTCGGGGCGGGCGTGGTGGAGTGCGGCGGGGTGGACACCCGGGTCGTCGACGGCGGCGCGCTGCGGCACGCCCTGCTCACCGACGATCCGGCGTCGGTCACCGACCCGACGGCGGCCGCCTTCCGGGCCTTCGTCGACGCCACCGGCGGCGACCGGCCGGCCCTCGCCGCGCAGGCGGCGGCCGCGCACTCCGAGCCGATCGCCCTGGCGGCGATCGAGGCCGAGACGCTGGTCCTGGCGGGGCGCGACGACCCCCTCGCCGTCCGTCCGGCGACCCTCGCGGCGGCGCTGCCCAGGGCCACGCTGCGCCTGGTCGAGGGTGATCATCTGGCGGCGCTGCGGGATCCCGCGTTCACCGAGGCGCTGGTCGGCTTCCTGGGCGGGCCCACCGAGGAGGGGTAGCCGGCGCTACTCCGTTCGAGTGGTGGGTTGGGGTGGGCGGTCGTAGCGTCGGGTGCGGGACATCCGTCGGCGAACCCTCACCGGGAGCGGCCATGCACCTTCGCTCACGCGCACTCACGTCCGCGGCCGCGCTCTGCGCCGTCGCCGCCCTGGCCACCGTGGCGGGCGCGCCGTCCGCAACCGCGCAGGGGGCGCCGCCCACGCGGGCGGTGCAGGCGCCCGGTGACGCCCCGGTGCTCGTGGACTGCCTGTCGCACGCGAAGGTCCGGCCCGCCGAGTTCCTGCTGGCCTGTGGCGACGGGAACAGCCGGCTGGCCGACCTGCAGTGGTCCCGGTGGGGCGAGTGGACGGCCCGCGCCAAGGGGGTGAACCGGGTCAACGACTGCAAGCCGTACTGTGCGGCGGGCCGTTTCCACGACTATCCGGTGACGGTACGGCTGGACCGTCCGGAGCCCTGGAAGGGGCATCCCGGGGTCGCGCACTACTCGCGGATCACCCTCACGTACACCGAGGCCAGGCCGGCGGGCTACCCGGCCACGGTGTCGTATCCGCTGTGGAGCTGACGGCTCCGCCCGCGCGGGGCGAAGGGGCTACGGGGTGGTCGTGACCTGCTCGTTCCGGGTGCCCTCGGGCTCCCCGGACGAGGTGATCACCTCGGAGGGGCCGCCGTCCCGGTCCATGCGCCCGCCCATGAAGGCCAGGCCCAGGCCGGCCACGCCGAGCGCCGCGCCCACCAGGACGGGCGAGGTCCAGCCCCAGCCCGCCGAGATGGCGAGCCCGCCGAGCCAGGCGCCGCCGGCGTTGGCCAGGTTGAAGGCGGAGTGGTTGGAGGCGGCCGCCATGGTCGGCGCGTCCTTGGCCTTGGCCATCAGCAGGATCTGCACGGGCGTGGTGATCAGGGCGCCCATCGCGCCGATGACGACGATCGTGATCAGCGCGGGCACCGTGCTGTGGACGGTGAACCGGAAGAGGACCAGCGCCGCGGAGAGCAGGGCGAGGCCGCCGTAGAGCGTCGGGCGCAGGGCTCGGTCGGTGAGGGGGCCCGCGACCAGGGTGCCGAGGGTCATGCCGACGCCGTAGAGGGCGAGGACCAGGGTGGTGGAGGAGTCGGACAGGCCCGTGATGTTGGTCAGCATGGGCACGAGGTAGCTGTAGAAGGCGAAGAAGCCGCCGAAGCCGACGACCGCCGTGGCCAGGCCGATGAAGACCTGCCGGTTTCCCATCGCCCGCAGCTCGTGGCGGACGCCCGCCTGGGCGTCGCGGGGCTGGTGGGGCACGAACGCGGCCAGGGCCGCCAGGGCGAGCACGCCGATGACGGCCACCGCGACATACGCGGCACGCCAGCCGAACTGCTGGCCGAGCGCGGTACCGGCCGGGACTCCGATGATGTTGGCGACGGTCAGTCCGAGGAACATCCGTGACACCGCGGTGGCCGCCCGGTCCGGGGCGACCAGCTTGGAGGCGACGACCGCGCCCACGCCGAACAGCGCGCCGTGCGGCAGCCCCGCCAGGAAGCGCGCGGCGAAGAGAAGCCCGAAGTTCGGGGCGAGGGCGGACGCGACGTTGCCGATCACGAAGAGCCCGGACAGGAGCAGCAGCAGGCGCTTGTGCGGGATGCGCGCTCCGATGCCGGTGAGGACGGGGGCGCCGACGACGACGCCCAGCGCGTAGGCGGACACGATGTTGCCGGCCTGGGGCACCGACACGTCGATCCCGTCGGCGATCTGGGGCAGCAGTCCCATCGTGGCGAACTCGGTCGTGCCGATGCCGAAGGCGACGACAGCCAAAGCCAGGAGAGCCAGTGGCATGGCGCAGGGGAACCTTTCGAAGGTGGTGCGGTGAAGCAGGGCGGGGGCGGGTCGGGGCCGCGACGCCGCGGCTCTCCCTGCCCGGCTTCGTCGCCCGGCGCCCCCAGGGCATGGTGAGCCCGTAACGGGTGCAGCAGCGACGCGGAACCAGGCATTCCAAGATCTCGCGCCGGGTTCGCATGACCTGCGTCACATCCCGCCGACGACCGTCCCCGGCCTCCGGGCGACGACGGGAAGGTGACGACAGCCCCCGGCCCGCTACTCGGCCCAGACGCGTCGCGCGTAGTCGACGAAGTTGCGGCCCATGATCTTCTCGATCCGCTCGGTGGAGAAGCCGCGCCGCTCCAGCAGGCGGATCAGTTCGCGGAACTGGTCCACGCCCCGCAGGTCGACCACGAAGGGGTAGGTGTCCGCGCGCTCCCCCGCGGCGGATACCCCGGCCCGCTGCCGCCGGGCGACGTGCTCGGCGAGGTGGTCCCGGTAGGCGTCGAGGTCGTCGATGGCGGTGACCGGCCCGTCGGTGCCGATGCCGACGTGGTCCTCCCCGCAGACGTTCACGGCGTGCGCGATGTGCTCGACGACGTCGGCGGCGCTCGCGTGCCCGGTGGGGCTCAGGAACGGCATGAAGTAGATGCCGACGAACCCGCCCCGGGAGGCGACCAGCCTCAGCTCCTCGTCGGTCTTGTTGCGCGGCAGGTCGGTCAGGGCCCGGCATCCGGTGTGGTTGATCGACACGGGCGCGGCGGAGTGGCGCGCGGCTTCCAGACAGGTGCGTTCGCCGCTGTGCGAGAGGTCGACCATGAGGTGCCGGTCGTTGAGGGCGTCGATCACCTCGCGCCCGAAGCCGGTCAGCGCGGTGTCGCCGGGCGCCGACGAGCCGCCACCGAGGTGGTTGGCCCCGTTGTAGGTCAACTGCACCACGCGCACGCCGCGTTCGGCGAAGACGGCGACCCGTCCGGCGTCGTCGCCGACGGCCTCGGCGTTCTGGAAGCCGTAGATGACGCCGACGCGGCCGTCCCGTGCAGCGGTGTCGATGTCGGTGACGGAGGTGACCTTGAGCAGGTCGTCGGGGTGCCGGGCGACGACGTCGTCCCAGACCTCGATCTCGTGCAGGGTGTGCTCGTAGGGCGGGAGGTCGCCCATCACGTAGCCGAGGGTGATGTTGACGGCGGTCAGGCCGGAGGCACGCGCCTCGGCGAGGGTGCGGGTGTCGACGGTGAACTGTTCGCCGGTCGCGTTGAGCTCGCTCGCCGCCGCCTGTGAGCGGGGGTCGTTGGGGTTGTCGAGCTGGCCCAGCGCGTTGATGATCATCGGCGTGCCGGTCATGGGTTCTCCCGAAGGCGATCAGCGGAGCGCGGGAAGCGCCGGCCGCGCTTGACGGTCAGGGTGATGGTGCGCAGGTGGTCGATGTCGGCGAGCGGGTCGCGCGCGAAGACCGCGAGGTCGGCGAGCTTGCCCGGTTCGACGCTGCCGGTCAGGTCGCCGACGCCGGCGCTCCGGGCGCCGACGAGGGTCGCCGACCTGAGGACGTCGCGCTCCGGGATGCCGCACCGCCGTACCAGGAAGGCGAGTTCCTCGTAGAGGGCGGGGAAGGGGTCCTCGGGCGGGGTCTCGTAGTCGGTGCCGGTGGCGATCTCGACTCCGGCCCGGTGGGCCTGTGCGGTCAGGGCGATCGCCAACTCGGTGTTGCGGGCGGCCCGTTCGGCGGTCTCGGGGTCGCCTCCGGCGAACTCGCGGGAGGCGTAGAGGCCAGCGGTCGCGTCGAAGACGACGCCCCGCTCCCGCATCCGGGCGAAGAGCTTCTCCATGCGCTCATCCTCCCCGGTGACCAGCGCGGCGTGGTCGACGGGCGGCTTGTCCCGGTAGGAGGTCAGCGGCCCCGTCGCCGCCTCGTGAGCCAGGAGGGTCACGTGCGAGACGGCGTCCACGCCCGCCTCCACGACCTCGCCGGGCGTCGCGGGAAAGACGGCGGCGTGCGCCCAGACCCGCAGGCCCTGCCGGTGGGCCTCCGCGGTGATCGCCGCGACGAGGCCCGCGTCGAGGTCGGCGTACACCTTGATCGCGGACGCGTACGTCCCGCGGGCGAGGGCGACCGCGAGGGGCAGGTCGGTGGTGTCCGTGACGGCCTGCATCCAGGGGACCTCGCCGGGCACGGCTCCCCGGCTGACCTGGTGGGTGCGGGGGTCGTCGAAGAAGCCGGGGCCGGCCGTCAGCGCCGCGTAGTGGATGTCGGGACCGGCGATCTCGCCGACCCGGGCGGCCCGGGCGAGGTCGCCGATCTGGCGGAGGTCGTCGGCCATGTCCCGGATGCCGGTGACCCCACTGTGCACCAGCCGGTCCAGCACGGCTTCGGCGGCGGGGCGGTCGGGCGGGGTGGCGAGGTGCTGGTGGGCGTCGATGAGTCCCGGGGTGACGAACTGCCCGGTGAGGTCGACGACTTCGGCGCCCTCGGCGAGGGCCGCGGCGTCCGCGTCCGGTACGACCGCGCGGATCAGGGGGCCGTCCACCACGATCGACAGGCCGGCGCGGGGCGGGCTGCCGGTCCCGTCGAACACGGCGGCACCCCGGTAGACGACCGTCGGCCCCGCGCCCCGTTCCGGCGGCGCGTACGGCGTGGCCGCCCCGGCGCTGTCGCTCGTCATGACCACCGCTCCTTTGTTACGCTCTAGGTAACATCGTTCTCACAGGACGAAACAATCGGTACCCTACATCCGGATTCCGGCGGTGCACACGCCCCACCGGACCGTTCTCGACCGACGTTCCGGAAGGGTTTCGATGCCGCAAGCGCAGCGCACGGCCGTGGACAAGGCGCTGGACCTCGTCGAGGCGGTCGCCCGTGCCCCCCGGCCGCCCCGCCTCACCGATCTCGCCGACACGGTCGGTCTGCACCGCGCCACCGCCTACCGGATCCTGGTGGACCTGGTGCGCCGCGGCTGGGTGCTGCGCGCCGACGACCGCTATCTGCCCGGTACGGCCGTCCTGCTGCTGTCGGCGCGCGCGGCACACAACTCGCTGACCACGATGGCCCGTCCGGTGCTGGAGGACCTGTCCGCGCGCACCGGTCTGATGGTCAACCTCCAGGTACTGGAGCGCACCGGCTCCCGGGTGGTGGACGTCGTACGGCCCGATCCGCTGGCGATGATCAGCACGCTGCTCGACGAGACCCTGCCCGTGCACCGCTTCGCCGGACCCCTCGCCCTGGTGGCCGCCCTGCCGCCGGAGGCCCGCGCGTCCCATCTCGAGGCGGCCGCGGCAGCCGGGCATCCGCTCGACGGCGACACGGGGCTGCTCGCCGACCTCGCCCGCGCCGAGGCCGACGGCTTCGCCGCCGAGGACGGGCGCAACGACCGCCTCGTGGCCTCCGTCAGCCGGGCCGTCGTACCCGCCGAGGGGGTGCCCGTGTGCGCGCTCACCGTCGTCGGACCGTCGTCGGAGATCGACGACGACCGCCTCGCACTGATCCGCTCGGACCTCGCCGCCGCGGCCGACACCCTCGGCGGCCTGCTCGCCGGACCGCACCAGGAGGCCCGCGCGTGAGCGACGTCCTCGTCCTCGACCACGAGGCCACCCTCGCCGCCCTCGACCCGCACCGGCTGATGGGCGCCGTCTCCGAGGCCCTCGTCGCCGTCGCCCGGGGCCTGGCGTCCGCCCCCGCGCGGACCGCCGCCCTCGCCCCGAACGGCCTGCTCGGCGCGATGCCCGGATACGTTCCCGGCCTGGGCCTCGCGGCGAAACTCGTGTCCGTGTTCCCCGACCCCGAGCGGCCCGGCCGCAGCAGCCACCGGGGCGTGGTCGTCCTGTTCGACCCCCAGGACGGCAGCCCCCTCGCCGTCCTGGACGCCGAGCCGATCACGGCGTGGCGCACCGCCGCCTCCGCCACGCACAGCGCGCTGGCCCTCGCCGGACCCGGTCCGGTCGTGGTGGTCGGCACCGGCGCCCAGGCCCGCGCGCAGGTCGCGCTGCTGGCCGTGGTGCGGCCCGGCACCCCGGTCACCGTCGCGGGCCGCGACCCGCAGGCGGCCCGGACGACCGCGGCACTGCACCCCGAGGGCCGGGCGGCGCGGGACATCGAGGGCGCCGTGCGCGAGTCCGCGACGGTCTACTGCTGCACCGGCGCCACCCGTCCCGTCGTGCGCCGCGCCTGGCTGGCACCGGGCGCCCATGTCAGTTCCGTGGGCGGCTCCCACGGCCCCGAACTCGACGCCGACACCATCCGGGACGCCGACCTGTTCACCGAGTGGCCCGGCGCCGCCGACACCCAACCGCCCTCCGGCGCACACGAGTTGCAGGGTCTGCCCGTCGGCCGCCGGGTCACCCTCCTCGGCTCCGTCCTGGCCGGCGAGGCCCCGGGACGGCGCTCCCCCGAGGCACTGACCGTCTTCAAGTCCACCGGACACGCCGCCCTCGACGTGGCCGCCGCCCATGTGGTGCACGGCACGGTGACGGGACGGCTCGCCCAGTAGCACCGGCGCGCACCACCCGGCGCGGGCCGGTACCGCGTGCCGCGCGCTGCAACGGTGCCGCAACCTGCCGCACGGCACGGTGGCTCCGGCCGCGTCCGCTCGCCGGGCGGCACCCCCCGGCCTCGTACTGTCGGCGGTACGAGGCCGGGCACCGGCACGCCCCTTCCCGGAAGCGGCGCTGCCCGCGTCCGCCGCGCCCCTCCCGGAAACGGCGCACCCCGCGCCCGCCGCGCCCCTTCCCGAAGGCGCGCCCCACGCCTTCCCTAAAATCGCGCGCCCCGCGCCCGCTCCGTCCCTACACTCTGGGTACGCGTCCGCGCCCCAAGTGGCCGACGCATTCCGCGTGTTCCGAGTTCAGATGTGAGGGGAGACCGACCGTGCGTACCACTGTCGCCGTCGTCGCCCCCTGGGCGCGGTTCGACGTGATCCTCGTGTCTTCGTGAGCCCGGTGCCCGCCGCGCGGCCGGCACTGGATGTCCCGGTCGAAGACCGTCGCTGACCCCTGCCCCGCCACCGCCCGGCGCGCCCTACGGCCGCCGCGCACCGGCGCGCAGGTGCGTTCCCCCGGCTTCGTCCGCCCATCGCGCTGCCTCCGCACCACTCACGACACACGTAGAAGGGCCTCAAGGCCGTGCGTACCCAGCTCACACTCCGCGCGCTCGAAACCGTCCGCAACCTCGGCATCCTCGCCCATGTCGACGCCGGGAAGACGACCGTGACCGAGCGCATCCTGTTCCTGACCGGCGCCGTCCACAAGCGGGGCGAGGTGCACGAGGGCACCACCGTCACCGACTTCGACTCCCAGGAGCGCGACCGGGGCATCACCATCTTCGCGGCCGCGGTCAGCTGCGACTGGGACGGGCACCGGATCAACCTCATCGACACCCCCGGCCACGTGGACTTCGCCGACGAGGTGACACGTTCGCTGCGTGTCCTCGACGGCGCGGTGGCGGTGTTCGACGCCGTCGCGGGCGTCGAACCGCAGAGCGAGGCGGTCTGGCGGGAGGCCGACCGGCACGACGTTCCGCGCCTGGCGTTCGTCAACAAGATGGACCGCGCGGGCGCCGACCTGGACGCCGCCGTCACGTCGATCCGGGAACGGCTCGGCACCACGCCCCTGGTGGTGCAGCTTCCGATCGGCCGCGAGGACGGCTTCGAGGGCGTCGTCGACCTGGTCCGGATGCGGGCCGTGGTGTGGCCCCCGGACACCGGCGCGTACGAGGAACGCCCGGTGCCCGAGGAACTGCGCGCCGAGGCGACGCGGCGCCGCCGGACGCTGGACGAGGCGGTCGCCGAGCTGCATCCGCGGGCATTGGAGGAGTACTGCGCGCACTCGGCGGTCTCGGAGGAGACGCTGCGCGCGGCGCTGCGCGAACTGACCTGCACGGGTCAGGCCGTGGTCGTGCTGTGCGGTTCGGCGTACCGCAATCGGGGTGTCGAGCCGTTGCTGGAGGCCGTGGTGGCGTACCTGCCGTCCCCGGCGGACGTGCCCGCCGTGCGCGGCTCGTTCGACGGCGCCGAGCAGGAGCGGGCCGCCGATCCGGCGGCGCCGCTGGCCGCGCTGGCGTTCAAGGTGCAGGCCGCGCCGACCGGCCGGCTGACGTATCTGCGGATCTATTCGGGTGTGCTGCGCAAGGGGGACACGGTGCTGGACACGGGTGTGGGGCGCACCGAGCGGGTCGGCCGGATCCTGCGGGTGCAGGCCGACCGGCACACCGAGACGGATCTGGCCGTGGCCGGGGACATCGTCGCCGTGATCGGCCCGAAGTCCGCGCGGGCCGGTACGACCCTGTGCTCCCCGTCGGCGCCGCTCGTGCTGGAACCGCCCGCCACGGCCGACCCGGTGGTCTCGGTGGCCGTCGAGGCCCGCCTCGGCCAGGACACCGACCGGCTGGCCACGGCGCTGGCCCGGCTGACGGAGGAGGACCCGTCGCTGGTGGTGCGGACCGATCCGGAGACCGGCCAGACCCTGCTGTCGGGCCTGGGCGAACTGCATCTGGAGGTGGCGGTGGAGAAGCTGCGCCGGGACCGGGGCCTGGAGGTCTCGGTCGGCCGCCCGCAGGTGTCGTACCGGGAAACCGTGGCCGGCGGCGTGACGGGGCTGGTGTACCGGCACGTCAAGCAGGACGGCGGCGCCGGGCAGTTCGCCCATGTGGTGCTGGACGTCGAGCCGTTGGAGGCGGCCGAGGGTGAGGAGGGTTTCGTGTTCGGTTCGACGGTGGTCGGCGGCAGGGTCCCGCGGGAGTTCGTCCGCGCGGTGGAGGCCGGCTGCCGGGACGCGCTGGCGGAGGGGCCGCTCGGCGGGCATCCGGTGACCGGTGTGCGGGTGACGCTGACCGACGGGGCCACGCACTCCAAGGACTCCTCGGAGCTGGCGTTCCGCGCCGCCGGCCGGTTCGGTCTGCGCCAGGCGCTGCGGGGCTGCGCGATGCGGCTGCTGGAGCCGGTCGCCGAGGTGACGGTGACCGTGCCCGAGGAGTCCGTGGGAACGGTCCTGGGCGATCTCGCGGCGCGCCGCGGCCGGGTGTCGGCCTCCGCGACGCGCGGCGGTACGGCCGTGGTGACCGCGACGGTGCCGCTGGCCGAACTGTTCGGCTACGCCTCGCGCCTGCGCGGACGCACCCAGGGCCGGGGCACGTTCACCACCCGCCCGGCGGGCTACGCGGAGGTTCCGCGGAGCCTTGCGGCGGGGGCGACGGGCGCCTGACGCACGGGTGAGCCGGCCCCGCACTCCGAGGAGTGCGGGGCCGGTTCGGTGGGTTCAGCGGTCGGCGGCGCCCCCTCGGACGACACACGACCGGCTGTTCTCCCAGCCCCAGCCGTCCCCGTCCGGGTCGGCGGAGCTGCTGGAGCAGTACGGATAGCCGTTCGGCGCGGTACCGGTGCCGTCGGCCGCCCCGCCGCGGACCACGCAGGACCGGCTGTTCTCCCAGCCCCAGCCGTCCCCGTCCGGGTCGGCGGAGCTGCTGGAGCAGTACGGGTAGCCGTTCGGCGCGGTGCCGCCGCCCGAGCCGCCGTAGATCGTCGCGAGCCTCGACGTGGAGGAGATGCCGTTGGAGCCGTAGAACAGACGCTGGCCCCAGGACGTCATCGAGCTCGGGTTGAAGCTGTTGACCATGTCGAGGTACTCGACGCCGCCGCCGTTGCCGCTCCAGGACCAGCCGAGGTAGCCGATGCCCATGGACTGGGCGTACGACATGATCGCGTCCTCGTTGGGGTCGCCGTCGCTGTGCTGGTTGCCGAACTCTCCCACGACGATGGGGAGTCCGTTGTTGCGGAAGGCGCTGAGGTAGCTCTGCACCTCGGAGGCGGTGTCGTACACGCCGTACATGTGGATGGAGAAGATGGTGTTGCGGTCCGGGTCGGACGCGAACACCGAGGAGGCGTTGTCGCGCATGGTGTTCGACCAGTCCTGGCCCCAGTTGGGGGCGTCCACCATCAGGGCGTTGTTGATGCCGGCGCCGCGCAGCTTGCCGATCGCGCTCTTGGTGGCGCTGGTCCAGCCGGAGTAGTTGTTGTTGCCGTACGGCTCGTTGCCGATGTTGACGATGACGTAGTTCTCCTGGCCGGACAGCACGCTCTTGAGGCCGACCCAGTAGGACGCCGCCTTGTCGAGGGTGGTCGCGGAGGAGTCTTCCCCGTAGCCGGTGGTGTCGTGCACCTCCAGCACACAGATGACCTTGCTCGCCTTGCACTGGCTGATCAGCGACGCGACCTCGGAGCTGCTGGTCTTCGACCAGCGGTCGCCGCTGCCGAGCACCACGCGGACGGTGTTGGCGCCCTTGGCGGCGATGTTCGCGATGGAGCCGGTCTGCGACGGGTACCAGAGGTGGGCGTGGTTGACGCCGCGCATCACGAACTCACTGCCGTTGGCCTCGTACAGACGGCCGTTGCTCACACGCAGGCCGGTGGCGGCGGCCTCGGCGTCGCCGGGCGGGGTGCCGACCAGCGACAGCAGCAGGCCCAGTACAGCGGTGAGCGCCGCTGCGAGGGCGTTGCGGATCGTTCTCTTCCGTGGGTTTCCCATGTCACTCCCCTGAGAGGAACATCGAGCGGTGCGGCGTTCGAGACGCGGGCAGTAACACTGACAACGTTGTCCATGTCCAACGGTGCAGAATCTCGGCCACACTTGACGGAGCGTCAGGAACGAACGGCGCATCAGTTCGCCGTGCCCCCATATGAGAGCACCAAGTGTTTCGGTCATGTCAATAGGCGCGTTCGCGACGCTTCTTTTCTACGCGCGATGCGCAACCCGCAAGAGCTAAACATTCACTAAACCGGTTCGGGTCACGTCACACCCGTTGCCCACTCCCTCAGCCTGCCCTACCTTGCCCGGGCACAGGCCGTCCGATTCAACCTCCTGACGCCGTAGACGACCAGCGCGCATCCGGCCATCGGTGACCGGAATCCCATGCAGATCGAGGCGCATCTATACCGGTTTAATAACAGGAGGTACTGTGCTCATCCGAACCATTGTTCCGCGGCTAACGTAACGGCGTGGATCCACCGCGACCGATCGTCAATCCCCATTCCCGGGGCCTGAACGGTTCACGAAGACAACGTTGTCGAGAAAGTTGAATTCCGCACCGCACCCCGTCCGACCGACCCGCCTCGTCCCACCCCCCACTGCCCGCCACCCGGCGCCCCCGCCGCCACACCACCGAAGAGAGAAGAGACCACACAGGTGTACGCAGCACTCGACATCGGCGGCACGAAGATCGCGGGAGCGCTCGTCGACGACGCGGGCGTCCTGCGGGGGCGCGCCGAACTGCCCACGCCGGCCCGTGAGTCGGCGTCCCGGCTGGCGGACACCGTCGACGCCGTGATCAACGCGCTGGCGTTGCACCCGGCCTGGGGCACCGTCCGCGGCATGGGCATCGCCAGCGCCGGACCGGTGGACACGGCGAACGGCACCGTCAGCCCGGTGAACATCCCGGCCTGGCGGGCGTTCGAGCTGGTGGAGTCGGTACGGGCGCATCCGATGCTGTTCGACGGGATCGAGCCGGTGCTGATCGGGGACGCCGTGGCGGTGGCCGCCGCCGAGCACTGGCGCGGTGCCGCCCGGGGAGCCGCCAACGCCCTGTGCATGGTGGTCTCGACGGGGGTGGGCGGCGGCTACGTGCTGAACGGGAGGCTGCACCCAGGCCCCTCCGGCAACGCCGGGCACATCGGGCACGTCTCCGTCGACCTGGACGGCCCGCCCTGCGCGTGCGGCTCCCGCGGCTGCGTCGAGGGGTACGCCAGCGGCACCGCCATCGCCCGCCACGCGCTGCGGGCCGGCTGGACCCCGCCGCCGGGACGGGAGCCCTCGGCGGCGGTGGTGGCGGAGTCGGCGCGGGCCGGCGACACGCGTGCCCTGGCCGCCTACGACCGGTCCGCCCGGGCCCTGGCCGCCGCGATCGCCGGCAGCGCCACCCTGCTGGAGATCGAGGTGGCGGTGGTCGGCGGGGGTGTCGCCCGGGCCGGGGAGGTGCTCTTCACTCCCCTGCGGCGTCATCTGCGCGGTTTCGCCGTCCTCGACTTCACCCGGCGGCTGACGGTGCGGCCCGCCGCGCTGGCCCAGGACGCCGGCCTCGTCGGCGCGGCGGCGGCCGCCCGCGGCCACGTACCGCAGGAGGTCACGGCCTGAACGCGACACGAGGGGCCGCGACCCGAAGGCCGCGACCCCTTGTCGCGTAAGCACGTCGGCCCGCTCAGGGGCGGGGCGGCGCGGTGGAGCCCCGGGGCACCAGCTGGGGCATGGCCACCGGCTGGGACACGGCCTCCTGCCCCGCGATGACGTCGAACAGCACCCGGGTCACCTGGGCGCCGAAGGAGTGCACGTCATGGCTCATCGCCGACAGCGTCGGGTGGGTGAGGCGGCACAGCTGGGAGTCGTCCCAGGCCAGCAGGGACAGCTCGTCCGGTACGGCGACACCCATCTCGGTGGCCACGCCGAGCCCCGCGACCGCCATGATGTCGTTGTCGTACACGATGGCCGTGGGGCGCTCCGGCGACAGCAGCAGCGAGCGGGTCGCCCGGGCGCCCTCCTCGCCCGAGAAGCCGGTCTCCATATGCGTCCCGCGGTCCAGGCCGAGGTCCGTCATCGCCGCCTCGAACGCCTCGGTGCGGATGGCGCTGTGCCCCAGTCCGGACGGCCCGCCCACCCGGGCGATGCGCCGGTGGCCGAGGGCGGCCAGATAGCGGACCGCCTCGCCGACCGCGGTGGCGTCGTCGGTCCACACCGAGGGGAAGCCGCCCGTCAGGCTCGGGTGCCCGACGGCCACCGCCGGCAGCCCCAGCTTGCGCAGGGGCTCGATGCGCGGGTCGTCCTTGCGCAGGTCGACCAGGATCGAGCCGCCTATCTGCCGCTCCCGCCACCAGCGTTGCTGAAGCTGGATCTCCTCCTCCAGCGAGCCGACGAGCCGCAGCAGCAGTGAGCAGTCGCGCTCGGCCAGCACGCTCTCGATGCCGGAGATGAACTCCATGTAGAAGGGCTCCAGGCCGAGCAGCCGGGCGGGCCGGCAGATGGCGAGGCCGATGGTGTCGACCGCCTGCCGGGACAGGCTGCGCGCCGAGGAGTTCGGCGCCCAGCCCAGGTCCCGGGCGGCGGCGAAGATCCGTTCGCGGGTGGCATCGGAGACGCCCGGCTTGTGGTTGAAGGCCAGGGAGACCGCGCCCTTGGAGACACCGGCGGCCGCGGCGACGTCCTTGATGGTCACCCGCTCACTGGGTGCGCTCACGCCGGTTCCACGCTGAAGAGTGCCGCTCGTACGGAGTTGGCGCCCGTCTCGTCGGCGCCGCGGACCTTCAGATGGATCCGTTCCCCGGGCAGCAGGGTGCGCGGGCCGGTGTCACAGGAGGCTGCGGGGCCGAGCCGGTCCGGCTGGAGCAGGAGGTCCCGTACGAGGGTGCGTGCAGTTACCACGACGTCGAGACTACCCGCATCCGCGCCGGTCACGGTGGCCACGGTCACGTCGTAATCGGGGGCGGGGTAGGCGAAGTCCTTGTCGGTCACCGGGAAGTGCAGGGCGCGCAGGGCGCCCTCGTCGGCGACGAGGAACTCCTTGGCGGAGGAGGCGTCCGGCACCAGCTCCGGCGGCACCGCGGTGCGGTGGACGGTGCGCGCGGCGACGGTGACCTCCACGGCGCCCTCCGCCAGGACCGTGCCGTCGGCCCGGATCCGGCGCAGGGTCACCGAGGCCGCCCACGGCTCGGCCGCCTGGTTGATCACCGCGAGGGTGGGGCCGTCGGTGTCCGGCTGGAGGGTGAGCAGGCGGTCGGCGTAGACCCGGCGCAGTTCGTGGTGGAGGGGTTTGAGGCGGCCGTCGCCGTCGACGGCGGCCCAGGAGCTGACCGGCCAGCAGTCGTTGAGCTGCCACACCACCGTGCCCGCGCAGACGGGCCAGTGGGAGCGCCAGTGCTCGATGCCGGCCGCGACGGCCCGCGCCTGGACGAGCTGGGTGAGGTAGTGCCAGCGGTCGAAGTCCCCCTCGGGCAGGGGGAAGTGGCGGGCGACTCCGCGGTCGAGCTTGCCGTTGCCGTCCTCCGCCTTCTGGTGGTGGAGCATGCCGGGCGAGTCGGGGGCGAGTTCCTCGCCGGGCAGCGCCCGTCGGAGCGTGGCGAGGGCGGGCGGCCCCTGCCAGCCGAACTCGGCGACGAACCGGGGCACGCTCGCCCGGTACTCGGCGTAGTCCTGGCGGTTCCACACCTCCCAGGAGTGGTGGGTGCCGTGCGCCGGGTCGTTCGGGTGGTGGTCCCAGGTGCCGGACCAGGGGCTGCCCGCGGTGTAGGGGCGGGTCGGGTCGAGTTCGGCCACCACGCGGGGCAGGACGCCCAGGTAGTAGCCCTCGCCCCAGGAGTCGCCGTCGAGCGCGGGCTCCCAGTCCCAGTCCCGGAAGCCCCAGAGGTTCTCGTTGTTGCCGTTCCACATGATGAGCGAGGGGTGTGCCATGAGCCGGATAACGTTGTCGCGCGCCTCGGCCTCGATCTCGCCGCGCAGTGGCTGTTCCTCGGGGTAGGCGGCGCAGGCGAAGAGGAAGTCCTGCCAGACCATCAGGCCGAGTTCGTCGCAGGCGTCGTAGAAGGCGTGGTCCTCGTAGATGCCGCCGCCCCAGATGCGGACGAGGTCGACGTTGGCGTCGACGGCCTGCGTCAGCCGGGCCCGGTAGCGCTCGGGGGTGACGCGTGAGGGGAAGACGTCGTCGGGGATCCAGTTCACCCCGCGGGCGAAGATCCGCTCGCCGTTGACGACGAGGGTGAAGCCGGTGCCCAGTTCGTCGGCGGACCGGTCGATCTCCACGGTACGGAAGCCGATGCGGCGGTGCCAGGAGTCCAGCGGTCCGCTCCCGGCCTCGTCGCCGGCCGCGACCAGGGTCACGTCCAGGCCGTACAGGGGCTGCTCGCCGTAGCCGCGCGGCCACCACAGGTCGGCGTCGGGGACCTCCAGGACGAGCACGGCCCGGTCGCCGTCGACCGCGGCGCCGGCTCGCGCCCCGCCGACGGTGGCGTGGATCTCCAGGGCGCGCCCGGCGCCCTGCTCGGTGCGCTCGATGTCGACGCGCACCTCGACGCGGCCGGTGCCGTCGACGACGGTCACCACCGGGCGCACCTCGGTCAGCCGGGCGGTGGACCAGCGCTCCAGCCGGACCGGCCGCCAGATGCCGGCGGTGACCAGGGTGGGGCCCCAGTCCCAGCCGAAGCTGGAGGCCATCTTGCGGATGTACTGGAAGGGCTCCGGGTAGACGTTGGGCCGTTCCCCGGTGAGCGCGCGCACGGCGTCGGCCTCGTCGTAGGCGGAGGCGAACTCCACGTGCAGGCCGCCGTGGCCGCCGGTCACGTCGAAGCGGTAGGTGCGGTGCATGTTGCGGGTGCGGCCCAGCTCACGGCCGCCGAGCGTGATCACCGCGGCGGTGTCGAGCCCCTCGAAGACGAGGTCGGTGCGTTCGTGGCGGTCGGCTGCGGTGTCCGCCGAGTGGATGTGACGGCTGTAGGTCCACGCGCGTCGGCCCACCCAGGCCACCTCGTGCTCGTTGAGACCGAGGAACGGGTCCTCGATCTCGCCTGCCGCGAGCAGGTCCGTGTGGACGCAGCCGGGGACCTGGGCAGGCAGCGCGCTTCCGTCGTACCCAAGGCTCCAGCCTTCGGCAAGCTGGACGACTTCCTTCATGTGCGGCTCCTCTGGGCGGAACAGGCGGGACAGGCGGCGTCGTGCGTGTGCGACAGAAGTCAACCTAACGCCGCAGACATGAACCGGTCTAGTCCCCTCCCCTCGTGAGACGTGAAACAAAAATGCAGGTGAGAGCCATTGATGATGCGGGATGCCGTCACGCCATGTAACGATTAAGTATCGCGGCCTTGCAGACAGCTTTACCGGTTCATCACCCGGCTGGCATAGTCCCCGACATCCACCGAAGCCCGAGCCGTAATCCAATGGAGGAGTGGGGCGTATGGGAACGAGAACGCTGAGTGCCGCGATGCTGGCCGCCGCGGTGCTGACGGTCAGCACGGCGTGCAGCGGGGGCGCGACGAAGCCCGCCGGGGAGGAGTCGGCGGTAGCGCCGCTGAACCCCGAGGGCGCGTCCGGCAGCATCACCGTGCTGACCAACCGTACCGATCTCGTGCAGGACGGCACGATGAAAAAGTACGCGGCGGAGTTCAACAAGACCTACCCCGACGTGAAGGTCGAGTTCGAGGCCATCACGGACTACGAGGGTGAGGTCAAGATCAGGATGAACACCGAGAACTACGGTGACGTCCTGCTCATCCCCGGCGCCGTCTCCAAGGCGGACTACCCCAACTTCTTCGCGCCCCTCGGCGCGGCGGCCGACATGCGCTCGAAGTACCTGTTCACCGGCAAGACCGAGGTCGACGGCAAGGTCTACGGCATCGGCACCTTCGGTACGGCCAGCGGCTTCGTCTACAACAAGGCCCTGTGGAAGGAGGCCGGCATCACCGAGTGGCCGACCACTCCGGAGCAGTTCCTGCGCGACCTCAAGAGCGTCAAGGACAAGACGGGCGCCGTCCCCTACTACACCAACTTCAAGGACGCCTGGCCGCTCAGCGGGCAGTGGACCAACGGCGTCGGCACCGTCAGCTGCGACAGCCAGGCCCTGGACGTGCTGGCCGAGTCGGACAAGCCCTGGGCCAAGGGCAGCGACCTGAACACCCTCGACACGCTGCTGCACGACATGGTCGCGCGGAAGCTCACCGAGAAGGACCCCAGCACCACCAACTGGGAGAGCTCCAAGACGCTGCTCGCCAAGGGGGAGATCGGCAGCATGATGCTCGGCTCCTGGGCCGTCAACCAGATGCGCGCCGCGGCCGAGGACGCCGGGAAGAACCCCGACGACATCGGCTTCATGCCGGTGCCCGTCCAGTCCGGCGGCGAGTTCTGCGCGACGCTGGTCTCCGACTACCAGCAGGCCGTGAACATCCACTCCGACAACAAGGAGGCGGCCCGGGTCTGGATCGACTGGTTCACCGCGGAGTCCGGCTACTCCGAGAAGGAGGGCGCCGTCTCGGTGCTGAGGTCGGCAGCGATGCCCTCGACCCTCCAGGACTACGTTGACAACGGTGTCAAGATGGTGGAGCGTTCCGAGGCGAAGACCGCCGAGGTGAACGAGATCGACGAGGCCGCCGAGATCGGTCTCAACACGCCGGACTACCGGCAGAAGCTCATCGACATCGCCCGCGGCGCCCAGGACGGCTCGCTGCGGGACTACCTCGCCGACCTCGACAAGCGCTGGTCCGAGGCCCGGAAGAACGCCGGCTCCTGACGTTCCGCGCGCACGGGTCCCCCGCCGCCCCGCCCCCGGTGGCCGGGGGCCCCGCGCGGCGCTCAGCGGATGATGAAAGGCCCTGGCCCTCACATGCCTCGAACCCTGTCCACCACCCCACCGCCCGCACGGGCCGCGAAAGCGGACCGGGGGTCCCGGCGCCGCGCCCGGCGCCGCGCCCCGAGCGGACGCTCCTGGCGTGACCTGCCGATGCGCCGCCTGACCCCCTGGCTGTTCCTGGCGGCCCCGCTCGTCCTGCTGGTGACGTTCACCTACGTCCCGGTGGGCAACATGCTCTACTACAGCTTCACCGACTGGGACGGGGTCAGCCCCGACCGCAGTTACGTCGGCGGCGAGAACTACACCGACGTCTTCACCCGCGCGGACATGTTCCGGGTCTTCGCGGTGAGCCTGTACTACCTGGCGGCGTCCGCGGTACAGATCGTGATCGCCCTGTACCTCGCCACCGTCCTCAGCTTCGACCTGCGCTTCCGGAACCTGTTCAAAGGCATCCTGTTCTTCCCGTACCTGATCAACGGTGTCGCGATCGGCTTCGTCTTCCTCTACTTCTTCCAGGACGGCGGCACGCTCGACTCGGTCCTGTCCCTGGTCGGCCTGAACCCCGACCACGCCTGGCTCGGCGATCCGGAGTCCGCGAACACCTCGCTCGCCGGCGTCTCCGTCTGGCGGTTCACGGGTCTGAACTTCGTGCTCTTCCTCGGCGCGATCCAGTCGATCCCCGGTGAGCTCTACGAGGCCGCCCAGCTCGACGGCGCCACCCGCTGGCAGCAGTTCCGGCACATCATCGCCCCGGGCATCCGGCCGGTGCTCAGCCTGAGCGTCATCCTGGCGATCTCCGGTTCGCTGGCCGTCTTCGAGATCCCGTACATCATGACCGGCGGCGCGACCGGGACCTCGACCTTCGTGATCCAGACCGTGAAGCTGGCCTTCCAGTTCAACAAGACGGGCCTCGCCTCGGCGTGCGCCGTGGTGCTGCTGGCGATCATCCTGCTGATCACCTGGCTCCAGCGCCGTCTCGTGCCCGACGACAGGGTGGACCTCGTATGACCGTCAACGCGACCGACCGGCCCCGCCGGCGCCTGCGCCTCTCCACCCCGCTGACCTACCTGGTCCTGATCGCCGCCTCGCTGGTGGTCCTGGTCCCGCTCAGCGTGATCTTCCTGACCTCGCTGAAGTCGGAACAGGAGGTCGCGGGCGGCAGCGGCGCCCTGACCCTGCCGGACAACTGGCTGAACTTCGACAACTACGTCACCGCGTTCTCCGACGGCAAGATGCTGACGGCGTTCGGGAACACGGCGTTCATCCTGCTGTTCTCCATCACCGGCACCGTGATCATCGGCTCGATGACGGCGTACGCCATCGACCGCTTCCAGTTCCGCCTGAAGAAGCCGGTCATGGCGCTGTTCCTGATCGCCACCCTGGTCCCGGGGGTGACGACACAGGTCGCGACCTTCCAGGTGGTCAACAGCTTCGGCCTCTTCGACACCCGCTGGGCGCCGATCCTGCTGTACATGGGCACCGACATCGTGTCCATCTACATCTTCCTCCAGTTCATCCGGGGCATCCCGATGTCCGTGGACGAGGCGGCCCGGCTGGACGGCGCGAACGCCTTCACCATCTACCGCAAGATCATCTTCCCGATGCTGAAGCCGGCCATCGCGACCGTCGTCATCATCAAGGGCATCACCACGTACAACGACTTCTACATCCCGTTCCTGTACATGCCCTCCGAGGAACTGGGCACGATGTCCACGGCGCTGTTCCGGTTCAAGGGACCCTACGGCGCGCACTGGGAGACGATCTCCGCCGGCGCCATCCTGGTGATCGTCCCCACCCTGGTGGTCTTCCTCTTCCTCCAGCGCTTCATCTACAACGGATTCGCGCAGGGGGCGAGCAAGTAGCGGGGCGCCACGACCACGAGGAGGGAGAGCCGACCTGACCGGTTCTCCCTCCTCGGCGTGTTTCCCGTGGTGCCCGGGCACACGCCTGGCGATGATCAGAACGTGCGACGGACTCGTGATCGATCTGTCAGTGTTCTACTGAGGGGTGGAGGAGCGATGGCCGTGGATGCGAGCCGGCGGAACTATCACGCGCAGCGGTGGGCGGCGAGGGCCGCTCTGACGGCCGCCGCGCTCGCCCTGCTGGTGCCGCTCTTCTACGGCGGACTCGGCGGCGTGCTGCTGCTCGTGGGTGGTGCGGTGGGCCTGGTCGTCACCGCGGCGGCGGTGTGGTGGACGCTGAGTCTGCGCGGGCCGCTGCGCTGGCTGGCGGCGCTGGTCGCCCTGGTCGTCCCGGCGTGCGCGGTCGCCCTGTTCGCGGTGACCCTCTTCTGGGCGGTGCCGGTGTCGCTGGCGCTGTGGACCGTCGCCGTGTGGTGCGGCCGGTTCGCGCTGCGCGGGACGGGCGGGCACCGGGTGCGGGTGAAGGAGTACCGCACCCCGCCGCCGAAACGCCCCTTCCTGATCATGAACCCGCGGTCGGGCGGCGGGAAGGTCGTCCGGTTCGACCTCAAGGAGCGGGCCGAGCGGCTCGGCGCCCGGGTCGTCCTGCTCGACCCGGAGCACCAGCAGGACGTGACCGAGCTGGCGCGCGCCGCCGTCGCGGACGGCGCCGATCTGCTCGGGGTCGCGGGCGGCGACGGCACCCAGGCGCTGGTCGCGGCCGTGGCCGCCGCGCACGGGGTGCCGTTCCTGGTGATCAGCGCCGGAACCCGCAACCACTTCGCGCTCGACCTGGGCCTGGACCGGGACGACCCCTCCACCGGTCTGGACGCGCTCACCGACGGCGTGGAGCTCCGCGTCGACCTGGGCTTCGCCGCCGACCGGCCCTTCGTCAACAACGCCTCCTTCGGGGCGTACGCGACGATCGTGCAGAGCCCCTCCTACCGGGACGACAAGCTCGGCACCAGTCTGGACCTGTTGCCCGACCTGCTCACCGGACAGCAGGGCGCCCGGCTGACGGCCCGGGCGGCGGACACCACGCTCGACGCCCCGCAGGCGGTGCTGGTCAGCAACAACCCCTACCTCACCTCGGACCCGTTCGCGTTCGGCCGGCGCGAGCGGCTCGACGGCGGGGTCCTCGGGGTCGTCGGGATCAAGGTGGAGAACGCGGCGGAGGCCGCCGGGCTGCTGCTCGGACCGGATCCGCACGGCCTGACCGTGCTCACCGCCCGGGAGGTGGTCGTCGACGCCGACCGCCCCGAGATCGAGGCGGGACTCGACGGGGAGGCCCTGGTGCTGCCCGCCCCGGTCCGGCTGAGGGTCGAGCCGGGCGCCCTGCGCGTCCGGGTGCCCCGCAAGCGGCCCGGGGTGATCCGGCCCGAGCCGAAGCTGGACTGGCGCCGGCTGCGCAAGCTCGCCGCGACCGTCGGCCGTACGGCCGGACCGTACTCCCGTCCCTGATCAGCGGGTGGCGGTCGGGCGGCGGGAGATCCGGGTGGCGTCCGCGAGGTCGGTGAGGGGCCGCAGCCGGTAGGTGTGGGCGTGGGCGCGGTCGGCGAACAGCTTGTACTCGTCGTGGGTGTGGGCGCCCCAGCTGTTGTCGCCGCCGACGCCCATCTGCCGGTGGTTGACCCGCAGCACGACCTCTTCGCGGGGGGTGAGCTGGTAGTCGTGGCGCACCCCGACCGACAGGTCCTCCGGGGTGTGGCGGGAGGCGTTGATCTCCAGCAGCGGTTCGCCGCTGACCAGCAGTCCGGTGCCGTGTACGTCGGTGAGGGCGGCCCAGCGGACGTCGGTCCGGTTGCCGTTCTCCTGCGGGCGCACGTACGGCGTCCACTGGTCGGCGACGGCCCCGGAGTACAGCCCGACGTCGGTGCCGCTGTTGCGGTCCCAGTGGTTCTCCTCGGGGCCGCGCCCGTAGTAGTGCAGCCGGTCCAGCCGCCCGGGGAGGAAGAGGAGCGTGCCGACCTCGGGGATGTACGGGAGCGAACCGGCGCCCGGGTGCAGGGTGTTGTCGACCTTGATCTCGCCGTTGCCGAACACCGTGTAGGTGGTGCGGTACGTCGACCGCACGGTGGTGGGCAGGGTGCCGGTGACCTCGATGACGATGGCACGGTCGCCGAGGGCCCGTACGGCGCACCCGGTGACGGTGCGCCGGGCGCCCGCGTCGCGCCAGGTCTCGTTGCGGATGTGCTGGCGGTTGCCCCTGTCGTTGTCGGTGGGCGCCCTCCAGAAGTTGGGGGTGGCGCCGGAGAGCAGCAGCGGGGTCCCCGCCACCTCGTAGGAGGTGATGAGTCCGCTGGCCCGGTCGACGGTGACGGTGAAGTCCTCACCGGTGACGGTGACGGTCCGGGCACCGTCGTGGTGGGTGAGGGCGGGCACACCGGCCAGGGGGGCCGGGGTCACCGCGGGAGTCGGCGCGTCGAGGGCGAACTGGTGCCGGGCGACCTCGAAGCCGGCGTCCGCCCAGGGCGTGGACTGCCGTGTGGTGAAGGCCAGTCGGAGGAAGTACTCGGTGCCGGGGGCCGGGTCGGCGGGCAGCTCGAAGGGCACGGTGACGCCCTTGCTCGACAGCGGGGCCACGTCGAGGCGGTCGCGGTCCAGCCTGCCCCCGCCGATCGGGCGGCCGTCCGCGAGCAGGGTCCAACTCGCCTCGAAGGCACGCAGGTCGGTGAACAGGTACTCGTTGGTGAGGGTGACCGTGGTGCCGTCGTCCAGGGCCGCGCCGATCGCCTGGTAGGCGCGTCGGACCTCGGCGGCCTTGCCGGTGTGCCCCCGGTCGGCGGTGACGATGCCGTCGGCGACGAAGTTGCCGTCGTTGGGGTTGTCGCCCCAGTCGCCGCCGTAGGCGAGGAACGTCCGCTCGGGGGGCCGCAGTTCGGTGAGGGCGACGGTGGCCGCGTCGAACCAGAACCGCACTCCCTCGCCGTCGGGGCCCCGGTTCTCGGAGGCGAGTTCGGCCGCGCTCAGGGCGCGGGCGTAGACGCGGGCCCGTCGGACGGTGCCGCTGAACTCACGGGTGGGATGGTCGGCGTCGGTGGCCAGGGCGAGGGGGGCGCAGTTGACGGCGGGCCGGACCGTCGTGGTGCGGGTCGCCCTGGCCTCGCCGTCGACGTACAGGGTGAGGGTGCCGGCCCCGGCGTCGTAGACGCCCGCGACGTGGTGCTCGGTGCCGCGCCAGCCGGTCGCCGGGAGCGGCCAGGTGACGGTGATCCAGCGGCCGTCGCCGTAGATGAAGAACTCCAGGTTCTTGGTGGTCTGCTTCAGGGTGTAGTGGGTGTCGCCCTTGGCGATGACCGGCTGCTGGTAGCCGGTGAAGTGCGGGGTGATCCAGGCTTCCAGGGTGAGCGAGCCGGTGAGGTCCAGCCGCCGGTCGCGGGCGAACACGGTGCCGCCGTAGAGGCCCTTGGAGCGGTCGAGGGTGCCGGCCGCGGCGAGGATCTCGCCCTTCAGGCCGAGGGGTCCGGACTCGGTGAGCAACTTGCGGGTCGGCGTTGGCCAGTTGAGGCACTGGTCGGCGAAGTCCCAGATCCAGCCGCCCTGGAGGACGTCGTGGCGGCGGATCAGGTCCCAGTACTTCTTGAAGTTGCCGGTGGAGTTCCCCATCGCGTGCGCGTACTCGATCATCACGTACGGCCGGGTGTCCGCGGTGTCCGCGGCGCGGGCCGCTACCTCGGCGGGGGTGTCGTACATCTCGGAGCGGATGTCGCTGATGCCGGGCCGGTCGTCGCCCTCGTACTGGACGACGCGGGTGGGGTCGTAGGACTTGATCCAGTCGTGCATGGCGGTGAACGTGGAGCCGGTGCCGGCCTCGTTGCCGAGGGACCAGATGACGACCGAGGCGTGGTTCTTGTCCCGGTGGACCATGTTCCGGGCGCGGGCCAGGCACGCGCTCGCCCAGTCGGCGTGGTCGCCGGGGTAGTCCTTGTGGATGCCGTGGGTCTCCAGGTTGGTCTCGTCGACGAGGTACAGGCCGTAGGCGTCGGCGAGTTCGTACCAGAGCGGGTTGTTGGGGTAGTGCGAGGTGCGCACCGAGTTGATGTTGAGCCGTTTGATGACCTCGATGTCGCGGACCATGTCGGCGCGGGTCAGGGCGGTGCCGCGGTCGGGGTGGGTCTCGTGGCGGTTGACCCCGCGCAGCGAGACCGGCTTGCCGTTGATGCGCATCAGCCCGTCGCGCAGGGCGAATTCACGCAGGCCGACCCGGTGCGACAGCGTCTCGGTCACCCGGCCGGCGGGGTCGCGCAGGGTGAGGACGGCGGTGTAGAGGTTCGGCTGCTCGGCGGACCACAGCCGGGGCGCGGGCACCGCCCTGACCGCGGTGACGGTCGTGTCCGTGCCGGGCGCGCCGACCTCGGCGGTCCGCGCCAGCGGCCGGGGCCAGACGGGGTGGCCGTCAGCGTCGTACAGCTGGGTCTCGACGGTGTACGCGCCCGGCGTCCCGCCCCCGTAGGCGCGCACGCTCGCGGTGACCGAGAGCGCGGCGGTCGTGAAGTCGTCGCCGAGCGGGGTCTGCAGTGTGAAGTCGCGCAGGTGCACGGTGGGCGTGGAGTACAGGTACACCGAGCGGAAGATGCCGCTCAGCCGGATCATGTCCTGGTCCTCCAGCCAGTCGCCGTCCGAGTAGCGGTAGACCTCGACGGCGATGCGGTTGGTGCCGGACGTCAGACGGTCGGTGATGTCGTACTCGGACGGCGTGTAGGAGTCCTCTTCGTAGCCCACGAGTTGGCCGTTGATCCACACGTAGTGCGCCGACTTGACGCCCTCGAAGTGCAGGAAGACCCGGCGTCCCGACCAGTCGCCGGGGACGGTGAAGGTGCGGCGGTACTGGCCGACCGGGTTGTAGCGGGTCGGCGCGGCCGGCGGCTTGGGCTCCTCGCCGTGGCCGTTGGCGCCCCAGTAGGGGTAGGTGATGTTGAGGTAGATCGGCCGGTCGTGGCCGTGCAGTTGCCAGACGGAGGGGACCGGGAGGGTGCCCCAGTCCCCGTCGTCGAGGTCGGTGCGGTGGAAGTCGGTGTCCCGGTCGGCGGGCCGGTCGACGCAGGCGAACTTCCAGGTGCCGTCGAGGCTCAGCCGGTACGGCGACGCGGTGCGGTCGGCGGTGAGCGCCTGCGCGGTGTCGGCGTACGGCATCAGCGTGGTGTGCGGGGGCTCGGTGCCCAGGCTGAACACGTCGACGGCGCCGTTCCACCGGGGTGTCTCCGCCGCGGCCCGGGCGCGCCCGGCGGTGGTCGTGGAGGAGAGGGCGAACGCGCCGAGGAGGGCGGCTCCGCCCTCCAGCAGACGGCGGCGGCTGACGGTCGGGTGCGGCATGGACGTGGCCTTCCTCAGCCGCTGAACACAGCTGATCACAGCGGGTGACTGCCGGGTCGAGGGTCACCCTAGGGTGCGGCCCGCTACGCCACGGCGATCTCCGTCGTGTCGGCGGGTCGCTCCTCGAACTGCGTGCGGTGCAGCTCGGCGTAGCGTCCGTCGGCGGCCAGCAGCGTGTCGTGGGTGCCGCGTTCGACGATCCGCCCGTCCTCGACCACCAGGATCTGGTCGGCGGCGCGCACCGTGGAGAGCCGGTGCGCGATGACGATGGCGGTCCTGCCCTGGAGGGCCTCGGCGAGGGCCTCCTGGACGGCGGCCTCGGAGGTGTTGTCGAGGTGGGCGGTGGCCTCGTCGAGGATGACCACGCGCTGGCGGGCCAGCAGCAGCCGGGCGATGGTCATCCGCTGGCGTTCGCCGCCGGACAGCCGGTAACCGCGCTCGCCGACCACCGTGTCCAGACCGTCGGGCAGGGCGCGGACGAGGTCGTCGAGGCGGGAGCGGCGCAGGGCGTCGTGGAGTTCGTCGTCGGTCGCGGCGGGGCGGGCCAGGAGCAGGTTGGCGCGGACGGTGTCGTGGAAGAGGTGGCCGTCCTGGGTGACCATGCCGAGGGTCTCGCGCAGGGAGCGGGCGCTGACCTCGCGGACGTCGACCCCGCCGAGGCGTACGGCGCCGGCGTCGACGTCGTACAGGCGCGGCAGCAGGGCGGCGATGGTCGACTTGCCGGCGCCGGAGGAGCCGACGAGCGCGACCGTCTGTCCCGGCTCGGCGCGGAAACTGAGGCCGCGCAGCACCTCGGAGCCGCCGCGGGTGTCGAGCGCGGCGACCTCCTCCAGGGAGGCGAGGGAGACCTTGTCGGCGGAGGGGTAGCCGAAGCGGACGTCGGTGAACTCCACGCAGACCGGTCCCTCGGGGATTTCCCGGGCGTCGGGCCGGTCCTGGATGAGGGGCTCCAGGTCGAGCACCTCGAAGACCCGCTCGAAGCTGACCAGGGCGCTCATCACCTCGACGCGGGCCCCGGCGAGCGCGGTGAGCGGGGCGTACAGGCGGGTCAGCAGCAGGGCGAGGGCGACCACGGCGCCGGGTTCGAGGGTGCCGTTCAGGGCGAAGAAGCCGCCGAGGCCGTAGACCAGGGCGAGGGCGAGCGCGGAGACGAGGGTCAGGGCGGTGATGAACGCCGACTGGGCGGTGGCGGTGCGGATCCCGATGTCGGCGACCCGGCGGGCGCGGGCCGCGAACTCGGCCGACTCCTGTTCGGGGCGGCCGAAGAGCTTGACGAGGGTGGCGCCGGGGGCGGAGAAGCGCTCGGTCATCCGGGTGCCCATCGCCGCGTTGAGGGTGGCGGCCTCGCGGGTCATGCGGGCCATCCGGCGGCCCATGCGGCGGGCCGGGATCACGAACACCGGCAGGAGGACCAGCGCGAGCAGGGTGATCTGCCAGGACAGGGTGAGCATCACGACGAGGGTGAGGAGCAGGGTGACGAGGTTGCTCACCACTCCGGACAGGGTGTTGCTGAAGGCGCGCTGGGCGCCGATGACGTCGTTGTTGAGCCGGGAGACCAGCGCCCCCGTGCGCGTGCGGGTGAAGAACGCGACCGGCATGCGCTGCACATGGTCGAAGACGGCCGTCCGCAGATCGAGGATGAGCCCCTCCCCGAGCCTCGCCGAGAGCCGCCGGGCGAGGATGCCGAGGGCCGCCTCCACGACCGCGATGAGGGCGATCAGCAGGGCCAGGCGTACGACGCGGTCCTCGTCGCCGTCCGAGACGATGGTGTCGACGACCTCGCCGGCCAGGACGGGCGTCGCCACGGCGAGCAGCGCGGTGACCACTCCCAGGCCCACGAACCGGGCGATGCGGGTGCGGTGCGGGCGGGCGAACGCGCCGATGCGGCGCAGGGTTTCGCGGTCGAAGGGGCGGCGCTCCTGTTCGGCGGTCATGACGGAATGCAGTTGGGTCCAGGCTGTGGTCTCCATGCTCATGCGGTAGAAGCTAGAACCTCGACTTTCCTTGAGGTCAAGGCTCGGGGCGCGGAACACCGTAACGGGGGTCCCGACGAGCGGACTTAAGCCGTGGGCCCCGCTTCCGCAACCCGCTGTTGGGGCGGTGCGGAGAACCTCTTCGGATGTGACAGTCCGCCGGATCCTCTGTCTGCTGCCGCTGGTGCTGGTCGCCGTGGTGGCGGTGCTCCACCGTGACGTGCTCGCCGAGGGGTTCGCGCACCTGGGCACCGCCGAGTGGCCCTGGCTGCTGGCCGCGGCCGGCGCCACCTGTCTGACCTGGGTGGCCGCGGCCTGCTGCCGGCAGGGCGCGGTGGTCGAACGGCTGCCCTCCGCGCGGCTGCTGGCCACGCAGTTCGCGGCGGGCGCGGCCAACCATCTGCTACCGACCGGGCTCGGCGCGAGCGCGGTCAACCTGCGGTTCATGACCGTGTGCGGGCTGCCGCTCGCCCGTTCCTCGGCGGCCATAGCCCTCTATCTGCTCGCCGAGTCCGTGGGCCGGCTCGCGCTGCTGGCCGTGCTGCTGCTGGCGTTCCCCGACGCGTTGCGGCTCGGCACGCTGCTGCCGCAGGGGGCGGTGGGCCCGCTGCTGCTCGGCGCGGTCGCCCTCGCGCTGGTCGCGGCGGGCGTCCTCGCCCTGGTGCGGCGGGTGCGCGCGGCTGTGCTCTCCTTCCTGCGCACCGCGCTCGGCGAGGCCCGCTCGGTGCACACCCGCGCCTCCCGGGCCGTCGCCCTGTGGGGCGGCGCGTTCGCCTTCCCGGCCCTCCAGGCGGCCGGGCTGATCGCGGTGGGCGAGGCGTTGGGCCTGGGCGTCCCGCCGCTGCACATGGCGGTCGCCTACCTCGCCGCGACGGTCGCGGTGGCGCTGGTCCCCACCCCGGGCGGTCTCGGCTCGGTCGAGGCGGCGCTGATCGTGGCCCTGGTCGCGGCGGGCGGCACGGCGGCCGTGGCGACGGCGGTGGTCCTGGCGTACCGGATCATCACGGTCTGGCTGCCCATCCTGCCGGGTGCGCTGACGCTGGGGGCGCTGGTCCGCTGGAAGGTCATCTGACACGGGGGGTGTTGCTCGGGGCCGAGGGCCCGGCACGGGTCAGGGGCTCAGGGCCGAGGGCCCGGCACGGGTCAGGGGCTCGGGGCCGAGGGCCCGGCACGGGCCGGGGGCTCGGGGCCGAGGGCCCGGCACGGGCCGGGTGGTGCGGGCCGTGGCTCCGGCACGGGCTGGACGATCCGGGCCCAAGCCCCAGCAGTGGCCGGACGATCCGGGCCAAAGCCCCAGCCCGTGCCCGCGCCCGCGCCGAGGTTCCGCACGCGCCCGTGGCCACTCCAAACCGGCGCACCGGCGGGGCGCGCCGGCCCTGGTCCGAGTGCGCTCCGTCGGATTCGGGACGGACCTCGCCGTCACCCGCGCCAACAGCGCCCACCTGGTACGAACTGCTGTGCGGAATACGGGAAGATGAGGCCGCGTGCCCGGTCGGCGCACGCCCTTTTCCGTCCAGACATCGTGCAGGGGACAACGTGACGAAACTTCACATCCGGCCGACGGCGGCTCGACGCGCCGCCGACTCCCGTCCCGGAGGTGACCGGTGAAGCGGGATCTCACCATGGACGACCTGGTCGTCGCGGGGATAGCCCTGGGCGCCGGCCTGCTGGCGGCGTTCCTGCTCCGGATGCTGATGCGCTGGCTGGGCAAGCACGCCGACCGGACCCGCTGGAGCGGTGACGACCTGATCGTGGACGTGCTGCGGACCTTGGTGCCGTGGGCGGCGTTCCTCGGCGGCGTGGCCTCGGCCGGGGCGGCGCTGCCGCTCACGAGCACGGTGCAGCGCCACACCAATCAGGTGCTCACCGTCCTGCTGATCTTCCTGGTGACCCTCGCCGTGGCCCGTGGTATCGCCGGAGTGATGCGGACGGTCACCCAGGCCCGTCCCGGTGTCGCCGGCTCCGCCACGATCTTCGTGAACATCACCCGGGTCCTGATCCTGGCCATCGGCTTCCTGGTGGTGCTCCAGACGCTCGGCATCTCCATCGCGCCGATGCTCACCGCCCTCGGCGTCGGCGGTCTCGCGGTCGCCCTGGCGCTCCAGGACACCCTCGCCAACCTCTTCGCGGGCATCCACATCCTCGCCTCCAAGACCGTCCAGCCCGGTGACTACATCCGGCTGAGCAGCAACGAGGAGGGCTACGTCGAGGACATCAACTGGCGCCAGACCACCGTGCGGAACCTCTCCAACAACCTGGTCGTGATCCCCAACGGCCAGTTGGCGAAGACGAACATGACCAACTTCATGCGTCCCGACCAGCAGTTGACGATCCTGCTCCAGGTGGGCGTCGCCTACGACAGCGACCTGGACCAGGTGGAGCGGGTCACCAACGAGGTGATCGCCGAGGTGATGGCCGAGGTCGACGGTGCCGTGCCGGAGCACGAGCCGATCATCCGCTTCCACACCTTCGGGGACTCCCGCATCGGGTTCACCGTGATCCTGGGCGTCGGGGAGTTCAGCGACCAGTACCGGATCAAGCACGAGTTCATCAAGCGCCTGCACCGCCGCTACCGCCAGGAGGGCATCCGCATCCCGGCGCCCACCCGGACGGTGGCGATCCAGCAGGGTTCCCTCGCCATTCCGCAGCAGCGCGGCACGGAGAGCGAGCCGGACGAAGTCCCCTCCGTCCGGCTCGACTGATCCCTCAGAGGGTGGCTGAGTTGTCGTGCGGCCGCACGTCCCGCCGCTTGCGCGGGGCGGCGGACGCCGACGGCACCGGGGTGACCGTCCAGTCCGGGTGGCCGGGCATCCGCGGGGTCTTCGTCCCGTAGAGCCACTCGCGCAGGAAGCCCGACAGGTCCTGCCCGGACACCTCGGAGGCGACGGCGATGTAGTCCTCGGTCGACGCCGAGGTGTCCCGGAAGCGCTGGAGGAAAGTGCGCTCCAGAGCGTTGAAGGCGTCCTCGCCGACGGCCTGCCGCAGGGCGTACAGGACGAGGACGCCGCCCAGGTAGCGCTGGCTGTCGAAGAGGTTCGCGGCGTTCGGGGAGGCGACCGGCCCGGAGCTGTTCCGCCACAGGTCGCCCTTGGCGTAGGTGTCCTTCATCCGGGCTTCCATGCTGGTCAGGCCGATGGAGTCGGCCCAGCCGCGCTCGTAGCGGTAGAGCAGCCCGTAGAAGTCGGCGTGACCCTCGTTGATCCAGAGGTCGGCCCAGGTGGCGGGGCTGACGCTGTTGCCGAAGTAGGAGTGGACCAGCTCGTGCATCATGTGCGAGCCGATCTTCTTCTCCTCCTGGAGGAGGTAGTTCGGCCGGTAGATGGTGAGGGTCTGGGTCTCCAGGCCGGTGAAGCCGAAGGGCTCGGCGGCGTCGGAGTTGCACGGCAGCAGGCCGTACGTCTCGAAGGGGTAGGCGCCGAGCCGCTGCTCGATCCACTCGACCAGGGCCGGGGTGAGCGCGAGGGCCGGCTCCAGGGCGGCGGCCCGGGCGACCGGGACCACGTCGCGCAGGGGCAGCCCGTGCGGGCCCTGCCGGTCCTTGATCACGTAGTCGCCGACGGTGATCTGCACCATCTCGGTGGCGATCGGCGAGCGGGAGCGGTAGGTGTACGCGGTCCGGTCGCCGTCGAGGGTCTCGGTGCGTATGAGCTGTCCGGTGGCGACGCCGCGCAGCCCGGTGGGGACGGTGAGCCGGAAGGTGAAGTCGGCCTTGTCGACGGGGTGGTCGTTGCAGGGGAAGACGGTGTGCGCGGAGTCCGGCTGGCAGGCCACGGCGAAGCCGTCCGGGGTGGCGACCCAGCCGGTGTGCGTCAGGGTGCGGCGCGGGTCGGCGGTGTAGGTCACGCAGAGGGTGACGGCGGCCTTGGCCGGGAGCGTGGCGGCCGGGGTGATCCGCAGCTTCTCGTCGCTCTGCTCGAAGGCGGCGGCCCGCCCTCCGACGCGGACGGCGGTGACGTCCAGGCCGAGCGCGTCCAGGGAGAGCCGGGTCAGCGCCTGGGTGGTGCGCACACGCAGGGTCGCGGTGGCGGCGACGAGCCGGGTGGTGGCGTCGTAGGCGAAGTCCAGGTGGTACGACGACACGCGGTAGCCGTCGTTGCCCAGGGCCGGGAAGACGGGGTCGCCGAGGGTCTCGGGGCCCGGGGAGCCGCTCTTCGCCTTCGCCGCGTGCGCCGTGGGAGCCACGGCCAGGGCCGCCGCCGTGCCGATCAGGGCGGCCGGGGCCGTCACTCTGGTGCGATTTCTCATGGTCTGCTTCCGCTCGGGCGGCCGGGTGGTCAGGTCCGGCCGTCGCCTGTGATGAGTGATCCACCTACAGGACTGTCGAAACGCGTGCGGAGGTTGCCCCTCCGGCCGAAACTCGTTCCCCGCCCGTGCCGTCCGGGTGCGGACCCCTGTCGAGCCGAGGGCGATCACGAGATATCTTGATGTCGAGCAATGTTGCAGACGTGGAGCGGAGCACCCGGTGACTGACTCGACCATCATCTATACGCACACTGACGAGGCCCCGGCCCTGGCGACGTATTCCTTCCTGCCGGTGGTCCAGGCCTACGCCTCGCAGGCGGGTGTCGACGTGAAGACGCGTGACATCTCGCTGGCCGGCCGCATCATCGCGGTGTTCCCGGAGTACCTCGCCGAGGATCAGCGCATCCCGGACGCGCTGGCCGAGCTCGGTGAGCTCGCCAAGACGCCCGAGGCCAACATCATCAAGCTGCCGAACATCTCGGCGTCGATCCCGCAGCTCAAGGCCGCCGTCGCCGAGCTGCAGGGCCAGGGCTACGCGCTGCCGAACTACCCGGACGACCCCAAGACCGACGAGGAGCGGGACATCCAGGCCCGCTACGACAAGGTCAAGGGCTCGGCCGTGAACCCGGTCCTGCGTGAGGGCAACTCCGACCGCCGCGCCCCCGCCTCGGTCAAGAACTACGCCAAGACCCACCCGCACCGTATGGGCGCCTGGACCGGCGAGTCCAAGACCAACGTGGCGACCATGGGGCAGAACGACTTCCGCTCCACCGAGAAGTCCGTCGTGATCTCCGAGGCCGGCGCGCTCAGGATCGAGCACGTCGCCGCGGACGGCACCACCACGGTGCTGCGTGAGTCGGTACCGGTCCTGGCGGGCGAGGTCGTCGACGCCTCGGTGCTGCACGTGGCCGCGCTGCGCGAGTTCCTCACCGCGCAGATCGCCGAGGCGAAGGCCCAGGGCGTGCTGTTCTCGGTGCACCTCAAGGCCACGATGATGAAGGTCTCCGACCCGATCATCTTCGGTCATGTCGTGCGTGCCTTCTTCCCGAAGACCTTCGCCGCGCACGGCGCCGCGCTGGCCGCCGCCGGTCTCAGCCCCAACGACGGTCTGGGCGGCATCTACAAGGGCCTGGAGGCCCTCGCGAACGGCGCCGAGATCAAGGCGTCCTTCGACGCCGAGCTCGCCGAGGGCCCGGCCCTGGCGATGGTCGACTCCGACAAGGGCATCACCAACCTGCACGTGCCGTCCGACGTCATCGTCGACGCCTCGATGCCGGCCATGATCCGCACCTCCGGCCACATGTGGGGCCCCGACGGCGCCGAGGCCGACACCCTCGCGGTGCTGCCGGACTCCTCCTACGCCGGTGTCTACCAGGCCGTGATCGAGGACTGCCGCGCCAACGGCGCCTACGACCCCTCCACCATGGGCTCGGTCCCGAACGTCGGCCTGATGGCGCAGAAGGCCGAGGAGTACGGCTCCCACGACAAGACCTTCGAGATCGCGGCCGCCGGCACGGTCCGTCTGGTCGACGCCGCCGGTGAGGTCCTCATCGAGCAGCCGGTCGCCGAGGGCGACATCTTCCGCGCCTGCCAGACCAAGGACGCGCCGATCAAGGACTGGGTGAAGCTCGCCGTCACCCGCGCCCGCGCCACCGGCGACCCGGCCGTGTTCTGGCTGGACGAGACCCGCGCGCACGACGCCAACCTGATCGCCAAGGTCCACACGTACCTGGCCGAGCACGACACCGACGGCCTGGACATCCGCGTCCTCGCCCCGGTCGACGCCACCAAGCTGTCGGTGGAGCGCATCCGCCGCGGCGAGAACACCATCTCGGTGACCGGCAACGTGCTGCGCGACTACCTCACCGACCTGTTCCCGATCCTGGAGCTGGGCACCAGCGCCAAGATGCTGTCGGTGGTCCCGCTGATGGCGGGCGGCGGCCTGTTCGAGACGGGTGCCGGCGGTTCCGCTCCGAAGCACGTCCAGCAGCTGGTCAAGGAGAACTACCTGCGCTGGGACTCGCTCGGTGAGTTCTTCGCCCTGGTGCCGTCCCTGGAGCAGTACGCGAAGACCACCGGCAACGCCCGCGCCCAGGTCCTCGCCGACACCCTCGACCGCGCGACGGCGACCTTCCTCAACGAGGACAAGTCCCCGACCCGCCGCGTCGGCGGCATCGACAACCGCGGCAGCCACTTCTTCCTGTCCCTGTACTGGGCGCAGGAGCTGGCCGCGCAGACCGAGGACGCCGAGCTGGCCAAGGCCTTCGCGCCGCTGGCCGAGACGCTCTCCGCCAACGAGCAGAAGATCGTGGACGAGCTGATCGCGGCCCAGGGCTCCCCGGCCGAGATCGGCGGCTACTACCAGCCCGACCCGGCGAAGGCGGCCGAGATCATGCGCCCGTCGGCCACCTGGAACGAGGCTCTCGCCTCCCTGAGCTGACGCTCGCACGCACCCGGAGGGCCGGCACCGCCACGGTGCCGGCCCTCCGGCATGCCCGGGCACGTACCGGACGATTTCGTTCAGCCCTGTGCGGGGTTCGATCATGCCTACGATCGGGCCGCGGCCCCGGGACACCCCCGCGCGGCCGCCGAAGGAGGGGAACCTTGTCCAGTCTTTCCAGAAGATCCCTGCTCGGTTACTCCGGTACGACCGCGGCGGGCGCGGTCCTCGGCAGCGCGGCCTCGGCGCAGCCGGCCCAGGCGGCGGAGACGGGGGCCGCGGGGGCGGAGGCGCAGGCCGCGGAGGCCACGCAGTTCGCGCACGACACGTACTTCACCGGCCGGGCCTGGACGAACACCGGTAACGACACCAACGCGGAGGTGCAGATCGAGTTCCGCGTGACGAACTCGGAGACCCCCGCGTCGCTGCGCATCAGCCCCCTCGAACTCGCCGCGCTGCTCAGCGAGTTCGCGGAGTCCCGGGGCTGGCCCCCGATCACCTTCTACGGCGATCCGGCGCCGGTGGCACTGAACTAGCCGGGGCGCACGACCCGTTGTCAGTGCCCTCCCGTACCGTCTGCTCCATGTCGATCAACGTGGAGTCGCGGGGCTCGGTCCGGCTGCCGGGCGGGAGGGCGCTGGTCAACGGCTTCGCCCTGGACATCCGGGGCGGCCGGGCGCCGCGGGCGCTGCTGGCCGACGGGCCCGAGCTGGCGGTCCACGACCTGCATGAGGTGTTCGCGGGTGAAACGGCGCCGCTCGCCGTCTTCCCGCTGCCCTGGCCCGGCTGGGACCGCGGCGTGCACTCGGTGAGCCCCGACGCCGGCTTCGCGGTGTTCTCCGGGCAGCGCGCGGTGCGTGCCGTGGGAGCCGGCGGCGAGACCCTGTGGGAGTACCGGCACGCCTGCTGGGGGCCCGAACTCGACCACCCCCACACGGGCGACGAGCAGGAGGTGTGCCGCGGCCTCGAACACGGCTCGTGCCGGGTCTCCGACGACGGCCGGTTGGTCTGGGCGCACGTCGTACTCGCTCCCGAGGAGGGCGGGTTCCAGGAGTACTGGGTCGTCCTCGACGCCCGCGACGGACGCGAGCTGGCCCGGCTGCCGCTGGACGGTGCCGCCTCCGGCTCCCACCAGCTGTCCCACCCGGACGGCGTCCACATGGGCCTGTGCGTCGGCATGGGCCAGGACGGCGTCCTGCTGCACTGGGCGCGCCGGGACGGCGAGCGGCTGACCGGCTGGGACCTCAACGACTCCATGGACCGCATCCTGGCCGGCGTCCACCCCGCGCACGAGGGCTTCCTGACCGTCGAGCACTACGGCTCGGACCTGATCCTGCACGCGCTGGACGGCACCGTCCTCGCCGAGCGCGAACCCGATCCCGATCCCGATCCCGGCGACGACGAGGACCCGCCCTGCTGGGACCACGGCTGCGGTTTCGTCGACGCCGGCACCGTCATCGCCTCGACCCTGGAGTCCGACGCCGACCACGACCGGGCCCGGCACTGGCTCCTGGACGCCCGCACCCTGGAGATACGGGGCACGGTCACCTATCCCAGCGGCGAGGTGGACAGCTTCGTGAGCCCCCTCGGCGACGGGACCTGGCTGACCTACGACGACGCGAGCGGGACGCTCCACCGCTGGGCCCGCGCGGCCGACGGAAAAGCGGTTGCGGGCCCGGGGCCCGGGTCAGCAGGGTGGGGAGGATGAGCGACGTACCCGAGCGGTGGACCCAGGCGAGTGTGTACCCCGACATGTGGGCGGACCCGGGCGAGGACCCCCGCGACAACGACGGGCCCGGTCCGGACGGCGAGCTGGAGACGCTGCGCAGCGTGCTGCGCGACTTCCGGCTGACGCTGGAGATGAAGTGCCAGGGCCTGGAGCCCGAGCAGCTCGCCCTGCGGTCGGTGCCGCCGTCGACCATGTCGCTGCTCGGCCTGGTCCGTCATCTCGCCGAGGTGGAGCGGGACTGGCGCAACTGGATCGTGCCCGGCGACCCGCAGCCCAAGCTGTACGGCGTGCGGGACGCCGACTTCGACGGCGCGGCCGGCACCCGGGACCTGGTCGACGGGGCGTTCGCCGACCTCGCCCGCGAACAGGCGGCGACCGACGCGGAGTTGGAGCGGTACTCCGACCTGGGCACCCGGGTGGGCGAGGACCGGAACTCCGTGCGTGAGCTGTGGGTCCACCGCATCGAGGAGTACGCCCGCCACTGCGGCCACGCCGACCTGCTGCGCGAGTGCGTCGACGGCCGGGTGGGCCAGTAGTGCCGCAACCACCGCGCCCGGCCGGGGCGTTCACACTGGCCGCCGGTGCCGCGGACTCCCCCGTCCTCCTCCATGTCCCGCACTCCGCGCGGGAGATCCCCGACGACGTACGGACCTCCATCGTGCTGGACGGCCCGGCCCTGGAGCGGGAGCTCGACCACATCACCGACGCGCACACCGCGCGGATCGCCGAGACCGCGGCCGGGGCGTGCGCGCTGACTCCGTGGGTCTTCGCCAACCGGCTGTCCCGGCTCGTCGTCGACCCCGAGCGGTTCCCCGACGGGCGGGAGGAGATGCTCGCCGTCGGCATGGGCGCCGTCTACACGCACACCACGCACCGCGAGGTGCTGCGGGCGGCGGGCGCCGATCCCGAGCCGCTGCTCGACCGGTACTTCCGGCCGTACGCGCGGGCCATGTCCGAGGCCGTCGCGGGGCGGCTCGCGGCCACCGGGCGGGCCGTGATCGTCGATGTGCACTCCTACCCGAGCCGTCCGCTCCCCTACGAGCTGCACGGGGACGGGCCGAGGCCGGAGGTCTGTCTCGGCACCGACCCCTTCCACACCCCGCCCGCGCTGCTCGCCGCGGCCCGGGAGGCGTTCGCCGGGTGCGGAGACGTCGGCCTCGACAGCCCCTTCGCGGGGACGTACGTGCCGCTGGAGTTCTACGGGACCGATCCCCGGGTGAGCGCTCTGATGGTGGAGATCCGGCGGGACACCTACATGAGCGAGCCGGGCGGGCCGGCCGGCCCCGGCCTCACCCGGCTCGCCTCGGCACTGACCGCTCTGGTGGACGCGCTGCCCGGTTGACCTCGGCTGGAGCACTCCCGGGCGACAGCCGGGCGGGCGCCGGTGAGGGTGGGGGCATGACCGACGACACCACCACGCTCACCGGCCGTGACGGGCCTTTGGTCCGGGACTGGCCCGCGCGCGATCTGAACGGCACGGACTTCGACCCGGTCCTCGCCGAGCTGATGCGCGAGGGTCCGCTCACCCGGATCCGGCTGCCGCACGGCGAGGGCTGGGCGTGGCTGGTCACCCGGTACGAGGACGTCAAGGCCGTCACCGACGACCCCCGGTTCAGCCGGGCGGAAGTGACGATCCGTCAAGTGACGCGGACGGAAACGGACTTCAAGCCCCGCCCCGGCTCCCTGGCCTTCGCCGACCCGCCCGACCACGACCGGCTGGCGCACCCGGTCTCGGGGGCCTTCACGGTCGGCGCGATGAAGCGGCTCAGGCCGCGCGCCCGGCGTCTGCTGGACGAGGTGATGGACGGCGTCGTCAAGGAGGGGCCGCCCGCCGACCTCGTGGAGCGGGTCCTGGAGCCGTTCCCCCTCGCCGTGGTCAGCGAGGTCATGGGGGTGCCGGTCGCCGAACGGGACCAGGTGCACGACTGGACCCGGCGGATCGTCTCCCCCTCCGGGGACGCCGAGGACGCCGAGCGGGCCAGGGACGGCCTGTACGGGTGGATCACCGACACCGTGCGGGCCCGGGCGCACAGTCTCGGCGACGACGTGTACTCGCTGCTCGGGGCCGCCGTGCACCACGGCGGGATCAGCGAGACGGAGGCGATCGGGCTGGCCGGCCCGCTGCAGACCGGCGGCGAGGCCGTCACCCACAACTGCGGGCAGATGCTGTACCTGCTGCTCACCCGCCCCGAGTTGATGGAGCGGATGCGGGACCGGCCCCAGGATCGCGGCCCCGTCGTGGACGAGCTGCTGCGCCACATCCCGCACCGCGGCAGTGTGGGCCCGGCCCGGATCGCCCTGGAGGACGTCGCACTGCACGGGGTGCGGATCCGGGCCGGTGACCCGGTGTACGTGTCCTATCTCGCCGCCAACCGCGACCCCGGGGTCTTCGCCGAGCCGGACCGGATCGACCCCGACCGGGTGGCGCCGCCGCATCTGGCGTTCGGCAGCGGCCCGCACCACTGCACGGGCGCGGTGCTCGCCCGGCTGCAGAGCGAGCTGCTGCTGAACACGCTGCTGGAGCGGCTGCCGGGGCTTCGGCTCGCGGTGCCGCCGGACGAGGTGCCCTGGCGGCGCGGGACGGTGATCCGCGGTCCGCGGTCGCTGTCCTGCGCCTGGTGACCCGGGCGCAGGGCGGTGACTCGGGCGTGCCTGATAGTTCGGGCGTGCCCGGTGACACGGCGCACCCAATGACTCGAGCGCGCCCGGTGACACGGCGTGCCCATGACTCGGGCGGGCCCGGTGACACGGCGTGCCCGGTGACTCGGGCGTGCCCATGACTCGGGCGGGCCCGGTGACTCGGGCGTGCCCGGTGACTCGGGCGGGCCCGAAAATTCAGTCGTGCCCGGTGATTCAGGCGCAGAGCCACGGGGTGACGACGACCTCCGCGCCGGTCCGCAGTCTCAGCGCGAACGGGCCGGTGGGCGCCTCGTCGCTGCTGAAGCGGCCCATCGCGTCGGCCGTGAGGGCCGGGGCGGCCGACTGGGGGCCGCTGAGCACCTCGATCCGGGCCGGCTGGGGCGGCAGTACCTGCCCCATCAGCCCCTCGCCGGTCACCTCGACGTCCACGGTGACCTCACCCGCGCGGAAGGTCAGCATCCGCGGTACGTCCACGGCTCCCCTCACCGGGATGGCGTCCACCACCGAGTCGAAGGTCAACTCGGCGATGCGGGCGTCGAGTTCGAACAGCGCGTAGGCCTCGACGGCGATCCGGTTCAGTTCGGCCGGTACCGGGTCGAGGATGGCGGCGGCCCGCCGGAGCTCCTCCTCCAGCAGGGCGTCGTCGAAGTCCGGTCCCTCCTCGAAGGCGTCGAGGGGATCGTCGTTCAGGTCGTCGTCGTTCACAGCGCTCCCCGTGCGTCGAGTCGGGCCCGGAGCCGGCGCAGACAGCGCTGGCGGAGCGGACCGATGCTGCCCACGGCGATCCCGAGGGCCCCGGACACCTCCTGGTAGCTGGGTGGCGGCGAGGCCATCAGCACCCGCAGCAACTGGCGGCAGCGTTCGCCGAGTTCCTCGAACTCCTGCCACAGCCGGCGGACGCGTTCGCTCTGCGCGGCCGCCTCCTCGGAGTCCAGGAGGGTCTCCTCGGGCGTACGGTCGTCGCTGACCCGGTCCAGCAGCAGCGGGTCGTCCGTCGGCGTCAGCCGCTTGAGGCTCTTGAGGACCTTCAGGGACTCGTGGCGGGCGGTGCTCGCCAGCCAGGAGCCTGCCTTCTCCGGTTCGCGGATGCGCCCCAGGTGCTGGGCGAAGCGGAACCAGACGGTCTGGTACACCTCGTGCGCGTCGGCGTCGGAGAGCCGGTGGGCGCGCACCACCGACCACACCAGTGGGCTGAGTCCTTCCACGAGCGCTTTCCAGGCCGCCGCCTCACCGTCGACGGCGGACTGGACGAGCGCGCCGACATCCGCACGATCCACTGCCCCACCCCTCGTGTACGGCAAGACATCGTACGCCGTGGAGGGGGCGGTTCCGGCCCTCATGCCGGAGGACTGAGCGGCACGACGGGAACCGGGCGCCAGGTGGGCGGGCACAGCGCCGGCACATGCGCCCCGCGCACCTCGGCGAACTCGGTGTTGGAGGAGATCAGTTGGCCGCGGGCGGCGCGCGGGTCGGTCTCCTTGTGCGCGGTCATGTGCGCGGCGACCATGCCGGCGACGACGGGGGTGGCGAAGGAGGTGCCGCTCCAGTGCGCGAACCCCTCGAACATCACCTGGTCCGGCTTCCCGGTGGCGGCGACCGCCCGCTCCTCGCTCAACAGGCCCGTGTGGCGCGGGGACTGACAGGTGCACACGTAGGCGAAGCCGTACCGGCAGGCGTCGTAGGTGGAGTGCTGGTACACGTACGGGACGGGCCGGTCGAAGCCGGTGAGGGAGCTGGTCAGGCGCTCGCCGGGGGCGTACGCCTTCACCCAGGAGCCGTGGTTGCTGAAGCAGGCGCCGTACTCGCCGTCGCCGCGCAGGGCGCCGATGGACAGCACCGAGTCGGCGTACTCGGGGAGTTCGGCGTAGGCGGCCGGCCAGAACGGGGTGGCGCTGGCGTTGTTTCCGGCGGCGGCGACCAACAGGGTGCGCTGGGTGCGCAGTTCCCGCATGAAGGCGTCCAGGCCGAGCAGTCCGTCGGTGCGGCCGTTGGAGGTGCCGGCGGAGAGGCTGAGGATGTCCGGCCAGCCGCCGTGCTCGACGGCCTCGAAGAGCTTGTCGCCGAACTCGGACTCCAGGATGGCGCCGGCGTCGTTGAGCGTGTTGCGGACGGTGATCGTGGTGTTGGGGGCGACGGCGGCGACGAGTCCGGCGATGAACGTGCCGTGTCCGACGTACTGCTGGAGGATGCCGTCGTCGTCGCACTCCTTGATCTGGAGGTCGCCGTCGGTGTGCGCGAGCAGGGGGTAGGAGCGGTAGTCCTGCATCAGGCCGGTGTCGACGACGAGGACGCCGACGGCGGTGTCGGGGTCGTGGACGCCCTCCGCGGCGGACGGGTTGGGCCGCTGGGTGAGCGGGGCCGGCACGGGCTCGTCGCCGGGGCAGGCGTTCACCGCGATGGAGACCACGTGGTTGCGGCTGACCAGCCGGCGCCCGGCGCGGCCCTCGGCGGAGCGCAGGGCGCGCAGCGCGCCGGCCACGGCCCGGTCGCCGCGGCGGTCGCCGTGACCGGGGTCGCCGACCTGGATCCGGGTGATCCCGGACCGGTTGGTCTCCGGGCCCGCGCGGCGCACCTGGTCAGAGGTGAGGCCGGTGAAGGCGGTGAAGTGCTCGCGGACGGTGTCCTCGACGACGCGGGCCTCCTCCCCGTCCCGGGCCAGCACGACGCCCTTCTCGTAGAAGAACTCGGCGGAGTCGTCGGGACCCATCGCCAACGGCACGTCGGGCATGGAGCGTTGGATCTGGTCGAACTGCTCGTGGAATCGCTGTGGTGCCATGACGTGTCCTCCCGTTGAGCGACGGTTCGTCAGACAGAGTCCCCGGGCCGTCGATTGATACAGGGCCAAACCTGTGTGGCCGCCAGGAGTGAGCACTACCATCCGTAGGGTGACCGCGGGAAGCGACTCGGTTCTCCAACTGCTGCCGAAGGTGTTCGCCGCACCCGGGGAGGCTCTGGCCGGGGCGGAGGAGGTGCTGGGCGCCGATCCGTCACCGCTGCACGCCTCCGTCGCGCATCAGGTGATCGGCATCTGGCAGCGGGACTTCGGGGATCTGAGGCTGGCGCTGGAGCATCTGCGGCGGGCCCGCGATCTCGCGGCGCGCGCGGACTCCGCGGAGCGCGAGGCGGACGTCCTGGGCACGCTCGGCGTGGCGCTCGTGCACGCGGGCCGCACCCGGCAGGGCCTGGCCGCGTTCGAGCGGGGGGTCGCGCGCGGCACCGGGCACACGCGGGCGCGGGTGCTGTACCGGCGGGCGTACGTGTGGTGGGTGCTCGGTCATCACCGGGAGGCGCTGGAGGACGTCCGGCGGGCGATCCCGGTGCTGCGGCAGGCGGACGACGTGATCTGGACGGCTCGGGCGCTGACGCTGCGGGCCACGGTGCATCTGGCGCTCGGCACGGTGGAGCGGGCCGACGCCGACTTCACGGCCGCCGAGGCACTGTGGGACACCACCGGCCAGGAGCACGACAAGGCGGACGCGGTGGAGAGCCGGGGGCTGGCCGCGTTCCGGGCCGGGGACATCCCGGCCGCGCTGCGGCTGCTGGACGAGGCGGAGGAGCGGTACGCCAAGCTCGGCACGCCGACGTTCATGCTCGACATCCGGCGCTGCGAGGTGCTGATGGCCGCCGGGCTCGCCCCGGAGGCGCTGACCGCGGCGGACGCGGCGATCGGGGTGCTCGACGGGATCGGCGGGCAGTCCACGCGCAAGGCGGAGCTGCTGCTGGTCGCCGCGCGGGCGGCCCGGCTGACGGGCGACGAGCACACGGCCGTGGCCCGGGCCGCGCTGGCGGTACGGCTGTTCGCCGGGCAGCGGCGGACCTGGTGGGAGACGCACGCCCGGCTGGTGCTGATCGAGGCGCGGCTGACCGCGGGGCGGGCCTCGGGCCGGCTGGTGGCGGACGCCGCCTCGGCCGCGGACCGGCTGGCCGCGTTCGGTGCCCCGGCGGCACCGGAGGCGTCGCTGCTCGCGGGCCGGATCGCGCTGGCGCTGGGCTGGCGGGCGGACGCCGAGCGGCACTTGGGCGACGCGGCCCGCAGCCGGCACGCCGGTCCACCTCTGGCGCGGATGACGGGCTGGGCGGCGCAGGCGCTGCGGGCGCGGGCCGCGGGGTCAGGGCGAGGAGTCCTGGAGGCGTGCCGGCGCGGCCTGGACGTCCTCGACGACCACCGTACGACGCTGGGGGCCTCGGAGTTGCGGGCCCGGGCCACGGCGCAGGGCGCCGAACTCGCCGCGCTGGCGCAGCGGGTGAGCCTGGACTCCGGCGGTCCGCGGCAGTTGCTGGTGTGGAGCGAGCGCTGGCGGGCCACGGTGCTGACCGCTCCGCCGACCCTGCCGCCCGCCGACCCCGCGCTGCAGAGCGGGCTCACGGCGTTCCGGGAGATCGCGGCCCGGGCGGAGGCCGCCCGCATGGAGGGGCGGCCGGTGCCGGCGCTGGAGCGCGAACAGCGGCGCCTGGAAAGGGAGATACGCTCCCGGACCCTGCACATGCGCGGGGCGTCGCCCGGTGGCGGGGACCGCTTCGACCCGGCCCGGCTGCTGCGGCACCTCGGCGACCACACCAGGCTCGTGGAACTGGCCGTGGTGGACGGGCGGGTGCAGGTGCTGCTGTGCGCGCAGGGCCGGGTACGGCGGTTCGAGGCCGGGCTGCTCGCCGACGCGGAGGTCGAGGCGGAGCATGTGCAGGCGGGGCTGCGGCGACTGGCGCATCCGGGGGCCGAGGGGCGGCTTCCGGTGGTGGAGGCGGCGGGCCGGCGTCTGGAGGAGCTGCTGCTGGGGCCCGCGGCGGCGCATCTGGGCGGCGGGCCCGTCGTGGTCGTACCGCCGGGACGGCTGCACCGGGTGCCGTGGGCGCTGCTGCCGTCGCTGCGCGAGCGGGTGGTCAACGTGTCTCCGTCGGCGAGCAGTTGGCTGCGGGCGCGGGAGACGCAGCCGCCGCCGGGCGGCCGTCAGGTGCTGGTCCGCGGCCCCGGTCTGGCCAGCGGGGGCGCGGAGGTCCCCGAACTCGCCGACCGGTACGGTGCGCCGACGCTGCTGGAGCAGGACGCCGCGGGTGTGGAGCGGGTCTTGCGGGAGCTGGACGGGGCCGCGCTCGCGCACATCGCGGCACACGGCACGTTCCGGGCGGACAGTCCGCTCTTCTCCGCGCTGCGGATGTCCGACGGGCCGCTGATCGTGCACGACTTCGAGCGCCTCGCCCGCAGCCCGTACCGGATCATCCTCTCCTGCTGCGACACCGCCCGCTTCGCGTCGGTCGGCGCCGACGAACTCCTGGGCCTGGTCACGGCGTTGCTGCCGCTGGGCACGGCCGGGGTGGTGGCGTGCAGCGCCCCGGTCAACGACGCGGCAGTGGTCCCCCTGATGGTCGCCCTGCACAAGGGCCTGAGCGCCGGCCTCTCCCTGGCCGAGGCCCTGCGCGACGCCCGCGCGGCCCTGCCGTCGGACGCGATCCACCAGTCCACGGGCTGGGCCTTCACAGCCTTCGGAGCGGCGTAGACCCCTCCGGGAGTCCGCTGTCCGACCACGCCGGCCCACCGGTTCCCCCGGGCCGCCACCCGGCCCACGGGGGTGTCGGCCGGGGCCTGTGGTCCACCCGCGTCGGGGCCACGGGCACCGGGCGTACGAGCCCGCCGCCGGAGGCGCGGGGCGCCTGGAGGGTCCGGTCCAAGGGCCGGAGATCTCGCCGTCGTCGCATGTCGGAGGGCGTGCCCACGCGTCAACTCGTCGCGGCCTGTTCTGTCGGGCGCCGAGGAGAATGCCCGACGGGACCGATCGCACCGGCCCCTGCCGTCGCGTGCCGCGCCGGACACTCCTGCCCGGAAGGGCCAGGGCCTGATACCCGTGCTCGGGGTCCCGTTGGCTGCTCGGCATCCCCGCGCGGGTTCCGGTGGAGTGCGGCAAGCGGGGCGCGGGGCCTGAAGGGGTGTGGCGTCGTGCTCGCCCCGCTGCGAACGCGGCACGGCCCTTTCCCCGCCTGGGGCGTGGTGGGCTCGGTGGGCACCGGGCCGGTGCTGCCCGGGTCCGCTGCCGACAGGTCCGGGGTGAGGTCGAGGACCGGGCACTTGGACGTGCCAGGGCGGGTCCGGGTCCGGGCGTGCAGGAGTCTGTTGAGGGCCGGGCACACCAGGCGCGTCGAGGCATGGTCGGGGGGCATCCCGGGCGCACCGCGGTGCGGTCGGACCCGGCGCCCAGGCGTGCCGGGGTACGGGCGAGGGCCGGGCACCCGGGCGTGCCCGGCCCCTCGGGGGCGGTCGCGGGTCAGGCCGGCTGGTCCAGCAGGCAGGGGAGGGCGCCTCGGTCGCTCGCGCCGAGACGGGCGTACGCGCTGTAGAGGTGGTTGCCGACCGTGCGGACGGAGAGGGTGAGGCGTTCGGCGATCTGGCGGTTGCTCAGTCCCGCCGCGGCCAGCGTGACGATCTGCCGTTGGCGGGCGGTGAGTTCACCGAGGACCAGGCCGGAGAGCGCGGGTGTGCGGGCGCCCTGGCAGCGGCGGGCCAGGGACACCGCCCGGGTGCGGGAGCTACGGGCGGCGCGCGGGTCGCGGTGGGCCCGTACCGCCTGGGCGTGCGCCTCGGCCGCGTACAGCAGCAGCCCGCGCTCCTGGAGCGCCTCGGCTGCGCGGTCGAGCGCGGGTCCGTCGCCGCGGGCGAGCGCCTCGGCGTGCTGGGCGAACACCCCGTCGAGGCGTCCGGCGGCCCGCTCGGGCGCGCCGAGGCGTACGGCGTCGTACGGCTCGACGGTCGCGAGGGCCGCGTCGATGTCGCCGCGGACGACGGCGGGCCAGCCGGCCCCGGCGTCGGCGGCGGCCGTGAGTTCGCCCGACTGGGCCACGGCGAGGGCGAGTTCGTCGCCGCAGCGCGGGTCGCCCGGGGTGTCGAGGAGCCCTTCGTGGGCCCATGCCTCGGCCTCCTTCAGCCGCCCCCCGATCCGGGCGAACCGCGCACGCACGGCCGCGTAGCGGGCCGGGACCCGGACGCCCTCGTCCACCAGCCACTCCCCCACGGGCGCCGAAACGGCCCGTACGTCGGCCTGGCGGACGCTGTGCCGCAGGAGGGCCGTCTCCGTGTCGAGGGCCGCCGCGCACTGCTCGGGGGTGCGGGCCAGCCGCCTCGCCCGGAGCCCGCCGGCCGCGGCCCGCAGCACCGGGCCGTGCAGGGGGTGGGCGAGGCGGACGGCGCCCCGGTCGTCGATGCGGATCAGGCCGTCGGCCTCCAGGACTTCGAGGATCCGCAGATCGAAGGCGTCCATGTCCGGGGCTAGGGGCTCGTCGAAGGCGACGCGTTCGAGGGTCTCGCGCTCCTCGGGCCGGGCCCGGTCCAGGACGTGCGCGGCGCGCTCGCGCACGGTGGCCGTCAGGGGCAGCGGGCCGCGCCAGGCGCGGGCGTCGGAGCCGGGTACCGGGGTGAGCAGCCCACGCTCGCGCACCGCGCCCAACAGGTCGCGCAGCAGCCGTAGATCGCCCTGGCACAGCCGGTGCAGGCGGTTCACGGTGAGGGGTTCCAGGCCGCCGCCCGCCTGGGTGGCGAGGAGTTCGGCGGTCTCCTCCGGGGGCAGTGGGTCGAGGGTGAGGCGGGGCAGGAGTTCGCCGGTCCACAGCCGGGTGATCGCGCCGGGCGCGGGCGGGCCGTCGGTGGCGACCACCAGGAGCCGGGTGCGGCCCTGTACGGCGAGCTGGTGGACGAGGGCGGCGGAGGAGTCGTCGAGCAGGTGTGCGTCGTCGACGATCAACACCCTTACCGAGGAGAGGAGTTGCATGGCGCGGTGCAGGGTGACGCCCTCGGGGAGCAGGTGCGCGAAGGCGGCGAAGGGGATGGCGCGGGCCTCGGGCGTGCCGGCCACCCTGGCGCAGTCGCCGCCCCGGGTGGCCTCGGCGACGAGCCGGGTCTTGCCGCAGCCGGCGACACCGGTCACGACGATTCCGTGGCGGCCGGCGGCCAACGCCCGTCGGATCAGCTCGACTTCGCTGTCCCGTCCGGTGAACGGCCAGGGCAGTTCGAGGGTCTTCGCATCCCGTTCGAATGTCATCACACCCAATAGAGTCCGGTTACTCAGCCCTGATACAGGGCGACTTGAGTAGCCCCCGACTCAGGCGCGGGGCGGCCGGGGGCGGCAACCTTGCCCCATGACCGCTCGCTACTGCTCCCTCGCGCAGCAGTCGGCCCCCGTTCCGGCACCGGGGCTGACCGCCGAGCGGCAGCGCGCGCTCATCGGCGGACGCCGGATGTGGGTCAACCACACGGTCCTGCACTACTACTTCTTCGACGGCGACAGCGACGCGTCCACGATGTCCGTACCGGGGACCGGGGGGTCCCGGAAGGTGTCGTGGGTCGGCTCGAAGGAGCAGCGGGACGTGGTGCGCGAGTGCTTCCGGGAGTGGCAGGACCTCGGCATCGGGGTGTCGTTCACCGAGGTCGCCGACCGCTCGGAGGCGGAGGTACGGATCGGGTTCCAGCCGGGTGACGGTTCCTGGTCGACGGTGGGCAAGGACGCGCTCCAGGTCGGCCTGAACGAACGGACCATGAACTTCGGCTGGGACCTGACCGCGCCCGGGGAGCGCGGGACGGCCCTGCACGAGATCGGGCACGCGCTCGGCATGCTGCACGAGCACCAGAGCCCGTTCGCCGGCATCCACTGGGACGACGAGGCCGTCGTCGCGGACCTGGCGGGGCCGCCGAACTTCTGGAGCCGGGAGACGACGTTCTTCAACATCCTGCGCAAGCTCGACCCGGACGAGGTCAACGGCTCCGTCTGGGACCCGCAGTCGATCATGGAGTACCCCTTCGGGGCGGGGCTCATCCTGGAGCCGGAGCAGTTCCGCGGGGGCCTGAACCCGCCGGGCACGCTCTCCCCCGCCGACAAGGAGTACGTCCTGCGCTGGTATCCGTCGGCCGGTGCTCCACGACCGCCCGCGCTGGTGCCGTTCCGCTCGGCGCCGATCGCTCTCGGCCCGGGTGAGCAGGCCGACTTCACCGTCGAGCCGCCGGAGACCCGCGAGTACACGGTGGGCACCTTCGGCGACAGCGACACCGTCGTGGTGGTCTTCGAGGAGCGGGACGGGGAACCCCGCTACCTCACCGGCCAGGACGACGGAGGCACGTCCGGGAACACGAATATCAAGGCCCATCTCGTCAAGGGCCGCCGCTACTTCGTCCGTGTGCGCCTGTACTCCGCCTGGGGGTCGGGGGAAACCGCGGTGATGTGCTGGTAAACGGCACGGGTGCAGCCGCACACGGACGAACGGACCACCAGTCCGGCGCCGGGGGAGCTGCCGGTGACGCCACCTTCGGGGGAGGGTGACGTCGCCGGCAGCGTCATGCCGTGCGGACGGAGCCGTAGGCAAGAAAAAAAAGATCCTCGCGGGCTGTCGCCCGCGAGGATCCTTCGTACCGTCGGGACGACAGGATTTGAACCTGCGACCCCTTGACCCCCAGTCAAGTGCGCTACCAAGCTGCGCCACGTCCCGGTCTGCCCGTCTCGCGGTGACCCGCGAGAACACGCAGGTAAACCTTACCGTACGCGGCCGGATGCTCCGGTCTGCCGGGGCAGCGGGGCGGGTCCGCGGACGGTCGTCGCGGGGCGGGGAGCGCGGCCGGCCGGGACGAGGAGGGCGGCGAGGGCGGCGGCCAGGCAGAACACGGCGAGCAGGGCGAAGCCGTGGGTGTAGCCGGACTCGTACGGCAGGCCGGAGGGCTGGAGGCTGCCGGTGACCAGGACTCCGGTCACGGCGGCGCCGAGGGAGCCGCCGATGGTGCGGATGTTGGCGTTCATCCCGGTAGCCGCGCCGGTCTGCTCGGGCGGCACGCTGCCGACGACGATGGTGGCCATGGAGGCGAAGGCGAGTCCGATGCCGAGGCCGAAGACGCCCGCGACGACCGCGACCTGCCACTGCTGGTCGTGCCACAGGGCGAGGAAGCCGCAGGCCACCGCGCCGAGCGCGGCCCCGGTGACGAGCAGCGCCTTGGCTCCGACGACGGGCTGGAGGCGGCCGCCGAGCACACCGGAGAGGAACATCGCGACCAGCATCGGCAGCATGAGCAGTCCGGACCGGGTCACGCTCGCGCCGAAGCCGTAGCCGGCGGAGCCGGGGGTCTGGACGAAGCCGGGCAGGAAGGACCAGATCGCGTACATGCCCGCGCCGAAGAGCAGGGCCGCAGTGTTGGTGGTCCACACCGCGGGCAGCCGCATCACCTTCAGGTCGATCAGCGGGGTGCGGGAGCGGGTCTCGGCACGCAGCCACAGGGCGAACAGCGCGAGCGCGGCGGCGAACAGGCCGAGCACACGGGGCGAGCCCCAGCCCCAGACGGTGGCCTGGCTGATCGGCAGCAGCAGGGCGACGAGCCAGCCGGAGAGCAGGACCGCGCCGGCCCAGTTGACGCCGCCGCGGGCCCGGGTGGCGGACTCGGGGACGTAGCGCAGGGCGATCAGGGTGGTCACGGCGACGACGGCGACCGGGATCCAGAACAGCCAGCGGTAGTCGAGGGCGGTGATGACGGGTCCGGCGGCGACGATGCCGACCCCGCCGCCCGCGGCGATCACCGCGGAGAGGTTGCTGATGCCGCGGGGGACGTCGCCGGGGGCGAACTCGTCGCGGATGATGCCGAAGGACAGCGGGAACAGGGCGCCGCCCGCGCCCTGTACGACGCGGGCGGCGATGAGGACGCCGATGGACGGCGCGAGGGCGGCGAGCAGGCAGCCGAGCGCGACGACCGTCAGGACGGCGACGAGGGTGCGCTTCTTGCCGACGAGGTCGCCGACCCGGCCGAGGATCGGGGTGAACACCGAGGCGGAGAGCAGGTAGGCGGTCATCACCCAGGTCGCGGTGGACTGCGAGGTGTGCAGCTCCTGCTGGACGATCGGCAGGGCCGGCGCGATCAGCGACTGGAGCATGGCGAACACGGCGGCACCCGTCGCGAGGACCGCGAAGGTGAGCCGCGTGGAGGAGCGGGGCATGAGGAGCCTCTCCGGATACGGGCGGAGTGCGAGCGGGGAAGTGGGGCCCGCGTGGGCGCGCGGGCCCACGGCGGACGGGACCCCGCACTGATAAAGTGGAGGTACACCTCCACTCTAGCGGAGGCTACCCTCCGCTTCAACCGTGCCCTCCGGGAGGCAGCCCGTGACCGCCCAGCCGTTCCCCGTCACCGAGATCGTGGCGGCCCGGCGACCGCACCGTAAGGACGCGGCGCGCAACTACGACGCCCTGCTCGCCGCCGCCCGGGAGGCGTTCGCCGAGAAGGGCGCGGAGGCGTCCCTGGAGGACATCGCCCGCCGGGCCGGCGTCGGCATCGGCACCCTCTACCGGAACTTCCCCACCCGTCGCGACCTCTTCGAGAGCGTGTACGCGGGCGAGGTGAACGACCTCGTGGAGATCGCCGGGGAGGTCGCCGCGCTGGAACCGTGGCCGGCGCTGACGACCTGGCTGGAGCGGTTCACCGGCTACATGGTCACCAAGCGGGCGGTGCGCGAGGCCCTCGACGACCAGTCGGAGATCTTCGACGCCTGCCGGGACTCGATGTACGCCGCGGGCGGGCCGCTGCTGGAGCGGGCCCAGCGGGCGGGCGTGGCCCGCACGGACATGGACTTCGGGGACCTGCTGCGCATGGTCGCCGGCATCACCGCGACGACCTTCGTCGACGACGCCCAGCGCGACCGCGTCCTCGCCATCGCGCTGGACGGGGTGCGCACGGGCCGCTGACGGCACGACGCCGCCACAGCACGAGGAGCGCCGCTGCCACGTTTCGTGGCGGCGGCGCTCCTCGCCGTCGGCCCCGGCCCTCCCCCGTCGGGGGCCGGGGGCCTCGTTCTCACGCGGGCGGCGCGATACCGAACCTGCCCGCGGCCTCCGTCAGCTCCCGCCAGACCTTCGGCGCGACGGGGATGCCCTCCTCGGCCCGCCCGGCGGCCACGGCGGCACTGCGCTCACCGGGGTAGTGCACGCCGTCGTCGCTCGGCAGGCCCTTGAGCGTGGACAGCGTCGCGTCGACCGCGGCCGTGAAGGCGTCCGGGTCGCCGAAGGCAGCCGGGTCCACGGCGATGAGCAGCGCGTTCTGCCGGTGCTTGCGGCCCTGGGGGTCGTCCGAGTGGAACGCGGAGAAGATCGGCGCGCCGACCAGCACGCTGGTGAGGAGCTCGAACGCGAGCGACATGCCCGAGCCCTTGGCGCCGCCCAGCGGCAGCGGCATGACCGCCTGCTCGGGGTCGGTGGTGGGCGTGCCGTCCTCGGTGGCGGCGGCACCCTCGGGCAGCGGGGTGCCGTTCGCCCGCGCCTGGCGGATCCTGCCGAGCGCGATGGTGGCGGTGGCCATGTCGAGCACCAGCGGGGCGTGCTCCTTGGCCGGTACGGCGACGGCGAGCGGGCTGGTGGCGACGGCCGCGCCCTTGGCGCCGGTGTAGCCCATGTTGGGCATGCCCGCCACGAACCCCAGTCCGACCAGGCCCTGCTGGGCGATCCGGGACACGTAGTAGCCGATGGCGCCGGTGTGGACGGTCCGGCGGACACCGACCGAGGCGATGCCGGTCGTCCGGGCCCGCCGGACGGCCTCGTCGGCGGCCGCACCGAGCGCGACGGGGCCGGGGGCGCGGTCGGCGTCCAGCACGGCCGCGGCCGGGGTGGTCGACTCGATCCTGATCTCGGGCCGGGCGTTGGCGACGCCCTTGGCCAGCAGCTCCAGATAGGCCGGTACGCGGGCGATGCCGTGGGATTCGACACCGCGCAGGGCGGCCCAGACGAAGACGTCGGCGGTGGTGCGGGCGTGCTCGGCGCTCAGGCCGCCCTGTTCCAGCAGGGCCGCGGAGAACTCCCGCAACTCCTCCGCGGGCACGAGCTTGCGGTCGGACATGGTTCTCCTTGATCAGCGGGTGACGAGGACGTCGACGACGGCCGTGGTGCCCTCCGCGACGGCCTTGAGGGCACGCTCCAGGGCGGGCCCGAGGGCGTCGGGCGCGTCGACGGTCTCGGTGTGCATCCCGAACGGCTCGGCGAACCCGGCGAGCCGGGGCAGCCGGTGCAGGTCGGTGCCGAGCCACTCCCCGGTCTCGGCGGCGGCGCCGTCGGGGTAGAAGCGCCGGTGGTTGAGGTTCATCGACTTGTAGACACGGTTGTTGAACACGACGATCAGCAGCGGCAGTTCGTAGGCGCGCGAGGCGTCGTAGGAGGGGATCACCGGGTTGTAGGTGAAGGCCCCGTCGCCGATGGTGAGGACCACCGGGCGCTGCCGGGCGGCGAGTTTGACGCCCAGCGCGACCGCCATGCCCTGGCCGAGCCCGCCCTGCACGTAGAAGTACGAGTCGGGGGTGTCGGTGCGCAGGTGCCGCTTGACGACCCTGCTGTGGGTGATGGTCTCGTCGACGACGACGGCGTCCTGTCCGTCGAGCAGCCGCCGCAGTTCCGCGGCGACCAGCACGGGGTCGATGCCCTCGGCGGCGCCGGCCCGTGCCTCGGCGGCGGCGATCGACGCCTGCTCGTCGGCGTGCCGCTCCTCCTGTGCGGCGCGCCGGGCGGTGACCGCCGCCGGGTCCAGGTCCTTCGCCCGCTTGGCGAGCTGGCGCAGGGTGTTGGCGACGTTGCCCTCCAGGTACCGGTCCGCGAAGAGGACCTGGTAGACCACATGCGGGCGCTGGGGCACCTCGTCGATGACGACGACCCGTGCCTTGGACGGGCGGCGGCTCGGCGGGTAGAAGGGCGCCCGGCAGTTCACCAGGAGGATGAGGTCCGCCTCGTCCATCCACGGACCGATGTCGCTGCCGGCGTGCAGGGGGTGGGTGCGCGGGAAGTTCCCGCAGACCGCCGAGTCGGGCTCGACGACCGGGATGTCCCAGGCCTCGGCGAAGGCCGTCAGCGCCTCGAAGCCGTCCGCCTCGCGGCCCGCGGTCTCCGTGACGATCACCGGGTTGGCGGCCTCGCGGATCATCGCCGCGACCGCGTCGGCCTCGTCGGGCGAGCTGTGCGTGGAGCCCGGCGGGACGATCGGCTTGGCCTCGCGGCCGTCCCACTCCTCCAGCAGGATCTCCAGCGGGATGTTCAGGTAGGCCGGTCCCGCAGGGGCCCGCCACGCCAGCTCCGCGGCCCGGGTGATCATCGTGGGCAGGGTGTGGACGCTGGCCGCCTCGTTGGACCACTTGGCGAACGGCTGGGCGACGCCGTGCGGGCCGCCGACGACGGACAGGTTGCGGTACCACTGGCCGCCGGGGTCCTTGCCGGGTCCGTCGCCGTAGGTGGCCGACTCCGAGGAGGTGACCACCATCGGGACACCGGCGAGCAGTGCTCCGTGCACGGCCATCGAGCCCTGGAGCAGGCCGGGGGCCGCGTGCAGCAGCACGCCCTGCGGGCGGCGGGTGATCAGGCCGTAGCCGGTGGCCATGCCCACGGCGACCGTCTCGTGCGTCAGATCGAGGTACCCCGGGCAGGGGGTCCCGTCGCGGTGGTGCCGGGCCAGCGACTCCCACACCGGGGCCCATTCGGACCCCGATGAGCAGAAGACGTAGTCGGCGCCCGCGGCGGTGAAGGCGGAGACGGCGGCGTCACCGCCGTCCAGGTGCTCGGTGTCGTTCATGTCAGCCCTCGATCGGCCAGTTCAGGACCTCGGAGATACCCCGGCCCATGATCCATTCGAGCTCTTCGGGGGTGAAGTCCCAGTGCTTGGTGAACTGCTCGATGGTGTCGGTGTACGTGATGCCGTGGCCGAGCAGGCGGGTGATGTCGGTGCCGTAGAAGCACCGCTGCGGGCCCAGCTTGTCGACCATCTCGCGCACGTACTGCTGGATGTTGTTGTTGGGGAACGGCTGCGTCGAGTAGCCCGGCAGCGCCGAGACCTTGACGTAGATGTTCGGGTGGGCGGCCAGGTCCGCGGTCTCCTGGACCCAGTATCCGATCGCGTCGTCCACGCAGCGGGCCATGATGCCCATGTGGTCGATGATGATCTTCAGCTCGGGGTGCTTCGCGGCGATCTCTCCCAGCTCCCGCTTCCAGATGGGCGCGTGGACCATGGTGGGGATGCCGAGCTCCTCGGCGATCGGCCAGTACCAGTCGTTGGTGCCGTCGATCATCCAGTTGCGGTCGATCGGCCGGTGGAAGGTGAGCCGGGTGCCCTTGACGTGCGGGTTCTGGGCGAAGTCCGCCAGCATGGCCTTGCCCTCTTCGGGCTTGTTCTGCGGGATGCGGGCCATGATGCCGAACCGGTCGGGGTGCGCCTCGCATGCCTCCAGGGCGTAGTCGATGCGGTCGCCCTCCCAGGACGGCGGGAGGATCAGCGCCCGGTTGACGCCGGCCTCGTCCATCAGCTCCAGGGCCTCCTCGTAGGAGAAGGGGTCCTCGCGGTGGCCGTTGAGGCGGATCCGCTCCCGGGCGCCGGGCACCCAGGGGCGGTCCGGGGTCTCTTCCTTCCAGATGTGGATCTGCGTGTCGACGACGAACATGGCTTCAACTCTCTCTTTCGAGCGGGGCGGTGAGGGCTTGCGGAGGGAACGCTAGGCCGGGCGGGGGCCCTTGCCGAGACCTTGGAGCGCAAGCTGTTGTTGCGCGGAATACGGCTCTGCGCAGGGCATTCACTGTTTGCGGGAGCGGTCGCCGGGGCCGCCGCCGGAGCCCTCGCCGAAGACGGCGTCGACGATGTGCTCGGCGATGGCCAGGGAGGCGGTGGCGGCCGGCGAGGGCGCGTTGCGGACGGCGGTGACCCTGCCCTCCCGGTGGACGCGGAAGTCGTCGGCGAGGGTGCCGTCCCGGTCCAGCGCCTGGGCGCGCACCCCCGCCCCGCCGCGCACCACGTCGGCCACCCCGACGTTCGGCATGTACAGGCTCGCGTCGCGCATGAACGCCCGCCTGGACAGCGAGCCGCGGTACTCCTTGACGCCGGTGCGCCAGTGCTGGGCGGCCATCCGCCAGGCCCCGGGGTAGGCGGCGAGCCCCGCCAGGTCCCTCAGCGAGATGTCGCCGAGCCGGTAGCCCTCCCTGGACAGGGCCAGGACGGCGTTGGGGCCGACCTCTACGGTGCCGTCGACACGGGGGGTGAAGTGGATGCCGAGGAAGGGGTAGCGGGGGTCGGGCACCGGGTAGACCAGGCCGCGCACCAGCCGTGCCTTCCCCGGTCTGAGCAGCATGTACTCGCCACGGAAGGGGATGATCCGCGGCTCGGCCCGGTCCCGGGCGAGGCGGGCGACGGTGTCCGACTGGAGGCCGGCGCAGATGATCAGCCGGTCGACCCGCACCCGGTCCGTCGCGGACGCCACCTCGATCGCGCCGGGCACCTCGGTGAGGGAGGCGACGGGGAAGCCGAGCCGGACCTCGCCGCCCGACGCCTCGATGTCCTTGGCGTACTCCCGGGCGATCGCCCTGTAGTCGGTGATGGCGGTGCGCGGCGAGTGCAGGGCGGCGATGCCGCCGGCCTCCGGCTCGATCTCCCGGATCTCCTCCTTGGAGACCCTCCGCAGTTCGGGGACGTGGTTGCCGCGGGCCCGTTCGTAGAGGTCCGCCATGCGGCCCAGTTCGTCCTCGCGGACGGCCGTGACGAGTTTTCCGACCTCCTCGTAGGCGAGGCCGCGCTCCTGGCAGTACTCGCGCAGCAGGGCGACCCCGCGCACGGTCAGCCGGGCCTTGAGGCTGCCCGGGGCGTAGTAGATGCCGGCGTGCACGACGCCGGAGTTGTGGCCGGTCTGGTGGACGGCCACCTCGTGTTCCTTCTCCAGCACCACGACCCGGGTGCCGGGTCGGCGCAGGGCGATCTCGCGGCCGGTGGCCAGGCCCACGATGCCCGCGCCGATGATCCCGATCGTCTCGTCAGCCATCGGCGTGCTCCTTCGGTGTCGGCTCGAATCAGAAATGGATGGCGACGGTCTTGACGCGGGTGGAGAAGCGCAGGACCTCCTCGCCCTGCTCCTTGTAGGCGGTGCCGGAGTCGTGGAACCCGCCGAAGGGGAGGTGGACGTCCCAGCCGGTGGTGGTGGTGTTCACGGCGACCTGGCCGCACTCGGCCTCGTCGGCGAACCGGTGGGCGCGGGAGAGGTCGCGGGTGAACAGGGCGGCGGCCAGGCCGAATCCGGAGTCGTTGACGGCCTCGACGGCCTGCTCGAAGCCGACGACGGCACGCACGGCGAGCACCGGCCCGAAGACCTCGTCGCGCCAGAGCGCCATGTCGGGGGTGACGTCGCCGAGCACGGTGGGCAGCACGTAGCAGCCGTCGGGGCGCGTGTCGTCGGCCGCTCCCCCGGTCAGGACGGTGGCGCCCTCCTCGACGGCCCGGCCGATGTCGGCGAGGACGGAGTCCCGCTGCCGGGGGCTGGACAGCGGGCACAGGGTGGTGGCCGGGTCGGTGCCGGGGCCGACGGTCAGGGCCTCGACCTCGGCGAGCAGCAGCCGTACGAAGTCGTGGTGGACGGCGCGCTCCACGATGACCCGGCTGGTGGCGGTGCAGCGCTGTCCGGCCTGTCCGAAGGAGGCGGCGGCCACGGCCTTCGCGGCGGCCGGGAGGTCGGCGTCGGCGAGGACGACGGAGGCGTTCTTGCCGCCGAGTTCACCCTGGAAGCGGACGTTGCGGTCGCCGAGGCGGCGGCGGATGCGGTTGCCGACCGCGTTGGAGCCGGTGAAGGTGATCGCGGCGATGCGCGGGTCGTCGAGGAGGGCCTCCTCGATCTCCGCGGTGCGGCCGGTGATGACGTTGAGGACTCCGGCGGGCAGGCCCGCGTCGTGCAGGGCGCGGGCGAAGTGCAGTCCGGAGAGCGGGGTCTCGGTGGCCGGCTTGAAGACGGCGGCGTTGCCGGTGGCGAGCAGCGGGGCGAGCTTGCGGGCCGGGGTGATCAGGGGGTCGTTCCAGGGACTGACGACGAGGATGATGCCGATGGGTTCGCGCTGGGTGTGGGTGCGGGTGTCCGGGCGGACGTCGTGCAGGAGGGTGCCGTAGCCCTGGCGGGCGAGTCCGGCGTAGTAGTCCAGGAAGTCGGCGGCCTTGCCGGTCTCGGCGCGGGCCTCGGCGAGGGTCTTGCCGTTCTCGGCGGTGACGTCGGCGGCGATCTCCTCCAGGCGTTCCCGGATCAGGCGGGCCGCCCCGGTCATGATCCGGGCGCGCTCGAAGGGGCTGGTGCGCTTCCACCCGGCGAAGGCGCGCTCGGCGTGGTCGTAGGCCCGGGTGACGTCCTTGGCGGGCAGGGCGGGGACACGGGCGAGGGGGGTGCGGACGTCGGCGGGGTCGTGGACGTCGATCCACTCGCCGGTGGTCACCCACTCTCCGCCGACGAGGGTTTCCAGGGTGCGCATGGCGTTTCACTTCCTTGTCGGGCAGTCATTGGTTGCGCGGCGCGCGGGTGGCCCGGGAGCCCGTCCGTGCTGGAATCGGCGTGCTCGTCGCACTCGCTTTCGATCCGGAGGACGTTCCATGTCGTACGCCGTTTTCGCCCACTACCGCTGCGAGCCCGCCGACGCGGGAGGGGTGCGGGACGCGTTGCTGAAGATGCGGGAGTTCACTCGGGCCGAGCCCGCGAACCTCGCGTACGAGGTGCACGCGGAGGCCGGCCGGGAGGGCGGGTTCGTGCTGTACGAGGTGTACGCGGACCGGGCCGGGTTCGAGGCTCACGCGGCCGCGCCGTACTTCGACGAGCTGATCGTGCGGACCGTGCGTCCGCTGCTGGTGGAGCGCACGGTCACGTTCGCGGAGGTCGTCCGGTAGTCGTCCGCGCGGTCCTGGGGGCGCGGGCGACCGCGCCCCCTTCGGCGTGTCAGAACTCGTTGCCCCAGCAGTAGCGGGCGACGGTCTCCACCAGGACCAGCTTGCGGCGCTGCTGTTCCGCGGTGAGGAGCGGGGCGTCGGCGACGTCGGCGAAGCCGCGGGAGGGCGATACGGCCATGTCCTCCATGTCCTTGAGCTCGGCCGCCGCGTCCAGCCGGGCCATGACCGTGTCGATGTCCTCCAGGTCGGGCGTGGTCGCGTCGACCACTCCCAGGCACAGGTCCCGGTCCTCGGGCAGGGCCCTGATCAGGTCCAGTTCGGCCGGCGTGCCCTGGTCGAAGGGGAGGATCCAGCGGTCGGCCGGGACCTCGCCGTAGAGCCGCTCCAGGCGGGCGGGGTCGGCCTCGGCCGGTGCCGTCCAGCCCGGGCAGAGGCCGGTGCGGACGCCCTCGGGGCGCTCGTCCAGACGGAGCGCCGCCGCCTCGACCGCCAGGGCGTCCTCGAAGGAGAGGGGCGAGTCGGCCGGCCAGTCGAGGAGGAGGGGGTTGTTGAGCTGGATCAGGCGGACGCCCCGCGAGACCAGCAGGGCGATCTCCGCGCTCACGATCTCCGCGAGGGCTTCGCCGAGTTCACGGGCCGAGGCGACACCGAGTCCCGGTTCGAAGGTGGTGGCCGCGAGGTAGGCGGGCGACGGCAGGGACGCCTTGGGGGCGATGACGGTCAGTTCGGCGAGGCGGGCGGCCCCGTCGGCGAGGAGCGGACCCTTCGCCTCGGGCAGGGACTCGGCCACCCAGCGGGTCAGCCCGTCCACGACCGTGTCGGTGCGGCGGAGGCCGGTGACGTTGTCGAGGACCGCACCGCGGAAGTCGGCGCGGGGGAAGTCGCCGTCGGTGACCACCGTGGAGCGGAGCTTGCGCTGGAGGACCACGGCCTCCCGGACCGCCTCGGCGACGGACTCGGGGTCCTTCGGGTCGAGGCCGGCCGGGCGGACCAGGCTGCCGTGGTGATCGATGCGGTAGTTGAACGTATCGGCCATGGCCGGTCAGTCCTTTCCGGGTGCCGAGACGCCCCAGGCGGCGAACTCCAGCTCGTAGCCGAGGGATTCGAGCACCGCCTCGGCGATCTTCTGGTCCTCGGCCGCGGTGCCGCCGGCGATGCCGAGGCCGCCGATGATCTCGCCGTCCTTCTTGATGGTGACGCTGCCCTCGGTGGCCATGATCGGCATGGCGGCTCCGGGGAGCTGGGAGAGCTGGGAGAAGAAGACGGGCTGGCTCTCCTGCCACTTCTTCAGCATGGTGCCGGGGCGCTGCATGATCGCGGCGGTGTATGCCTTGGCTCGGGCGATGTCGGGGGTGAGGGGCCGTGCTCCGTCGGGGCGGCGGATGGCGACGGGGAAGCCGCCGGCGTCGACCACGGCGACGCTCACCGCCTTGCCGATCTCCTGGGCGCGCTCCTGGGCGGCGGCGAGGATCTCCTCGGCGGCGGCCAGCGTGAGGGTGGTCATGCGGAGTCCTTCGGTGGGGTCAGGGTGCGGCGCAGCCGGGCTACGGCCGCGTTGTAGGCGTGCGGGGTCTCCCAGTACATGGAGTGGGGGGCGCCTTCGACGATCTCCAGGTGGGAGCCGGGGAGGAGTTCGTGGGCGCGGGTGACGGTCTTGACGCCGAGCACGGCGTCCTTCTCGCCCGCGAGGAACGCGACCCTGACCCCGGAGTCCTGGATGTCCTCCAGGGAGGGGCCGTTGGTGTCGAGGTTGCGCAGGTCCTGCATGCGGGCGACGTTGAAGGTGCCCATCTGCTGGAAGAGGAAGGTCAGGTCGGCGCGCTCGCTCTGGAACTGCTTGGTGAGCAGGCGGTCGATCACCGGGAGTTTGACGGCCTCGGCCCGGTCGGCAGCGGCCAATTCCCTCAGCTCGGGGTGGCTGATGCCGCCCAGGGAGTGACCCAGTACGACGGAGGAGACCCGCTCGGGGCGGAGCAGGCCGGCCTTGAGGGCGGCGACGGAGCCGATGGACTGGCCGACCAGCATGACGTCGGTGAGGTCCTCGGCGTCGAGCACGGCGGCCACGTCACCGGGGAAGTCCTGGCCGTCGAAGTCGGAGGAGTCGGACTTGCCGAAGCCGCGCAGGTCCAGGGTGACGATCGTGAACTCGTCGCGCAGTGCGGCCACTTGCTGCCACCAGGCGGCGTGGTGGCCGCCGCTGCCGTGCACGAACAGGATCGCGGGGCCGGTGCCGTGGCGCTCGTAGTAGATGGCTGTGCCGTCGGAGTCGGCAAGAGGCATGAGGATGAACTCCCTTTGGTGCAGGCTCAGTTGGGGCGCTTGGCGTGGTAGACCAGCTCGATCATGGTGTGGTCGGGGTCGTGGATGTAGCAGAACTTCGACTGGTTCTCGGGGCGCTGGATGGGCCGGGTGTGCCGGATGCCCAGCTCCGCCAGGTGTTCCAGGAAGTCGTCCCAGTCGTCGACCTCGACGGCGAAGTGATAGGGCGCCATGCGCTCCATCTCCTCGACCGGGGTGAAGTGCAGATCGAAGTTTCCGCGGGTCATCAGCACCACGCGGGTGTTGGACTTGGGCGTGATCCGCTTCATCCCGAAGACCTTGGCGTACCACTCGGCGGTCCGGTCGGGGTCGGTGGTGGGGAAGTTGACGTGGTGGATGTAGCGGGGTTCCTTGCTCATGCTCGATTCCCTTCGAGTTGTACGGGGTTGGCCAGCGTGCCGATGCCGCTGATCTCGACCTCGACGGTGTCCCCCGGTTCCAGTTGGCAGGTGGACTCGGCGCCCATCCACAGCACGTCACCGGGGTGCAGGGTCAGGTGGCGGGTCATCTCGACGATGTGGTCGAAGGGGTCGAAGACCATGTCGCCGGTGGGGAAGGAGGACCGTTCCTCGCCGTTGACCCGCAGGGTGGTCGTCTGGGCCAGGGCGTCGACGTCCGTCTCGATCCACGGGCCCATCGGCTTGAAGGTGTCGCTGTTCTTACTGCGCCAGAACGTGCGGTCCTCGTGCTGCCAGGTGCGGGCGCTGACGTCGTTGCCGACGGTCCAGCCGAAGACGGACCCGCGGGCCTCCTCGTACGTGGCGTACCGCAGGGTGCGGCCGATGACGGCGACGAGCTCGGGTTCGGCCTCGAAGCGTCCGGTCACCTCCGCCGGCTTGACGACCGGTGAAAGGTGGCCGGTGAGCGCGTTGTTGGCGCGGTAGCCGATCTCGGGCCGCTTGGGCGTCTCGGCCCCGGCGTGCTCGATGTGCCGGGGGTAGTTGTAGCCGACGGCGTAGAAGACCGGCGGCACCACGGGCGGCAGCCATACGGCGGCCGACCGCTCCAGGGTGCCGATGACGTCGGGGTCGCCGTCCAGGGGGGAGCCGGACAGCAGCTCGATGTCCTCCTCCCCCACCCGGCCCCAGACCGCGCGGCCGGCGACGGAGACGCGTGCGTACCTCATGGCGCCAGCAGGTGGGAGACGCGCTTGGTGACCAGGTAGGCGTCGAGCGCCTCGGGGCCGCCCTCCCGGCCGTAGCCGCTGTCCTTCACCCCGCCGGAGGGGGCCTCGTGGACGGAGCCGCCGCAGTGGTTGATCGACAGGATCCCGGCCTCCAGTTCGGCGGAGAGCCGCTCGGCGGTGGCGGCGGACCGGGTGAAGCCGTAGGCGGCCAGTCCGTAGGGCAGGGCGTTGGCGGTGGCGAGCGCCTCGTCGAGGTCGGTGAAGGGGACGAGGGGGGCGAGGGGGCCGAAGGGCTCCTCGTGCATCAGTTCCGCGCCCGGCGGTACGTCGGTCAGGACGGTCGGTGCGAAGAAGTACCCGGGGCGGTCCGGGCGGTCGCCACCGGTGAGCACCTTGGCGCCGCGGGACACGGCGTCGGCGGTGAGCCGCTCCATGGCCGCCAGGCGGCGCTCGTTGGCGAGCGGGCCCATCGTGGTGCCCTCGGCCAGGCCGTCCCCGACGGTCACCGCCTCGGCCACCTTCACGAACTCGGCGGTGAACTCCTCCACCAGGCTCGCGTGGACGAGGAAGCGGCTGGGCGAGGTGCACACCTGCCCGGCGTTGGCGAACTTGGCCTGGGCGGCCTTGCGGGCGGCCGCCACGGGGTCCGCGTCGGCGCAGACGATCACCGGGGCGTGTCCGCCGAGCTCCATCAGGGAGGGCTTCATGACCTTCCCGGCCTCGGCGGCGAGGAGCTTGCCGACGGGGACCGAGCCGGTGAACGCGATCAGGCGGGTGACCGGGGAGGCGATGAGGTGGGCGGAGACCTCGGCGGGTTCGCCGAAGACCAGATTCAGCGCTCCGGCGGGCAGACCGGCGTCCACGAAGCAGCGGACCAGTTCCATCGCGGTGGCCGGGGTCTCCTCGGACGCCTTGATGACGATCGAGCAGCCCGAGGCCAGCGCCGAGGAGATCTTGCGCATCGGCCCGCCGGCGGGGAAGTTCCACGGCACGAACGCGGCGACCACGCCGACCGGTTCGCGCCGTACGGAGAGCAGGGTGCCGGGGGCCGAGGGGATCAGGCGGCCGTAGGCGCGGCGGGCGTCGTCGGCGTGCCAGCGCAGGGTGTCGGCGACCCGGCGGGCCTCTCCCGTGGCCTCGGCGAGGGGCTTGCCCTGCTCCAGGGTCATGATCCGGCCGATGTCCGCGGCGCGTTCGGTGAGCAGGGCGGCGGCGGTGTGCAGGATCTCGGTGCGCCGGGCGATCGGGGTCGAGCGCCAGCGGCGGAAGCCTTCCTCGGCGGCGGCGAGGGCGCGGTCCAGGTCGGCGGCGGTGGCCAGCGGGACCTCACCGATCGGGGCCTCGGTGGCGGGGTTCACGATCGGGGCGGTGCGTCCGGTGCCGCCCTGGCACCACTCGCCCGCTATGTGCATACGGACGGCGGGGTAGCCGTGGTCGGTGGTCATGGGTGGGTGCCCTCTCCGGGGTTCGTCGCGGCTCTGGTTCCGGGGTGCGCCTCTCCGGTGGTCAGGAGGCCTCGTTGTCGCGGTTGGTGCGCAACGCCCAGATGTGGTGGGGCGGGGTGGTGGCGTGCACCCGGGTCTCGTAGGAGTCGTCGACCCGGTCCATGTCGGCGGCGTACTCGACACGGCCGCCGCTCGGGGCGTGCAGGAAGCGGAAGACGTTGGAGCCGATGGTGTGCCGACCGAGCCTGCGGGCCTCCCGCCAGCCCTTCTCGATCATGTGGTTGCCGCCCTCGATCACGTCGTCGAAGCCCGGCACCTCGTAGGCGATGTGGTTGACGCCGGCCCGGTCGGGGCGGTGGCACAGCAGCATGGTGTGCTGGTCGTCGTCGCCGGGCGCCTGCATGAAGACGCCCATCGGCTCGACGACGTCGGTGGGCCGGAAGCCGAGGCGCCCGGTGTAGAAGGCGACGGCCTCCTCCCGGCCCTCCTTGGCGATGTTGAGCGCCACATGGCACATCCGCAGCGGGCGGACCCGGGTGATCGCTTCCAGGGCGGTGTTCCACCGGCGCACGTTGTCCGGCGCGTTGACCGGGCGGGGGGTGACCGGTGCCGCCTTGGGGCGCGCCAGGGTGAGGCCGACGCCGAAGCCGGTCTCGTCCACGGTGTGGTGGACGCCGTCGGCGCCGGCCCGGACCGGGCGGTCCCTGCCCGCGGCGGCCACCAGCCGGGCCAGCTCCTCCTCGGTGTCCACGCCCCACACCACCTCGCGCAGGGTGGGACCCTGCTCCACCGGTGGCGGGAGCAACGGGCCCGGCCGGGTCTCCAGTTGGAGGGTCTGTCCGGTCAGCGTCTCGAACACGGCGTGTTCGTCGGTCCTTTCGACGAGGAACAGTCCGAAGTCGTCGTAGAAACGGACGCATTCGTCGAGGTCGTCGATACTGTAGGTGACCGACTCGATTCTCTGGATTCCCATGGATTCCTCGTTTCGCGGGTCGCCAATGAGCCTAGGTTCGTGGATCGCGGGGGCTCAACGGCCCGGGCTCCACGGGTTGTGCAATCGTTTCTTGCGGCCGGGGAAGCGTGGCTACGGCTGGATCGCCGGGATGGGATTGCGGGAGAACCACGCGGTGAGGAATTCCAGGAACACGCTGACCTTGCGCGGGGCGGCCTGCCCCGGCCCGTAGATGGCGTACAACGGGCGGTCGGGTACGGCCAGTTCCGGGAGGAGGACCTTCAGCGCGCCGGAGACGAGGTCGTCGTAGACCGGGCGCTGCGGGAGCAGGGCGATGCCGCGTCCGTGCACGGCCGCCTTCTGCAGGGCGAGGTAGGAGTTGGACGAGAACGCCACGTTGCGGATCTTGTGCAGGGTGGAGGCGTGGCCGTGGCCGATCCGCCACACCGGGTCGTTGACGTGGACCAGGCAGTCGTGGTGGGCGATGCCGTTCGGCTCGGTCAGCGGCCCGTGGCGCTCCAGGTACTCCTCGGACGCGCACAGCACGAAGGGCAGCGAGGCGATCTTCTTCAGGCGGACGCTGGAGTCGCGCAGGTCCCGGGTGTGGAAGGCGACGTCGAATCCGCTGTCGAGGAAGTCGTAGGTACGGTCCGACATTCCGCCGAGTTCGAAGCGGACCTGGATTTTGGGGTGGGCCGCGGAAAATGCGGCGATGGCGTCCCCGAGATCCAGGCTGCCTATCCATTTCGGGCAGATGATGCTGAGGGTGCCCTCGGCCCGGTCGTGGAGATGCGCGATTCCGGCGTCCTCCGCCTCGATCTCCTCGAGGATTCTGGCGGAGAATTCCGCGTACCGCTGTCCCGGTTCGGTGAGGCTCACCGAACGGGCCGTGCGGTTGACCAGCCGGACCCCGACCTGTCGTTCGAGTTCCGCCACATGGCGGGAGACCAGGGAGCCCGACGAGCCCAGTTTCTTGGCGGCGCCGCTGAAACTTCCGACCTGAGCGACGGTGACGAAACTGTGCATCAGCAGCAGACGGTCCATGGTTCCTCGGTTCCTTCAGGTGCGGGGTCGAGCGGGTGCAGCCTAAGTGAAACGAATTCTTTTCATAAGGCTTGTGACCTGCTGTTTCATATGCTCACTCGTGGCAGTAGGCCGGCGCCTGGTCGGCGTTTTCCTTCGTGACGAGAGTGAGCGGGGTACGGGTGATCTTCTCGGCGCCCTTGGCCTTGTCGAGCAGCTTCACGGTGCTGTCGAGGGCGTTGGCTCCGGTGAGCTGGGCGGGGTTGGAGACCGTGCCGAGGAAGGTGCCGGCCTTGACGGCCTCGACGCCGCGCTCGGTGCCGTTGTTCGTCACGATCTTCACGTCGGACTTGGCGGCCTTGAAGGCGTTCAGGGCGCCGAAGGCCATCTCCTCGTTGGCGACGAAGACGTAGTCCAGGTCGGGGTGGGACTGGATCATGTTCTCCGCCACCTCCTGCGCCTTGGCGGGGCTGAACATGCCCGGCTGGTTGGCGACCACCTTCGCGGTGGCGGGGAGGTTGTCGGTGAAGCCGCCGACCAGGACGTCGGAGGCGGCGCCCGGGGCGCCCGCGATCACTCCGACCTGGACGCTCTTGCCCGCCGCGTCCTCGGTGACGAGTTCGGCGTCCATCTTGCCGACCTCGGCGAGCGGCACCACGGAGGCGCCGAGCACGTCCTTCATGTCCTCCAGCAGCACCGAGGTCAGGAAGATCGGCACGTTGGCGGCCTTCGCCTTGGCTATGTCGGCCTCCAGGGCGTCCACGTTGACCGTCTGGACGATCACCGCGTCCACCCCGCGGGAGATCATGTCCTCGATGTTGGACAGCTCCTTGCCCGGGTCCTGGGTGGAGTTGGCGGTGTACAGCTCGACGCCCAGCTCCTTGGCCTTGGCCTCGATCGCGCCCTGGAGACAGGTGTGGAACTCGGTGTTGTTGCCGTTGACGAAGCCGATGGTGTACTCGCCGTCCCCGGCGGCCGGGGTCACGGAGTCGGTGTCGTCCTTGCTGCAACCGCTGAGGAGGAGTCCGGCGCCCACGGCGGTGGCGAGAACGGCGGTGCGGTACCGGGAGGTGATTCTCATGGTGCGGTGCCTTTCGTGTCGGACGTGCGAGTTCAGTGGGACGGGCGGGTTCAGTGGGACGGGTGACGGGACTTCTGCAGCTGGTTGGCGATCGCGGCGATCACCAGGACCGTCCCGACCGACACCGGCTGGTAGAAGGAGGAGATCTGGAGCAGGTTCAGCGAGTTGGCGACCACGCCGAGCAGGACGACGCCGAGGATCGTGCCGACGACGGTGCCCCGCCCTCCCTCCAGCGCCGTACCGCCGATGACGACCGCCGCGACCGCGCTGAGCTGGAGCATCAGGCCGCCGCCCGCGCTGGGGCTGCTGGCCACCAGCCGGGACAGGAGCATGATCCCGGCCAGTCCGGACAGGGCGCCGGCGCCCGCGTACAGCAGCAGCTTGTTGCGGTTGACGCCGATGCCGCTGAGCCGGGCGACGTGCTCGTTGCCGCCGATGGCGAACAGGTCGCGGCCGTACGTCGTGTACTTCATGACCAGCGCGGTCAGCGCCAGCACGATCAGTGCCAGCCAGGTGAGGTTGGGCAGTCCGATGAAGTAGCCGGCGCCCAGGTCGGACAGTGCCTCGCCGCCGGAGACGGTCTTGCCGTCGAGGACGACGAGCTGGACGCCGTCGAGGATGGTGGCGGTGGCCAGGGTCACCACGAAGGGCGCCACTTTGATGTAGGTGACCACCAGGCCGTTCACGAGTCCGATCGCCATGGCGAGGGCGACGGAGGCGAGGATGGTGACGACGACGGAGGCGCCGTTGTGCAGGAGTTGGGCGGCGAGGGCGGCGACGACGTAGACGTTGCTGCCCATGGAGAAGTCCATGCCGCCCGCGGTCATCACCAGCGTGAGGGCGGCGGCGATGACGGCGGTGATGCTCACCTGGCGCAGGACGTTGATCAGGTTGTCCTGGGTCAGGAAGGCGTCGCTCCGGGTGGCGGTGAAGCCCGCGACGAGGATCAGCACGGTGAGCAGACCGAGGTGCGGGATCCGCCGTACGACCGCCAGGAGGCCGCCCGTGGTGTGCTCCGCGGGTCCGGACGGCGTCCGCCCGGCGGGGGATTCGGCCTCGGGGGCCGGCGTCTTCAGGCTCATGAGTTGTCCCCTCCCAGGGCGGTCGCGACCAGTTCGTCGCGGGTGATGCGGGCGATGTCGTGCTCGGCGACGATCCGGCCGGAGCGCACGACCACCGCCCGGTCGGCCAGGCGCATGACCTCCTCGGCGGAGGAGGAGGCGAGCAGGACCGCCACGCCCCGGCTCGCGAGGTCGTCGACGATGGTGTGGATGTCGGCCTTGGCGGCGACGTCGACCCCGTTGGTGGGGTCCTCCAGGAAGACCGCGGCCGGGGCGGTCTCCAGCCACTTGGCGAGCAGCACCTTCTGCTGGTTGCCGCCGGAGAGCGCGCTGACCGCGGGGTTGCGGGCGAGGGTGACCACGCCGTACGTCTCGCGGCGCGGGGCGGCACGGCGGGTCTGCTCGGCGTCCCGGTGCAGCCGGCGGCGGTCGAAGCGGTCGCTGGCGAGCATCAGGTTCTCGTCGACGGACAGGCCGGGGATGATGCCGAGGTTGCGGCGGTCGCCGGTGACGCAGCGCAGTCCGCTGCGCAGCGAGTGCCGCACCTTGCCGAGCGGTACGGGGCGGCCGTCGACGAGGAGTTCCCCGGTGTCCGGGCGGGTCCGGCCCGAGAGCAGGTCGAAGAGGTAGGACTGCGCGTCGCCGGCGGCTCCGAGCACCCCGACGACCTCGCCCCGGCGCACCTCGACACCGAAGTCGCGGATGAAGCGGCCCCGGGCGAGGCCCCGGACCTCCAGGCCGACCTCGTCTCTCGGTGCCGGCCGGGTCGGGCGGTGGGAGACGACGTCCCGGCCGACCATGTGCCGGACCAGTCCGGTGCCGTCGAGGCCGTCGACGGTGCCCGTGTGCACGACGCGGCCGTCGCGCATCACGGTGACCCGGTCGGCGACGTCGAGGACCTCGTCGATGTAGTGCGAGATGTAGACGATGGCGATGCCCTCGTCCCTGAGCCGGCGCACCAGGGCCTTGACCTGGTCGGCGGCGTCGGCGCCGAGGCAGGCGGTGGGCTCGTCGAGGATGAGGACCCGGCCGCCGCGGCGCACCTCGCGGGCGACCTCGACCATGGTCTGCTCGGCCACCGTCAGGGCTCCGGCGGGCTGTTCCACGTCGAGGTGGATCCCGAGGTCGCGCAGTGCCCCGCGCGCCTGGTCCTTCACCGTGGACCAGCTGACCCGGCCCCCTTTGACCGGCAGGTCGCCGAGGAGGACGTTCTCGGCGACGGTGAGGCCCATGACCAGTTCGCGGCGCTGCGGCACGAAGGAGATGCCGAGCCGCCGGGCCTGACGCATGGTCAGCGAGCGGTGGGCGTGGCCGTCGATGTCGACGGTGCCCCGGTCGGGCTGGTGGACGCCGGCGAGGACGTGCACCAGGGTCGATTTGCCGGCGCCGTTCATGCCCATCAGGGCGTGCACCTCGCCGGGGAGCAGGTCGAGGCCCACGTCCTTCAGCGCGGCCGCGCCGCCGAAGCTCTTGGTGACACCGCGTACGCGGACCACGGCGGAGGTGCTCACGGCGTGACCTCGGGCACGACGCGGGCGTAGCCGCGGATGTCGGGGAACGGCGGTTCCCTGTCGGCCTGGAGGTCGACCTGGAAGGCGTTGAGGCACATGCCGAGCATGGTGAAGTTGCCGAGGGCGCCGATGGTGTCGACCAGGCCCTTGGGGCCGAAGTGGGCGAGGGCCCGGGCGAAGGTGGCGTCGGTGACGAAGTGGTCGTCGAGGATCTCGCGGCAGAACTGGTAGAACGCCTGGTCCGCCTCGTCGTCGAAGACGGCCTCGCGGCGCTCGGCGACGGCCTGGACGGCGGCCTCGGGTATGCCGGCCTCGATCGCCTGGTGCACATGGGCGTTCCAGGAGTACTGGGCGTCCCAGTTGCGGGCGGCCATCAGCAGGCTCAGCTCGCGCAGGTGCTTGGGGAGGGAGCAGTCGAAGCGTGCGAAGGCCCCGAGGGACTCGGCCCGTTCGCACATCTCCGGGCTGTGCAGCCAGACCCGGAAGGGGCCGCGGACGGCGCCGCGGCGGCCGGCGATCCGGGCGGCCAGTTCCTGCTGCCGCGGATCCATTTCGTCTTGGCTGAGAACGGGGAGCCTCATGTGGCCGATACCTGCCTTTTCTTTCCGGCACGTTGCGGGCACGGAACGGATCGCCGTGCGACGCCAGCAGACGGTACAGCCGGGCCGGGGAAGCTCACCCTCCTCGGAACGCAAGGTAAAACTGCACGCCGGAGGGCACCCATTCGCTCGCGCGCGACCTACCGTCGGTCGCCCGGAACCACGTACTGGAGAGGAACCCCGGATGACCACGATCATCAAGGTCGCGTCGGTGCCGTTGCTGGACCGCGGCGGCTCCGTGGTGACGACGCCGCTGATCACCACGCCCTCGGCGGGCGGCGAGAACAGGATCACCAGCGGGATGAGCGTGTATCCGGTCGGTTCCGGCGCGCCGCTGCACTCGCACAACTGCGACGAGCACGTGACGGTCCTGGAGGGCGAGGCGGAGGTGGTGGTGAACGGCGAGGTGACGAAGTTGGAGCGGTTCGACACGACGTACATCCCGTCCCCGGTCCCCCATCTCTTCCGGAACACCGGCGACGGCCCGCTGCGGATCCTGTGGGTGTACTCCTCGGGCCATGTCACCCGCACCTTCACCGAGACCGGCCGCACGGTGGAACACCTGTCGGCCGAGGACCAGATGGGCTGACACCCCCGCCCCGCACGGCACCGCCACCCGGCACCGGGAGGCGGTGCCGACGCGTTCCCGGGCCCCGGCCGTGGGAACGGCCGACGCCGGTCTCCGCGTGTCGCGGGGACCGGTGTCCGGCGTCCTCAGTGGGTGCCGACCAGCTTCTGCGGGGCGCTCTCGGCGGCGTTCCTCCAGCCGTCGCGCAGGGCGGCGATGCCGATGAAGACCATGGACGACACCCCGGCGAGCGCGAACGCGGTGAAGCCCCAGTCGCCGTTGCCCGCGGCGAGCAGCTGGCCGCCGAGCCAGGGGCCGAAGACGGCGCCGAAGCGGCCCATGCCGGAGGTCCAGCCGACGGCGGTGGCGCGGTTGCCGGGCTCCGAGCCGATCGAGACGGTCGCGTAGATCATCGTCTGGGCGCTGTTGAGGAAGACACCGGTGAGGAAGACGACCGTCATGGTCACCGCGGTCGGCATGTGGACGCTGAGCAGGAACACCCCGGCCGCGGTGAGCGCGAACCAGACCGCCGAGATCCGCGGGGCGCCGAAGCGGTCGGCGGCGCGGCCCGCCACCAGCATGCCGACGATGCCGCCGAGGTTGAAGACGACCACGAAGGTCAGCGCGGAGCCGAGCGCGTAGCCCTCGGCGCGCATCAGGGTGGGCAGCCAGGTGGCGACGCCGTAGACCAGGAGCAGGCCGCCGAAGGAGGCCAGCCAGTACAGCAGGGTCTGGACCCACTCGCCGCCGCGGAAGAGGCCGACGAGGTTGGTCCAGCGGTCGGCGGCGCCCTGCCTGTCGCCCTTGGCGGCGGGGAGTTCGACGTCGTACCGGGCGGCCAGCGCGCGGGCCTCCTCGGTGCGGCCCTTGGCGACGAGGAAGCTCAGGCTCTCGGGGAGGAACCTGGCGAGCACGGGGGCGAACAGGAGCGGGAGCACGCAGACCCAGAAGGCGGCGCGCCAGCCGACGGGGTCGATCAGCCACTTGGCGACGTAGGCGGAGAGGATGCCACCGGCGTGGTGGGCGGTCATCAGCAGGCCGATGACGATGGCTCCGCGGCCCCGCGGGGCGTAGTCGGAGACCATGCTGATCGCGGTCGGCAGGAGCCCGCCGAGGCCGATCCCGGCCACCGTGCGGCCGAGGCCGAAGACGGCGACGCTGTCGGCCAGCGCGCAGACGCCGGAGGCCAGCGAGAACAGGGTCACGCAGGCCACCATGAGCTTCTTGCGCCCGATCCGGTCCGCCACGGTGCCCGCGGTCAGGGCGCCTATCAGCATGCCGAAGGTGGCGTAGGAGCCGAGGTCGCCGGCCTGGTCGGGGGTCAGGCCGAAGGTCTTGGTCTCCAGCAGGTGGGGCAGCACCGAGCCGTAGATGAACATGTCGAGGCCGTCGAAGAGAACGGCCAGCCAGCACAGGCCGACGACCAGGAGGGCCAGTCTGCTGCCGCGGGTGGATGGAGCGAGGGGGGACATCTTTGTTCTTCCTCTCGTGCGGGGTGCGCTAGACGCTAAGGAGCCGCCCCGAAAGAGTCAACGTTTTTGTCAACAATCTCAGCGACAATGCGGGAACGGCTCCTCGCGCGCCCCTGTCACGCGACGGGCGGGGTCCCGTGGGTGTGGAACGACTCGATGGTCTTCAGGCCCCAGGCCTGCCCCTTCTTCCGCTCCTCCTCGGTCCAGGTGACGAGCGGCCAGTCGGGCGCCAGCACCAGCCGGGTGAGCGGGTTGCACAGCTCGATCCGGTTGCCGCCGGGCTCGTACACGTACAGGAAGAAGGTCTGCTGGATCGCGTGCTTGTGCGGGCCCGTCTCGATGAACACCCCGCTGTCGATGGCCAGATCGGCGGCGCGCAGGATGTCCTCGCGGGTGTCGGTGGCGAACGCGATGTGGTGCAGCCGGCCGGCCGACCCGGTCCAGTCCGAGGTGTAGACGACGTCGTACGACTTGTTCGTGTACGTCAGCCAGCGGGCCGCGATCCGTCCGGTGTCGAGCCGGATCTGTTCCGTCGGGCGGGCGCCGAGGACGTTCTGCTGGAACTCGGAGTTGGCGAGGACGTCGGCGGCGAGGAAGTTGATGTGGTCGAGCCGCCGTACGCCCACGCCCCGGTTGGGTTTGGCCTGCGGCTGGTTCTTCAGCGCCGGTTCCAGCCCCTCGGGGGCCGTGTAGTGCTCGCTCTCCCAGTACAGGGCGTGTTCGTGGCCGTCGGGGTCGGTGGTGACGTAGAGCTTGCCGAGGCCGGGTTCGTCCTCGACCCAGTGCCCGGTGCCGCCGGACTCCTCGACCGCCCGGACCCGGCGGTGCAGCGCCTCCTCGCCGGAGGTGCGCAGCGCCAGCCGGCCGAGGCCGGGTGTCTCGCGGGCGGTGAGCACCAGGCTGTGCTGCTCGTAGTCGTCGAAGGTCCGCAAGTAGACGCTGTCGCCCACCTGTTGATTGACCGTCAGTCCCAGGTAGTCGGTGAAGAAGGCGACGCTGGCGTCCAGGTCGGGGGTGAAGAGCTGAGCGTGGCCGATGTGGGCGATGTCGCCGAGCGGCGGAGTCATCGTTGACCTCCTGTGGGGTGTCCGGCGGCCCTGGGGAACACGGAGCCGTCGAAGATCTTGCGGGCCGTACGGACCACGGCCGTACGGCGGGGGAAGGGGGTGCCGTCGGCGGTCACGCCGAGGCTACTTTCGATGTCGAGGAATCCCGAGGGATGTTCTATGCGAATTCGGTCACTTTCCGGATGGACTCGGGCGATTCCCTCGGCCACGCTTCCTTCGATGCGCAGGCCGGCGGCGACGCTCGCCCCGCCGAGCACTCCGATCGAGGGGTGGCAGCGCACGGGAATGAAGGTGCGGGTGGTGACGGCGCCGCCCTCGCGGGGCGGGGCGAGGAGGGTGAGCTTGGGCACGGTCGTGCCGGACACGTCGCCGAGCCCCATCAGGCGGCCCGCCTTCAGCCGGATGCGGCGCAGCCGGTCGGCCAGCGCGGCGTCCTCCTCCAGGTCGGCGGGCGGCTCGTATCCGGTGACCTTCAGCGCAGCGGCCTCGATCAGGACGGTCGGCATGCCGTTGTCCACGCAGGTGACGGGCACGCCGTCGATCTCGTCGCGGGCGCGTCCGGTGGGCAGCAGGGGCGCGGCGCCCGCCGGGAACTCGATCAGGACGGGGGCGGCGGTGCCGGGCACCCCCGAGATCGCGGCGTCGCCGGTGTAGTCGACCCGCCCGCCCGGTGTCGGGAAGGCGGCGGTGGCCCGCTCGCCGGAGTTGACCATGCGGATGCGGACGGCGGTCCGCGCCTCCCCCGGCGCGACCAGGCCCCGTTCCACGGCGAACGGGCCGACCCCGGCGAGGATGTTCCCGCAGTTCTGACGGTCGCTCACCTCCGCCCGGTCGACGGCGACCTGGAGGAAGAGGTAGTCGACGTCGGCGTGCGGGTCGGCGGACGGCGAGACCACGGCCACCTTGCTGGTGAGCGGGTGCGCTCCGCCGAGTCCGTCGATCTGGCGCGGGTCCGGGCTGCCCATGATCCGCAGGAGCAGGGCGTCCCGGGCGGCGGGCTCCGCGGGGAGGTCGTCCGCGAGGAAGTAGGCGCCCTTGGAGGTGCCGCCGCGCATCAGCAGACAGGGCACCTCCTCGGGCCCCCGCGTCACGGCCGCTCTCCGGTGTGCTCCTCGTACGTGCGGTACTCGACGCCGAGCGCCTTGAGTTTCTCCCGCAATCCGTAGCGGTCCAGGCCGAGTTCGCCGTCGAGGAAGGCGGCGCGCGCGGCGGCCTCCTTCGCCTCGCGGGCCTCGGAGAGCTCCGCCGTCTCCCGGGCCCGTTCGCGGGGGACGACGACCACGCCGTCGTCGTCGGCGAGGATCACGTCCCCGGGGCGGATCACCCGGCCGTCGACGGCCACCGGTACGTTGACCGAGCCGCCGGTCGCCTTGACCGTGCCCTGCGCCGAGACCGCCCGTGACCAGACCGGGAAGCCCGTCTCGCGCAGTTCCTGGGTGTCCCGGACGCCCGCGTTGATCACCAGGCCGCGTACGCCCCGCCGGTGCAGGGCCGTGGCGAAGAGTTCGCCGAACATGCCGTCCACGGACGGGGAGGTGGTGGTGACGACGAGGATGTCGCCCTCGCCGCACTGCTCCACGGCCGCGTGGATCATGAGGTTGTCGCCGGGCCAGCTCAGCACGGTGACGGCGGTGCCGGCGACCCGTACGCCCTGCTGGATCGGGCGGATCCCGTGGTCGAGCAGGCCGGTGCGGCCCATCGCCTCGCTGACGGTGGCCACGCCGAACGCGGCGAGCGCCTCGACGTCCGCGGCCTCGGCCCTGGGCGGACCGGTGACGACGACGCCGCTCATGCCAGCTCCTTCGCGATCTGCGGGTAGGGGCGCATGTACGCCTCGGCCATGGCCTTGTGGGCGAGGCCGAGGTTGGGGCCCGCGTTGCGCTTGAGCTGGACGCCCCGGCGGACGGCGAGGTCGGTGTAGTAGTCCCACAGGTGCTGCTGGGCGCCGAGGCACTCCATCGCCTTGCGCTTGGTCTCCCAGACCTCGGTGATGTCCAGGAGGACCTCGGGCCGGAAGCCGCTCATCTCCGGCTGGTGGGGCTCGAAGTAGAAGACCGGCGGGGCGCCGATGATCTCGCCCCTGCCCGGGTAGCCGATGGCCTGGGCGAGCACCCGGGCCTCCAGCGCCATGCGGTTGGCGGCGGGGTGGTCGCCGTTGTAGGGGTCCTCGGTGGGGTGGGTGAGGACGATGTCCGGCTGGGTCTCGCGGTAGACCTCCACGAGCCGGTCGGTCAGCTCGGGGGTGGCGATCAGCGGGTAGTCGCCGGCGTCGTAGAAGCGGACCTCGGCGCCGAGGACGGCGGCGGCCCGCTCGGCCTCGTCACGCCGGACCGCCTTGATCTCCTCCAGCTTCATGCCCTCGCGCCACGCCTTGGCGGACTCTCCGCGCTCACCGAAGGTCAGACAGGCGATGGTCACCTTCTCCCCGCGGGCCGCGGCCAGGGCGATGGCCCCGCCCGCCCGCCACACGAAGTCCCCCGCGTGGGCGGTCACCACGAGCGTGGAGCGTGGCGGGGCCGGCACGTTGGCCTGAGTCATGGTTGCGAGCTCTCTCTTCTCGGGCGGTGCGGCCTCGGGGCGCCCGTGCGCGGGCGGCGGCGCGAGCGGCCTCCGGCCCGGTGGGCCACGGCCTGCTCGCGCCGCCGTCCTCGCACGCCCCTTCGGCTCACGCCGCGTCGACAGGTGAGCGCCCGCCTCGTGCGAGGTTCAGTCGCGCAGCGCCTCGATGACGCTGCTGAGGTGGGCGCGGACGGCCGCCTCGGCCGCCTCGGGGTCCCTGGCACTGATCGCCTCGATCATCGCCAGGTGCTCGCTCAGGGACTGCTGCGGACGCCCTGGCCGCAGTGCCAACTGGAAGCGGTGACGCACCAGTTGGGCGTTGAGCCGCTCCAGCAGCTCCAGCGCGGTGCGCTGGCCGGAGAACTCCCGGATCCGGGTGTGCAGTTCGTGGTTGAGGTCGGAGTAGGTGACCGGCTCGCCGGCTGCCACGGCCTTGGTCATCGCCGTGCCCAGCTCGGTGAGTTCGGCCAGTTGGTCGTCGCTCGCCGCGACGGCCGCCTTCGCCGCGCACAGTCCTTCCAGGACCATGCGGCACTCGGTGATGGCGACCGCTTCGTCCACCGTGACCACCCGCACCCGCGAGCCGCGGTTGCGGATCCGTTCGACGAGGCCCTGGGCCTCCAGATCGATGAGCGCCGCGCGGATGCTCGCCCGTGTCACACCGAACTGCTCGGCGAGTTCGTTCTCCACCAGCCGCTGGGCCGGTGCCATCTCGCCGTGCAGGATGGCCTGCCGCAGCCGCGCGAGCGCGAGCTGTTTGGCCTGCTCCCCGGTGCCCGGACGGGCTTCTTTCGGCATCGTTGCCCTCCCTGAGTGAGTGCCTGTCGAACGTAAATCTAGCCAGACAGAATTGTCAACAATTTTGTCCAACGTTCTGCCGCCGCGACGAAGTGTCCTCCCGCCGCCCCCGACACCCCACACTCTGTCCGCGGCCGGGGCCCGCTCCCCCTGGTTAGGGTCCTGCCCATGACCCACAGTTTCGTCGTACACGTCCCCGACGCCGAGCTCGAACCCGAGCCGCTCGCCCCGGAGCAGATCGTCTCCGGCACCCCCGAGGTGACCGGGAAGGTCCTGTGGGAGTCGGCGGACGGACGTCAGGTGCGCGGGATCTGGCAGATCACCCCGGGCGTGGTCACCGACACCGAGGCGGACGAGCTGTTCGTGGTGATCAGCGGTTCGGCCACGGTCGAGGTCGAGGGCGGCCCGACACTCACGGTGGGGCCCGGCGACATGGCGGTGCTGCGCGAGGGCGACCGGACGACGTGGACCGTGCACGAGACGCTGCGCAAGGTCTACTCGATCAGTCTGTGAGCGGCGGGGCCGTGGTGCCCCGGACCTCCAGCGCGGGGGTGGCCAGCCGCAGCAGGCCCGGCGCGCCGGGCCGGTCGAACCGGTCGAGCAGACAGCGGGCGGCACGCCGGCCCACGTCGTACCCCGCGCCGTCCACGGTGGTCAGCCACAGGTGCCGCAGCCGGGAGATCCCGGTGTTGTCGTAGCCGACGACGGACAGGTCGCGCGGCACCCGCAGCCCCAGTTCCTCGGCCGCCGAGAGCGCGCCGATCCCGGAGATGTCGTTGACGGCGAAGAGCGCCGTCGGCCGGTCCGGGCGGCCCAGCAGCCGTACCGCGGCACGGTGGCCGCCCTCCTCGGTCATGTCGCAGGCCTCGACCCGGGCGAGGTCGCCGAGGCCGTGCGCCCGCATGGTCTCCTCGAAGCCGCGCCGGCGCAGCCCGCCGACCGCGCCGTAGCCCGCGAGGTGCGCGATCCCACGGTGGCCGAGGCCGATCAGGTGCTCGGTGGCCAGCCGGGCGCCGTGCCCGTCGTCGCCCGCCACGACGTCCACGTGCTCCGGCACCGCCTCACGGGCGCCCGCCACGACCACCGGCATCCGCTCGGCGACCGGCCCCAGCGCGGCCGGGTCGGGCAGCGTGCCGACCACGACGAGGCCGTCCACCCGCAGGTCGAGGAGGGGTTCGGCGGGGTCCTGGCCGGTGCGGCGGTTGAGCCGGGCGTCGGCGAGCAGCATGTGCAGGCCGTTGTCGTGGAGCAGGGGGTTCAGCCCGTCGAGGAGGTCCACGAACCAGGGGTTGCGCAGGTCGTTCAGGAGCACGCCGACGGTCCGGGTGCGGCGCTCGCTGAGGCTGCGGGCGGCGGTGTTGGGGCGGTAGCCGAGTTCGCGGACGGCCTGCAGCACGGCGTCCCGCTTCTCGGGCCGCACCTGGGGGGAGCCGCGCAGCACCAGGGAGACCAGGGACTTGGAGACGCCGGCGCGTTCGGCCACGTCGCGGATGGTCGGCGGTCTCATGCGATGGACCGTTCCATGGGGTGTACGGGCTTGTCAAAGGGTTGACACCGGGAAGGAGACCGGCTCAGGGTGGTCGGACACGTTGTGGACCGGTCCAAAATGTGGCCGGTGCGCGGAGGGGCCGTCCGGAGAAGGGCTGTCATGGTGGATGCGCTCGGGGTCGCCGTCGTCGGATTCGGCTGGATGGGGCGGGTGCACACCCAGGCCTACGCCCGTGTGCGGCACCACTATCCGCGGCTGCCGCTGCGCCCGGAACTGGTCGCCGTCGCCGAGGAGGTGCCGGGCCGGGCGGAGGAGGCGGCCGAGCGGTTCGGCTTCGCCTCGGCCACCCGCAACTGGCGCGAGGTGGCCGCCGATCCCCGGGTGCGGGCGGTGAGCGTCACCGCGCCCAACTTCCTGCACCGCGAGATCGGGGTCGCGATGGCCGAGGCGGGCAAGCACCTGTGGATCGAGAAGCCGGTCGGGCTGACCGCCGAGGACGCCCGGGCGGTCGCGGACGCGGTCGCGCGGGCCGGGGTGCACGGCGCGGTCGGCTTCAACTACCGCAACGCGCCCGCGGTGGAGACGGCCCGGAAGCTGATCGCCGCGGGGGACATCGGCACGGTCACACACGCCCGGTTCCGGCTGTTCAGCGACTACGCGGCCCATCCCGAGGCCGCGCTGACCTGGCGTTACCGGCGTGAGCGCGGCGGCAGCGGGGTGCTCGGCGACCTCGCCTCGCACGGTGTGGACCTCGCCCGGTACCTGCTCGGCGACCTCGTCTCGCTCGCCGCCGACACGGCGGTGTTCGTGCCCGAGCGGCCTCGCCCGTCCGGCGCCACGCAGGGCCACACCCGGGCGGTCGGCGGCGAGTTGGGCCCGGTCGAGAACGAGGACTACGTCAGCTGTCTGCTGCGGTTCGCCTCCGGCGCCCGCGGGGTGCTGGAGGCGTGCCGGGTCTCGGTCGGCGAGCAGAACAGCTACGGGTTCGAGGTGCACGGCACCCGGGGCGCGGTGTTCTGGGACTTCCGCAGGATGAACGAACTCGGCGTGAGCCGCGGCACCGCCTACCAGGACCAGCCCGTCAGCACGGTCCATGTCGGGCCGGGGGACGGCGAGTTCGGCGCGTTCCAGCCGGGCGCGGCGAACGCGATGGGCTACGACGACCTCAAGGTCGTGGAGGCGTACCGCTTCCTGCGCTCCATCGCCGAGGGCCGCTCCCACGGCGCCACCCTTGCGGACGCCGTGCACAGCGCCGTCGCCCTCGACGCGATGAGCCGCTCGGCACGGACCGGTGCGTGGGTCGAACTGACCTAGGGTCCTTCTGATGGATCTCCGTGGCAGAAGGAGCGGCGTTCGGTGCGTGCGCTCGGCGTGCGGCGTGGAGGGTCATGTGGCGGAGCCACCTGTCCCTCCACGCCGTGCGTCGAGAGTGCGTGCCGGGCGTCGCGACGCCGCGGAGGTCCATCAGAAGGGCCCTAGCCGGCGGGCATGTTGTAGGGCGTCACCACCTGGATCGGGGACGGCGGCGAGGGTCCGGCGGGCGGCAGCGCGCCGTGGGCGCGCATGACGTGGTGGCAGGCCTCGCGCAGGTCCTGGCGCAGGTCGTGGTGGAGGACCGCGGACAGGCGGTGCTCGCGCAGCAGCCGGGTGTTGTCGTGGTCGAGGTCGTGGGCGACGAACACCGCGCACTGTCGGCCGAGGTCGGCGAAGGCCCGCAGGGTGGCGTTGTTGCCGCCGCCGATGGAGTAGACGGCACGGATCTCCGGGTCCCCGAGGAGCGCGGCGCGGACCAGGTCGTACTGGGTGGCGTCCAGCCCCTGTCCCTCCGTCACCTCCACCAGGGCGCGCCCGGGGTGGCGGGCGCGCATGGCGCTGCGGAAGCCCATCTCGCGCTCCTCCTCGTTGCGGAAGAAGCCGCTGGACAGGCTGGTGAGCACATGGCCGGGCCGGTCGCCCAGCCACTGCCCCATGAGGTACGCGGCGGTCGCGCCGGCGGCCCGGTTGTCGATGCCGACATAGCCCAGGCGGGGTGTGGAGGGCAGGTCGGTCACCAGGGTCACCACCGGGATCCCGGCCTCCGCCAGCCGGCCCACGGCGGCGGTGACCTCGGGGACGTCCGGCGCCTTGAGGATCACCCCCTGGGTGCCGCGCCGGGCGATCCGGTCCAGGACCCGGGTCAGCTCCCCCGCCGGGCCGGTCTCCCGGAAGTGGAAGCGCGAGCGCACCACCGCCGGGTGCAGGGAGGGCAGTTCGGCCTCCAGGGCGGCCCGGACGGCGGTGCTGAACCGCTCCGGGGCCTGCATCACGATGTCGACCATGAAGGTACGGCCGACCAGGCGGACCTGGGTGCGCTGCCGGTCCAGATCGGCGATGGCCCGGCGCACCTCCCGTGCCGTGCTGTCGCGCACCCCTCCCCTGGCGTTGAGCACCCGGTCCACGGTGGCCTCGCTGAGCCCCGCCTGGCGCGCGATCTCGCGGATCGGGAACGGATGGCCCATCGGGCAGTCTCCCTTGAGGGGTTTTTGATGGCTTCCTGCTGGTTGTTCGACGTCTTTGTCCTGACAAGAATGACAGCACTGAGCCGCCCCTGTCACCGAGAGGACACCGATGTCCTTCACCCCCGCACGCCCCCGTGCCCGGCTGTCCCAGCGGGACTGCGACCTCGGCTCCTTCCGCGCGCAGGTCGAGCGCGCCACCGACCCGGCGGACTATCCGCACGCCGTGGCCGTCGAGCGGAACGTGCTCGTCTACGAGGGCGCCGCGCCCGACGAGGAGCTGATCCGCGCCCTCACCGACGGGCCGGGTGTGATGGTCTTCCGCGGCGCGTTCCCCGACCCGGCGGTCGTCGACCGGCTGACCGGGGTGTTCGACGCCCTGATCGCCGAACAGCGGGCCTCGGGCCGGGACGCGGGCGACCACTTCGCGCGGCCCGGCACCAACGACCGGGTCTGGAACGCGCTGGAGAAGGCCGCCCTGCGCGACCCCGACGGGTTCGCCGACTACTACGCCAACGACGTGCTCGCCCAGGTGTCCCGGGCCTGGCTCGGCCCCGGCTACCAGGTGACCTCCCAGGTCAACGTGGTCCACCCGGGCGGCGTCGCGCAGACCGCGCACCGCGACTACCACCTGGGGTTCCTCTCCGACGAGGCCGCGGCCGCCCATCCGGCGCACGTGCACCGCCTCTCCCCCGTGCTCACCCTCCAGGGCGCCGTGGCGCACGCCGACATGCCGGTGGAGTCGGGCCCGACGCTGTACCTGCCGTACTCGCAGACCTACGAGCCGGGCTATCTGGCCTGGCGGCGGCCGGAGTTCCGGGCGTACTTCGACGCCCACCACGTACAGCTGCCCCTGGCCAAGGGCGACGTGGTCTTCTTCAACCCGGCGCTGTTCCACGCCGCCGGGGCCAACCGCACCGCGGACGTGCGGCGCACGGCCAACCTGCTCCAGGTGTCGTCGGCGTTCGGGCGGGCGATGGAGACGGTGGACCGCGAGGCGGTGGTGAACGCCGTCTACCCCGTGCTGCTGCGCCGCCGCGCCGAGGGCGTGGCCCCGGAGCCGCTCGACAACGTGGTCGCGGCGGCCGCCGAGGGCTACCCCTTCCCCACCAACCTCGACCGTGACCCGCCGGTGGACGGACTCGCCCCGCCCTCGCAGGCGGACCTCGTACGGCGCGCGCTGGCCGAAGCCCGGCCGCCGGAGGTCCTGCGCGCCGAACTGAGGGCCGCCGCCGAGCGGCGCCTGAGCTGAAGGGAACCGCATCTCATGGGACTTCTCGACGACAAGGTCGTCCTCGTCAACGGCGGCACCCAGGGCGTCGGTGCCGCCGTCGCCCGGGCCGCCGTACGGGAGGGGGCGGCGGTGACGGTGACCGGCCGGCGCCCCGGGCCCGGCGAGGCGCTGGTCCGGGAGCTGACGGAGGCCGGCGGCAAGGCCCTGTTCGTGGGCGCCGACCTGGCCGGGGCCGAGGAGGCCGGGCGCACCGTCGCCGAGACGGTGGCCGCGTACGGCCGGGTCGACTGCCTGGTGAACTCCGCCGGGCTGACCGCGCGGGGCACCCTGCTGGACACCACGCCCGAGCTGTTCGACCGGCACATCGCCGTCAATCTCAGGGCGCCGTTCTTCGCGATGCGGGCGGCGGTGGCGGACATGCTGGCCCGCCAGGCGCCGGGCACGATCCTCAACGTCATCACGTCCTCGGCCCACGGCGGGCAGCCGTTCCTGGCGCCGTACGTCGCCGCCAAGGCCGGGCTGGTCGGGGTCACCCGCAACGCCGCGCACGCGCACCGCTTCGACCGGATCCGGATCAACGGCCTCAACATCGGCTGGACGGAGACCGAGGGCGAGGACGCCACCCAGCGGGCCTTCCACGGCGCCGGGGACGACTGGCGCGAGCGGGCCGGCGCCCGGCTGCCGATGGGCAGGCTCGGCCGGCCGGACGAGATCGCCGACTTCGCGGTGTTCCTGCTCTCGGACCGTTCGGGCGTGGTCACCGGCTCGGTGATCGACTGGGACCAGAACGTACTCGGCGGACTCGACTGACAACCCCCGCACCTCCCTAGGAGCCGCACCCTCATGCGTATCGGAATCCTCGGCCTCGGCCGCATCGGCGCCTTCCACGCCGAGACCCTCTCCGGACTCGACGCCGTCGACTCCCTCGTCCTCACCGATCCCGTCACGGACGCGGCCAAGTCCGCCGCCGGGCGCTTCGGCGGCGAGGTCGTGGACTCGCCCGAGGCCCTGTTCGCCGCCGGGGTGGACGGCGTCGTCGTGGCCGCGGCCACCGACGCCCACCCGGCGCTGATCCTGGCCGCGGTGGCGGCGGGCCTGCCCGTGTTCTGCGAGAAGCCCGTGGCCGGGACCATGGCCGAGGGCGTGAGGGTCCTGCGGGCCGTCGAGGGCTCGGGCGTGCCGGTCCAGATCGGCTTCAACCGCCGCTTCGACGCCGGTTTCGCCGCCGCCCGCGCCGCCGTGCGCGCCGGGGAACTGGGTGACCTGCACACCGTGCGGTCCACGACGCTGGACCCGGCGCCGCCCCCGGCCGCGTACATCGCCGCGTCCGGCGGGATCTTCCGGGACTGCTCGGTGCACGACTTCGACATCATCCGCTGGGTGACCGGCCGCGAGGTCACCGAGGTGTACGCGGTGGGCGGCAACCGGGGTGCCGACCACATCGCGCGGGCGGGCGACGCCGACACCACCGGCGCGATCCTCACCCTCGACGACGGCACCCTGGCCGTGGTGTCCAACTCCCGCCACAACGCCCGGGGTTACGACGTCCGCATGGAGATCCACGGCTTCGCGGACTCCATCGCCGTCGGGCTGGAGGACAGGCTGCCGCTGCGCTCGGTGGAGCCGGGGGCGACCTTCCCCGCGGGCACGCCGCACGACTTCTTCATGGACCGCTTCGCCGCGGCCTACCGGGCCGAACTCACCGCGTTCACCGAGGTGGTGGCCGGTACCCGGCCGTCCCCGTGCACGGTCGCGGAGGCCCTGGAGGCCGGCTGGATCGCCGAGGCGTGCACGCTGTCGCTGCGCGAGCACCGGCCCGTCACCGTCGGGGAGGTCCGCCGGGTCTGACGGGCTCGCGCGGTCGTGTGATCGGGCGGACGTCCGGTCGCGCGGTCGCGCGGTCGCGCGGTCAGGTGCGTGCCCCGGCCGCGCGTCGGCGCTCAGCCCTCCGCGCCGCTGATGTTGACCATCCAGAAGGTGCCGAAGCGGTCGGTGCACATGCCGAAGACGTCGCCCCACATCTGCTTCTCCAGCGGCACCGAGACCGTGCCGCTCTCGGCGAGCTTCGCCCAGTAGCCGCGCAGCTCGGCGTCGTCGTCGCCACTGAGGCTGACGGAGATGTTCCGGCCCGGCTGGTGCTCGGCGCCTGGTGGGTTGTCGGCGCCCATCAGGGTGAAGCCGCTCGGGGTCTCCAGCATGCCGTGCATGATCTTGTCGGCCATCGGCGAGTCGGGCTGCCCGAAGTCGCCGTAGGTGTTCAGGGCCAGGGTGCCGCCGAAGACCTCCTGGTAGAACTCCAGGGCCTGCCGGGCGTCTCCGGCGAAGCTGATGTAGGGGTTGAGTCGCGAAGCCATCACGAGCCTCCGGGAGCGGGTGCGGTCACTGCTGCGCACGCTAACCCGCCCGGTCGGCGACGGCCCGTCGGGCGGGGCGAGCGCGTGCTCAGCGGTAGAACGCGGGCCGTTCGGCCTGCTCCACCGGGACCCGGCCGCCCTCGCGCAGGGACCGCACACCGGCCTCGCAGACGGCGGCGGCCGCGTAGCCGTCCCAGATGCCGGGCCCGGTGACCTCGCCGCGGCGGGTGGCGTCGACCCAGGCCTGGACCTCCCGGTCGTAGGCGGCCGCGAACCGCTCGGTCCAGTCCTGGTCGACGGTGCCGCCCCAGCGTCCCTCCGCCGTGGTGACCAGGGCGTGGCCCTCGCCGATCCGGGCGGTGCCGCGTTCGCAGACGGCCTCGGCGCGGACCTGGTAGCCGAACCCGCAGTTGACGAAGATCTCCACGTCCGCCAGGGCCCCGCCGGCCGTCTCCAGCACCACGAACTGCGGGTCGATCAGCCCCTCGGGCGCCAGGGCGGAGGAGGCCGGGCGCAGCACGGTGACCGCGGTGATCTCCTGGCCGAGGAGCCAGCGCGTCACGTCCACCTCGTGCGCCACGGAGTCGGTGACGAGCATCTCGGAGGTGAAGAACTCCGCGCTCGAGACGTTGCGGTGCTGGTGGTGCAGCATCAGCGGGCGGCCCAGCCGGCCGCCGTCCAGCAGTGCCTTCAGGCTCGTGTACTCGGCGTCGTAGCGGCGCATGAAGCCGACCTGGACCAAGCGCCGGCCCAGCGCCGTCTCGGCCTCGACCAGGCGCAGCGCGGAGGCCGCGTCGGGGGTGAGGGGCTTCTCGCACAGCACCGGCAGGCCGTGGGCGAAGGCGGCGAGGAGTGCCTCCTCGTGCGCCGGGCCCGGGGAGGCGACGAGGACGGCGTCGACGTCGCCGGAGGCCATGGCGGCGGCCGGGTCGGTGTGCACGGCGCAGCCGTCGACGCGGGCGGCCACGGCCCCGGCCCGCTGTGCGTCGACGTCGACCACGGCGGTGACCCGGGCCCCGCTGACGACGTCCCTGATCCGGCGGACGTGGTCGGCGCCCATGCGTCCGGTGCCGATGACGGCAACGCGCAGCGTCGGGGTCATGACCGTCCTCTCAGGCGCCGCAGGAGCGCAGGAACTTGCGGGTGCGCACGGCGATCGGCAGCGGCCGGTCCGGCTCGCAGGGGTACATGTCCTGCTCGACGATCGCGAACAGCTCCACCCCGAGCCGCTGCGCCGCCACCAGGACCGGCTCCAACTCCGGTACGCCGGTGGGTGGTTCGCACATCACCCCGCGCTGCACGGCCGGACCGAAGGGGACGCCGTCGCGTACGACGTCGGCGAGGACGTCCGGGTCGACCTGCTTGAGGTGCAGGTAGCCGATGCGCTCGCCGTAGGTCTCGATCAGTTTGACGCTGTCGCCGCCGCAGTAGGCGTAGTGCCCGGTGTCCAGGCAGAGGTTGACGAGGTCGGAGTCGGTGGAGTCGAGGAACCGCTCCACGTGGTCCTCGGTGTCGATGTGGGTGTCGGCGTGCGGGTGGACGACGATGTCGAGGCCGTAGGTCTCCTTGACCTCGTGGCCGAGGCGTTCCATGCCCTTGGTGAGGTGGGCCCACTGCTCGCCGGTCAGCTCCGGCGGCTCCAGGATCTCGGCGGTCTTGTCGTCCCGCCAGAAGGAGGGGATGACCACGAGGTGCCGGGCGCCGGTCGCCCGGGTCAGTTCGGCGACCTGGCTGACGTGCTCCCAGGTGGACTCCCACACCGAGGGGCCGCGGTGCAGGCCGGTGAAGACGGTGCCGGCGGACACCTTCAGGTCGCGGGCGGCGACCTCCGCGCGCAGCAGGGCGGGGTCGGTGGGCAGGTAGCCGTAGGGGCCGAGTTCGATCCACTCGTAGCCGGCCTCGGCGACCTCGTCGAGGAAGCGGGCCCAGGGCACCTGCCGGTCGTCGTCGGGGAACCACACGCCCCAGGAGTCCGGGGCGGAGCCGATCCGGATACGGTCCAGTGCCGCCATGTTCACGCCTTTCCTTCGTCGGTGGGGGCGGTCGGCGCGGTGAGGTCCCCGGCTTCGGGCAGTTCCTCCACGTCGACGCCCCGCACCTGGGACAGCTCATGCTTGAGTGCGGCCAGCTCGGTGCCGCCGGCCATGTGGTGGGTGAGTTCCTCCAGGCTGACCCGGTCGCGGGGTGCGGACAACTCCAGGGTGCCGAGCCGCAGCACGCTGAAGTGGTCGCCGACCATGTACGCGTGGTGGGGGTTGTGGGTGATGAAGATGACGCCGAGGCCCCGGTCGCGGGCGGCCGCGATGTACTTCAGCACCACCCCGGACTGTTTCACGCCGAGGGCGGCGGTGGGCTCGTCGAGGATGAGGACGCGGGCTCCGAAGTGGACGGCGCGGGCGATGGCCACGCACTGGCGCTGGCCGCCGGAGAGGGTGCCGATGGGCTGTTCCAGGTCGTCCAGGACGATGCCCATGTTGCGCAGTTCCCGGTCGGCGGTGGACTTCATCCGTGCGATGTCGAGCCGGCGGACGGGCCAGGGGCCCCGGGTCAGTTCGGAGCCGAGGAAGAAGTTGCGCCACACCGGCATCAGCGGGACCGTCGCGAGGTCCTGGTAGACGGTGGCGATACCGCGGTCGAGGGCCTCGCGCGGGGTGCCGAAGCGGACCGCCTCGCCGTCGACGAGGAACTCGCCCTCGGTGTGCCGGTGCAGCCCGGAGACGATCTTGATGAGGGTGGACTTGCCGGCGCCGTTGTCGCCGAGCACGCAGGTCACCGTGGAGGGGTGGACGGCGAGGCTCACTCCGTGCAGGGCGCGGATGTTGCCGTAGGACTTGCCGGCGCCGCGCAGTTCGACGAGGGGCCGGTCCCTGCCGGGGGCGGGGTCGTCGGCCGTGGCGGTGTGCGGGGTCGTCATGGCGGTCACCTCCGGGTCGCCGTGCGGCGGACCCACAGATTGATGAGCGTGGCGCCGAGGAGCATCACGCCCAGGAACGTCTTGAACCAGTCGGGGTTCCAGCCCGCGTACACGATGCCCTGCTGGACCATGCCGAACATGAAGGCGCCGAAGACCGGGCCGATCGCCGAGCCGTGGCCGCCGGTCAGGAGACACCCGCCGATGACGGCGGCGGCGATGTAGATCAGCTCCTGGCCGACGCCCTCGCCGGACTGCACGGTGTTGAAGGAGAACAGCTGGTGCATGCCGACGAACCAGGCGCCGAAGCCGACCAGCATGAACAGGGAGATCTTGGTGAAGGTCACCGGGACGCCGACGGCGCGGGCGGACTCCTTGTTGCCGCCCACCGCGAAGATCCAGTTGCCGTACTTGGTGCGCAGCAGCACCCAGGTGGCGAGCGCGGCGAAGACCAGCCACCAGACGATGGTGATCTTGACCTGGACGCCGCCGACGTCGAAGGAGGAGGCGAACAGGGCCTCGGCCTGGCCGAAGCCGTCCATGTCGCTGATGTCGTCGGTGGCGACGTTCCCGGTCACCCACTTGGTGACGGCGAGGTTGGCGCCCTGGAGGATCAGGAAGGTGCCGAGGGTGACGAGGAAGCTGGGCAGGCCGGTCCGTACGAGCATCCAGCCGTTGAACAGCCCGACGGCCAGGGAGACGACCAGGGCCACGATCACCCCGGCCCAGACGTTCATGGTCAGCTGGTAGCTGATCATGCTGGCGGTGAGGGCCGAGGTGACCACGGCGACGCCCGCGGACAGGTCGAACTCGCCGCCGATCATCAGCAGGGCCACGGGCAGGGCCATGATCCCGATCGTCGACGACTGGTACAGGATGTTGGCCATCGAGCCGCCGTCGCGCACGGGCGGCGCGGTGACGAGGAAGAAGACCAGCACCGCGGCCGCGCCGAGGAGGACGCCCACCTCGGGCCGGGCGAGCAGCCTCAGCGCCAGGGGGCGGCGGCCGGTCCTCGGCGGGCCGGGGTCCGGCGGTGCGGCCACCGCCGGACCGGCCTGTCCGGTCGTGCTCATCACCGGGTGCCCTTGGCGGCGAAGCCCTCGACGGCCTCGACGTTGGACTTGTCGACGAAGGCGGGGCCGGTCAGCACGGGCTGCTCGCCGCCGCCCATGTAGTTGCCGTTGTTCTTGTAGAGCCACAGCGAGTCGATCGCGAGGTAGCCCTGGAGGTAGGGCTGCTGGTCGACGGCGAACTCGATGGAGCCCTCGCCGATGGCTCCGGTGAGTTCCTTGTTGAGGTCGAAGGTGGCGACCTTGGCCTTGCTGCCCGACTCCGACACCGACTTCGCGGCGGTCAGCGCGAAGGGCGCACCGAGGGTGACGACGTAGTCGATGGCCTTGTCCTCGGCGAGCTTGGCGGTGATCGTCGACTTGACCGAGGGCATGTCGGTGCCGTTGACGTTCAGGGTCTCGACCGTGCCGGAGAAGGTCTTCTCCACCCCGTCGCAGCGCTGGGTGAGCCCGATGTTGCCCTGTTCCTGGATGACGCAGACGGCGTTCTTGGCGCCCGCCTCGTTCAGCCGCTTGCCGAGCGCCTCGCCGGCGACGGTCTCGTCCTGGCCGAAGAACTCCATCAGGCCGAGGTCCTGCCACTCGCTGACGCCCGAGTTGAGGCCGACGACGGGTATGCCGGCCGCCCTGGCCTTGGCTATGACGTCCTTGAGGGCGTCGGGTTTGGCGAGGGTGACGGCGATGCCGTCGACCTTCTGGTCGATGGCGTTCTGCACCAGGTTGGCCTGGACGCCGGCGCTGGGGTCGGCCGAGTAGACGAGCTTGACGTTGTCCTTGGCGGCGGCGGCCTCGGCGCCCTTGCGGACGATGTCCCAGAAGGTGTCGCCCTGCGACTGGTGGGTGACCAGGGCGACCGTCATACGCGGGGTGTCCGCCTTGCCCGCGGAGGCGCCGTCCGCGCCCTCCTCGGCCTTCTTGCCGCCGGAGCCGCTGGAGCAGCCGGCGAGGGTCAGGGCGGCCGCGGCGGCCACGGCCGCCAGGGTCGTCGTCCTGCGGGAGCGGAAGCGGGAGCGGGCGTGCGAAGAGCGGTCCATCTTTCCTGCACCTCACTGTGCGACAGGGGAACGACGGGTGAGAAACGCGGCTGCGTTGGTCCCGGATCCAATCCCTTGAGGCGCCCGCTGTCAATACTTTGTTAAGACATCATTTCACGCAAAGGTCAGAATGTAAGTACAAATGACCGACGGGGTCGCAGCGGGAGGCGACGAAGGCGATCTCTACCCGCCGCGTCCAGGGGTATCCCTCGCACCTCGCGCCACTCCTCCGGCTTCCGGCCGCCGGCCGGGGGCCGAGCGCTTGACTGTGGGGGCCCGGGGGCGCACAGTCGTACATATACGTCGTAAACATACGGTGTTCGCGTTCTTCGTGAGATGAGGGAGCGGAGCCGGGCCCATGAGCGCACCGTCCACTGTCCTCGTGACCGGCGGGGGCGGATTCATCGGCAGTCACACCTGCGTCGAGCTGCTGGACCACGGCTACGAGGTGATCGTGGTCGACAACTACAGCAACAGCTCCTCGCAGGTCTTCGCACGCGTCGAACGCGTCGCGGGCCGCTTCGTCGGCGCCGTCTACGACCTGGACATCCGGGACCGGCACGCCCTGTCGGCCGTCTTCGACCGGCACACGGTGGACGCCGTCCTGCACTTCGCGGGCCTGAAGTCGGCGTCCGGGTCGCTGCGCAGACCGGTCGACTACTACGACGTCAACGTGGGCGGCACCATGGCCCTGCTGGGCGCCATGCACTCCCACGGGGTGCACCAGCTGGTGTACTCCTCGTCCTGCTCGGTCTACGGCGCGGCGGGCCCCGGCCCGATCCGCGAGGACGCGCCCACCCGGCCCGGCCATCCGTACGCCCAGTCCAAGTGGATCTGCGAGCAGATCCTCGCCGACCTGTGCCGCCGCCACCCCGAGTACTCGGTGCTGTGCATGCGCTACTTCAACCCGGCCGGCGCCCATCCGAGCGGACTGCTCGGCGAGGACCCGCGGGGCACGCCCGACAACCTGATGCCGTACCTGGCCCAGGTGGCCGTGGGCCGGCATCCGCGCCTGAGCGTCCGCGGCGGTGACTACCCCACCCGCGACGGCACCGCGGTCCGGGACTACCTGCATGTCATGGACTGCGTCGAGGCGTACCGCACGGCGCTGGACCACCTCGCCGACCGGACGGGCCTTCAGGTGTTCAACCTCGCCCGCGGCAAGGGCAGTTCGGTGCTGGACGTGGTCGACACCTTCTCCCGGGCGTGCGGACGCCAGGTGCCCTACGAGGTGGAGCAGCGGCGGCCCGGTGACGTGGCGGAACTGGTCGCCGACGTGAGCGCGGCGGACCGGGCCTGGGGCTGGCGGCCCACCCGGGACCTGGCCGACATGTGCCGGGACAGCTGGCGCTTCCAGCAGCTCAACCCGCTCGGCTACGCCGGGTCCGCGCGGCGCCAGAAGCCGTCGGGCTGAGGGCGCCGGAAGCCGTCGGGCCGAAGTCCCCGGCATCCGTCGGGCCGAGGTCCCCGGCCAGGGCGAACGCGGTCTCGGCGAGGGCGATGTGGCTGGACGCCTGCGGGGCGTTGCCCAGTTGGCGGCCGAGGGCGGGGTCCCACTGCTCGGAGAGCAGTCCCACGTCGTTGCGGACGGCGAGGACCCTCTCGAAGGTCTCGCGGGCCTCCCCGGTGCGGCCGGTGGCGGCGAGCGCGTCGGCGTACCACAGCGAGCAGGAGACGAACGCGCCCTCGCGGCCCGGCATTCCGTCCACCTCGTGCACACCGCGGCCGGCCCGGGCGTACCGCCGCAGGAATCCGCCGTCGTCGAGGCCGCTCATGGCGCGGACGGTCCCGCGCACCCGGGGGTCCCGGGCGGGCAGGAAGCGCAGCCGGGGCAGCAGCAGGGCGGAGGCGTCGAGGGCGGGCGAGCCGTACGCCTGGACGAAGGAGCGCTGGGCGGGGTCGAAGCCCTGCCGCAGGATCTGCCGGCGGACCTCGTCGCGCATGGTCCGCCAGCGGTCCGAGGAGCCGTTGCGGCCGAGGAGCCGCCCCATGCGCAGGGCGCGGTCGGCGGCCACCCAGGTCATGACCTTGGAGTGGACGAACTGGCGGCGCGGTCCGCGCACCTGCCACAGGCCCCGGTCGGGTTCGCGCCAGTGCCGCAGCAGGAAGCCCATCATCACCTCGACCAGGTTCCACACGTGCGCGGGCATGGGGATGCCGGCGAGCAGTGACCGCCAGAGCGTGTCCAGGACCTCGCCGTAGACGTCGAGCTGGAACTGGCCGACCGCCGAGTTGCCGAACCGCACCGGGCGCGAGCCCTCGTAGCCGGGCAGCCAGGGCGCCTCGGTCTCGGGCAGCAGGCGCTGCCCGCCGACGCCGTAGACGGTCTGGAGGTCGGCCGGGTCGCCGGCGATCGCCCGCACCAGCCAGGCCAGCCAGGCCGTGGCCTCCTCCCGGTAGCCGCAGCGCAGGAGGCAGGAGAGGGTGAGGGTGGAGTCGCGCAGCCAGCAGTAGCGGTGGTCCCAGTTGCGTTCGCCGCCCACGCAGCCGGGCAGCGAGGTGGTGGGGGCGGCGACGATCCCCCCGGTGGGGGCGTAGGTGAGCGCCTTGAGGGTGATCAGGGAGCGGACCACGGCGTCCCGCCAGGGTCCGTCGTAGCGGCAGCGGCCGGTCCAGCGGCGCCAGTAGTCGACGGTCTCCTTCAGCACCGTCTCCGCGGGCACCGTGAGCGGTGCGGGCGGGCCGGGCCGGTGGGAGGGCGCCCAGACCAGGGTCAGCGCGAGCCGGTTTCCGGCGGTGACGGTGAACTCGGCGACGGTGGAGGACTCCCCGCCGATGGTCCGCACGGGTCCGTCGGCGCTCACCCACACCGCGTCGGGCCCCGCGACGGCGACGACGCGGTCCCCGTCGGGCCGTGCCCAGGGCACCACCCGGCCCTGGTGGAAGCGCAGCCGCAGCTCGCTGCGGAGGGTCACCGACCCCGAGAGTCCCTCGACGACCCTGACCAGACAGGGCAGTTGGGCGCGCGGCGGCATGAAGTCGGTGACCCTGACGGTGCCGGTCACGGTCTCCCAGTACGTGTCCAGGACGAGGGTGTCGGGCCGGTACGCCCGGCGCGTGCAGCGGCCCCGGCCGAGCGGCGCGAGGCGCCAGAAGCCGTGGTCGGGGGTGCCCAGCAGGGCGGCGAGACAGGCGGGCGAGTCGAAGCGGGGCAGACACAGCCAGTCGACGGAGCCGTCCCGGCCGACCATGGCCGCGGTCTCCAGGTCGCTGAGGAGTGCGTAGTCCTCGATGGGCGCGCTCATGATCGTCGGCCACCCGCGGTCGTTCCGTCGCGGCACGGGCCCCGCGCCGACGGGGGCGGCAGCTCCGCCGGCGGCGCGGGTGCGAATCCGATCCATCCGGTTCCGCGTGCCCGTGGTCCCTCACCGCAGCATCGTATGTATACGATGTATACGTACATCATCCACTCAGGTACCGGCCCGGTCAACCCGGGACGGCCCGGATCACCCCGTACGCTGCCACCGGGCCCGCGCACCGCCGGACCTGACGGACGGAAACCCGAGGTGGTGAGGGATGGCGAACCCCAAGAAGCCGGCGCCCGCGCGACGCGCCGGCGACCGCGGCCGCTACGGCCGGCTGAGCCGGGAGCGGGTGCTGGCCAGCGCCCTGGAGCTGGTGGACCGGGAGGGCCTGTCGGCGCTGAGCATGCGCCGCCTCGGCGGTGAGCTCGGCGTGGAGGCGATGGCGCTGTACCGGTACGCGGCCGGCAAGGAGGCCCTGCTGGACGGCCTGGTCGAGGCGCTCTACCTGGAACTCGCCGAGCGGCTGGCCGCCGCCCCGGACGACACCTCCGACTGGCGGGCCGGACTGCACCGCATCGCCCTGGTCTCGTACGAGGTCTGTCTCGCGCATCCGCACGCGGTGCCCCTGCTCGCCACCCGCATGCTGGCCGTACCGCTGGCGCGCCGCCCGCTGGCCGTGCTGAAGGACCACGAGCGGGTGCTGGGGCTGCTGCGGGAGGCCGGGCTGGACGAGGCACGCTCCACGGCGGCGTTCCGCGCGTACACCGCGTGGCTGCTGGGCTATGTCTCGGTGGAGCTGCGGGCGATGGTGGACAACCCCGAGGAGACGGATCCGGCGTTCCGGCTGGGGCTGCACCGGATGCCGTCGCAGGAGCTGCCCCGGCTGCGGGAGGCGGCCCCGGCGCTGGCCGAGCGGGGCGGGGCGGAGGGCCTCGCCGCGGGGCTGGACGCGCTGCTGGACCGGTTCATGTCCTGATGCCGAGGCCTGGGACGGGTCACTTCTTCGGGATTCGTCGGGCGGTGTGCTTCCTCGGGCGGTGTGCTTCCTCGGGCGGGTCACTCCTTCAGCGTGCCGCTGAACACGGTGACGGGGCGCGGCAGGCGTTCGCCGTCCACGACGAGGTCGACGGCCTCGTTGTAGAAGGCGAGCCGTCCCTCGACGGCGCCGACCGCGGGCAGCGGCTCCGGGTAGCTCCACAGGACGTTGCTCGGGACGTCCGCCTCGCCGGCGAAGCTCCAGTAGCGGGCGTTGCCCTTGTAGGGGCAGAGCGAGGTGTGCCGGGTGGCCTCGAACAGGTCGAGGCGGACGTCCTCGGGCGGGAGGTAGTAGCGGGCGGGCAGTCCGGTCTCGAAGAGCAGGACCGGGCGGCGGGTGTCGGCCACCAGGACTCCGCCGATCTCCACCTGGACGTGACGGCTGCTGCGCAGGGCGTCCACCCGGTGGTGCGGGTCGCGGGGGTGGCCGAAGATCTCCTCGTCCTCGTCGTACCAGTGGTCCAGGCCGTTCTCCCGGCGCAGGAACCAGTCGAAGGCGAGGTGTCCGGCGAGGTCGGCGCCGGGGAAGGTCCAGGCCGCGTTCGCCATCCGCTCGCCGTCGACCTCCAGGTCGTAGAAGACGCGCGAGCCGGTGCGGGGGCCCGTCGGGGGGTTCGCAGCCGGATGCAGGAGGTCGGTGCGGACCTCGGCGCGGGGGAAGGCGTAGCAGGGGACGGGGATCCCCTCGGGTTGCCAGACCAGCACGGGGTGGCGGCTGTCGACGACGGTGGTGGTGCCCTTGACGCCGCGCACCCAGCGCTCGCAGGGCTCCCACAGCAGACCTTCGGGGGTGGTACGGACGGACCCGGCGCCGGGGATGGGCATGATCCACGCTCCTTCGGCTTCTCTTCGGAGCCTACTGCGGACGGCCGCCCGCCACCCGGCGCTCAGCCGTCCGCCACCCGGCGCCCAGTGGGCGGCGTCCGTCCACCCGGTGCTCAGTGTGCCGCGTCCAGCCGGGCGCGCTGTCCGGCCGTCAGCTCCAGGTCGACCGCGGCCAGGTTCTCCTCCAGCTGTGCGACCGAGGACGCCCCGGCCAGCGGGACCACCGGCAGCGGCGCGCCGATCTGCCAGGCCAGCACGACCTGGTTGACGGTGGCGTCGGCCTCCTTCGCCACCTCGCGCAGCACCTTCAGGCGGGCGGGGCTGCCCGGGTGCTCGTAGTCCGGCGGCAGCGGCTTGTCCGCGCGGGTGTAGGCGCCGGCGAGCAGCGGGGAGTACGCGACCAGGGTGAGGTCGGACTCGGCGCGCAGGTACGACATCAGCTCCGCTCCGGCGTGGCCGAGGCTGCCGTCGGGGAACAGCCCGCTCGGCATGTCCAGGCGCGGGCGCAGATGGCTGTGCTGGTACTGGAGCACCTGGTAGCCGGGGAGCCCCCGGGCGGCGGCCAGCGCTCGGGCCCGTTCCACCCGCCACACGGCGTGGTTGCTGGCCCCGAGGAGGCCGACGGTGCCCTCCGCCACCAGTGCGGCGAACCCCTCGACGGTCTCCTCCAGGGGGACCCGGTGGTCCTCGATGTGGGCGTACAGCAGGTCGATCCTCTCGACGCCGAGGAGTTCGCGGCTGCGTTCGGCGGACTCGCGGATCACCTTCGCCGACAGGCCCTCCGGGTTGTCGACGTAGCCGGTGCCGGGGGCCAGGGGGCGGGCACCGAGCTTGGTGGCGATGACGATCTCCTCGCCGATGCCCCGGCTGCGCCGCCACCGGCCGAGCAGTGCCTCGCTCTGGCCGCCCTGGCCGCCGTCCTCCCAGTAGGCGTAGTTGTCGGACGTGTCGATGAAGTTGCCGCCGGCCTCGACATAGCGGTCGAGCACGGCGAAGGACGTCGCTTCGTCGGTGCGGGTGCCGAACAGCATCGCGCCGAGCGCGAGGACGCTGACCTCGCGGCGGTGCCGGGGATCGGTGCCGATGGTGCGGTACTTCATGCGGATGCCTCCCGTTCGTGGTGTGAGACAGGGAGTCTTCAGCTTGAAGCGCACTTCAAGTCAAGTGCTGATGCGGCTACTTGGCGAACGGACCGTCCAGGGCCGCCCATTGGAGGAGCATGATGGTCTTGGCGTCGGCGATCTCCCCGCTTCGGATCATCTCCAGGGCCTGGCGGAAGGGGAGTTCGAGGATCTCGATGTCCTCGCCCTCCTCGTCCAGTCCGCCGCCCTCGTGGGTGCGGGTGGACGCGCCGTACTCGGCGGCGTAGAAGCTCACGCGTTCGGTGACCGAGCCGGGGCTCATGTAGACGTCGAAGACGTGCTCCACCGCTCCGATGGTGTGCCCGGTCTCCTCCACCACCTCGCGCCGCACGGCGACCTCGGGGTGCTCGTCATCGTCGTCGAGGAGGCCGCCCGGGGTCTCCACGAGCATGCCGTCGGGGTGGCCGTTGACGTAGACGGGGAAGCGGAACTGCCGTGTCAGCAGCACGGTTTCGCGGGCCGTGTCGTAGAGCAGCATGGTCGCGCCGTTGCCGCGGTCGTGGGTCTCGCGCTCCTGGGTGTGCCAGGTGCCGTCGGCGTGCCGGAGGTCGAAGGTGGTGGTCCGCTCGACGTACCAGTGGCTGGAGAGCAGCTTCACGTCCCGTACCCGCACGCGGGGGTTGCCGGTCAGGTCCAGGCCGGTCCGGTCGAGCCCGGTGCGCCTGCGGCGGTCGGGGGTGCCGGCTCCGGGCAGGCCGGCGGACGCGGGATCAGGTGCTGAATGGTTCATGGTCCGCTTCTATCACCACCGGCCGGGCTCGGGCCGCCGGCTCCGGTGCGCAGCGCGGCCAGCACATCGGCGTCGGTGAGCTGTGCGAAGTCGTCGTACCAGAGGCCGACGGCCGTGAAGTCGACCGGCCGGTGCGGGCAGATCACCTCGTCGGCCTCCTCGCCCACCAGGGCCAGGCCCTCGGGCGAGCCGACCGGCACGGCCAGCAGGACGCGCTCGGGTGCGCGGCCGCGGATGCGGCGCAGGGCGGCGCGGGCCGTGACACCGGTGGCGAGGCCGTCGTCGACGACGATCACCGTGCGCCCCCGCAGGGAGAGGGCGGGTCGGCCGCGCCGGTAGGCCTCCTCGCGCCGGTGCAGCTCCGCGCGTTCGCGGGCCACGGCGGGGGCGAGGTCCTCCTCCGTGAGGCCGAGCCGTTCCAGGGTCCAGTCGTCGAAGACCGGGGGGTCGTCCCCGCAGACCGCGCCGATGCCGAACTCCTCGTGGAAGGGCGCGCCGATCTTCCTGGCGACCAGGACGTCGAGCGGGGCGTCCAGGTCCCGGGCGACCTCCCGGGCCACGGTCACCCCGCCCCGGGGCAGCGCCAGGACCACGGGGTCGTGGAACTCCGCTCGCCGGCTCCGCAGCTCCCGGGCCAGCTCCCGGCCCGCGTGCCCTCGATCACGGAACAGCGTCATGACGGTCACCCCATCGGCGCGCGCCGGGGATCCGCACTCCCCTGCCGCGTGGTCCGCGTACCCAGGACGAAGCAGGTCATACGGGCGCATGCCCGGGCATACGAAAAGGGCCCCCGCGGGCTCTCGCCCGCGAAGACCCTTCGTACCGTCGGGACGACAGGATTTGAACCTGCGACCCCTTGACCCCCAGTCAAGTGCGCTACCAAGCTGCGCCACGTCCCGGTGCGCTCACCCACGGTGAGGTGGATGATCGCGCGGACAGCACTTTACCCCACACCGGGGGCCCGCTCGAAAGAGGCACCGGGCGCGGCACAATCGGTCATATGGACGGACGATCAGCGAGCCGGACGGCCGGGGCACGGGACCGGGACAGCGAGGGGCGGGCCCGCAACGCCCGGCCCCGGGACGGACTCGGGCGGCCGCTGCCCTACGGCGCGGACGGCGTGGCCCGGCAGCCCGAGGGCGTCCTGCGCATCCCGGAGCGGACGGTCGCGGAGGCGCAGGAGCTGCTGGACGCGGGCCGGCCCTTCCACGCCCACGAGGTCTTCGAGGACGCCTGGAAGGCGGGGCCCGAGGAGGAGCGCGGGCTGTGGCGGGCGCTGGCGCAGCTCGCCGTGGGCCTGACGCACTCGGCGCGCGGGAACGTCACGGGCGGCGCCCGGCTGCTGCGGCGCGGGGCCGGCGCGGTCGAGGAGTGGGCGGTGGCAGCGGGCGAGCCGCGGCCGTACGGGATGGACACGGCGGCGGTGACCGCGTGGGCGCGTGCGCTGGCATCGCGGGTGGAGGGTGCCGGGGGCGACGCGGCCCCGATCGACGCGGCGGCGTGCGCACCGCGGCTGCGGACGGACGCGTAGAGCGGGCCGCGGCATCCCCGAGGCCGCCCGGGCGCGACGTAGGCACCCGGGCGGCGCAGGCACCCGGGCGGACCGCCCCGCGTGCGGGGGCGGTCCGCCCGGGTGATCGTGACCTCGTGACAGTCGCCGAGGAAGCCGCGCGGCCACCGGCCGCCGAACCCCCCGTGCTGGACGTGCGCCGCCGCAACGTCGTCTTCGTGACGATCATGCTCGGCATGCTCCTGGCCGCCCTGGACCAGACGATCGTCGGCACCGCGCTGCCGACCATCGTGTCGGACCTCGGCGGCGCCTCGCACATGTCGTGGGTGGTGACGTCGTACCTGCTCGCGGAGACCGTCGCGACCGTGCTGGTCGGCAAGTTCGGCGACATGTTCGGCCGCAAGGTGGTCTTCCAGGTCTCGGCGATCGTGTTCATCACCGGCTCGTTCCTGTGCGGTCTGGCCGGGAACATGACGCTGCTGATCGTGTGGCGGGCGATGCAGGGTGTCGGCGCGGGCGGGCTGATGGTCACGTCGATGGCGCTGATCGCCGATGTGATCCCGCTGCGCGAACGCGGCAAGTACCAGGGCGCGATCGGCGCCGTGTTCGGCGTGGCCACGGTCATCGGGCCTTTGCTGGGCGGGCTGTTCACCGACCATCTGACCTGGCGCTGGGCGTTCTACGTCAACGTGCCCATCGCGATCGTCGTGGTGATCGCCGCCGCCCGCACCATCCCGGTGGTCAAGTCGGCCTCCCGGCCGGTGATCGACTATCTCGGCATCGCCTGCGTCGCGGTCGGCGCCAGCGCGCTGATCCTCGCGACGAGCTGGGGCGGCAACGAGTACGCGTGGGGCTCCGGCGTCATCGTCGGCCTGTTCGTCGGCGGTGTGATCGCGCTCGGCCTGTTCTGCTGGGTGGAGACCCGGGCGCCCGAACCGATGCTGCCGATGCGGCTGTTCAACAACCCGGTGTTCACGGTCTGCTCGGTGCTGAGCTTCATCGTCGGCTTCGCGATGCTCGGCGCGATGACCTATCTGCCGAGCTATCTGCAGTACGTCGACGGCGACTCGGCGACGATCTCCGGCGTACGGACCCTGCCGATGGTGATCGGCCTGCTCATCGCGTCGGTGTTCAGCGGCAACGTGGTCAGCAAGACGGGGAAGTACCGGCTGTTCCCGATCGTCGGCTCGCTGGTGATGGGGCTCGGCCTGTATCTGATGTCCCTGATGGGGCCGTCGACCGGGACCTGGCTGGAGTCGCTGTACATGTTCGTGTTCGGCACCGGGATCGGCCTGTGCATGCAGGTCCTGACGATCGCCGTGCAGAACACCGTGGACTACGCCGATCTGGGCACCGCGACCTCGGGCGTCACCTTCTTCCGCACCCTGGGCAGCTCCTTCGGCACCGCCGTCTTCGGCACGATCTACACCAACAGCCTCACCCCCAACCTGCGCCAGGGCGTCGCCGAGGCGTCCACCGTCCCGGGCGCGGACCCGGCCGTCGTCGCGCGGGCGGCGACCAGCCCGGAGGGCTTGCACGAACTGCCCGACGCGGTGGCCGCGCCGATCGTCGACGCCTACGCGGACACCCTCCAGACGGTGTTCCTGTGGACGGTGCCGGTGGCGGCCGTGGGGTTCGTCGTCGCGCTCTTCCTGAAACAGGTCGAACTGCGCGACAGCGCCCGCATGGGGTCGACGGACATGGGCGAGGGGTTCGGGCAGCCGCGCGGCGCCGACTCCCAGCCGGTGCTCGAAGCCTCCGTCATGAAGATCATCGGCAGTACGGACCTGGACACCGCGCGCCGGCTGGTCCAGGGCTCCGACACCCGGCTCGACGTGGCCGGCGCCTGGGCGGTGATGCAGGTGGAGCTGCTCGGCCGGGTGGTCGGCCACGCGAGCCTGGGGCTGGTCGCCGCCCGCCGCCATGTGCCGCCGGAGGTGCTGCTGCCGGTCTTCGACCGGATGGTCGACGAGGGCTACCTGACCCGCGACGGCTCCCTGCTCTCGCACACCCCGGCGGGCGCCCGGGAGGCCGAGGTGATCACGGCGGCGTGGGGCGCGTGGCTGATGGCCCGGGTCGAGCAGGACATCGGCCGCCCCTCCGGCGCGGCGCTGCGCGCGGCCGTCGACACCATCGCCAAGCGGCTGCTGACGGAGGACCTCAGCAGCGGACTGCCCAGCAGCAGACCGGCGCCCGAGACGGCCGACGCCCGCTGAAACCCGATTGCCGCGGGACGCCCGCGACCGTCATGATCGAGCCATGTCCCCGACCCCGACGCGCTTCCGCGACCCCGGCAGGAGCGACTACTCCTTCCGTGACTCCGTGCTGGTGCGCTGCCCCCGCTGCGACCGGATCGCGCACTTCGGGCGAGCCGGGGTGGTCTGCCGCTCCTGCGGGAGGTCCGGCCCCGTCGCCGCGGGCACCTGGCCGGCGCTGTGGCTGCGCACGGCCACCCGGCACGGCGAGTTGTGGGCGTACAACCTCGAACACCTGGACCTGATCCGCCGGTTCGTCGAGGCGCGGCTGCGGGAGCGGGACCCCTGGTACGAGCACGGCCGGAAGATGACGTGCGTCGCCCGGCTCCCCGCCTGGGTCAAGAGCGCCAAGAACCGTGCCGAGGTGCTGCGCGCCATCGACCGGATGCGCGCCTCGGTCGTCGAGGGCTGAACCCGGCGCGCCGGCCTCCCCGCGAGCGGGGCCGGCGAACTCTATGAACACAAACGATCAGACGGTGTCCCTCGCTCCGGGCGGTCCCTAGCATCACGGCCGACGTCGACGAAGACGAGGAGAAGCGCCTTGAACGGCACCACCGCACGCGCATGGAGACAAGGGCTCGCCGCCTGCCTCGCGGCCCTGACCGTCGGCACCCTGACCGCGGCCGCACCGGCGGACGCGGCCACCGCCGGACCGGCCCCCGTGGCCTGTCCGGCGGCCCTGGCCGAGAAGGCCACCTGCTGGACGGGACAGGACGCGAACGGCGCCCACTACGCCGTCGCCGTGCCCGAGGACTGGAACAGCTCGCTCGTCGTGCACGCGCACGGCGGCCCCGACCTGGGCGCCGGGTCCGACCCGGCCCGCAGCCTCGACGACCTGGGCCGCTGGTCGGTGATGGTGGACCAGGGGTACGCCTGGGCCGGGTCGTCGTACCGGCGGGGCGGCTACGGCACCCGGATGGCGGCGGCGGACACGGAGAGCGTGCGGCGGGTGTTCGCCGGGCGGTTCGGCGCACCGGAACTGACCCTGGTGCACGGGCAGTCCTGGGGCGGGAACGTCGCGGCGAAGGTCGCCGAGACCTACCCGGGCCACTACGACGGGGCGCTGCTGACCAACGGGGTGCTGGCGGGCGGCTCGCGCGGGTACGACTACCGGGTCGATCTGCGCGTGGTGTACCAGTACTACTGCGGCAACCATCCCCGCCCGACCGAGCCCCGGTACCCGCTGTGGCAGGGGCTGCGGGCGGACTCCACGATGACCTCGGCGGGACTGCGCGCCCGGCTCCAGGAGTGCACGGGGCTCGCCTCGGCGCCGCGGGAGCGGACCGCCGTGCAGCAGCGGAACCTCGACGACATCCTCGGCGTCACCGGGATACCGGAGCGCTCCCTGGAGTCGCATCTGCGGTTCGCCACCTTCACGTTCCGTGACCTCGTGCACAGGCGGCTCGGCGGCCGCAATCCCTTCTCCAACCGGGGTGTGCGCTACTCCGGTTCGCACGACGACCGGGCGCTGAACGCCGGGGTCGAGCGGTTCTCCGCCGATCCCACGGCCGTCCGGGACCTGTCGTACGACAGTGATCTCACCGGCGACGTCCACATTCCCGTACTGACGCTGCGCGCGATCGACGACCCGACCGCGTTCGTCGAGCACGAGTCCGCGTACCGGGCCACGCTCGAAGGGGCGGGCAGGGGGCGGTACCTGGTGCAGACGTTCACGCGGGAGAGCGAGCACAGTGAGCTGAGCGGCGCCGAGTACGCGACCTCCGTCGCGGCGCTGGAGCGGTGGGTGCGCACCGGGGTGCGGCCCACGGCCGGCTCGGTGGCGCGGGCCTGCCCGAGCGGCTGCTTCTACGATCCGGACTTCCGGCCCGGTTCCTACGCCTCGCGGGTCGCGGCCCGGCCGGGCGGGCTGCGGTGGCCGGCGATGACGGCCGCCCGGGAGCGGGCCTGGAGCCGGGTCCCGGGCGTCGGAATCGCCCCCTGATCAGCCCGCTCCGCACGGCTCAGGTCAGCAGCAGTTGCACGCCGCCCACCACGGTGGCCGCGATGACGAGCTGCTCGAAGAGTCGCTGGTTGATCCGGTTCACAGCCCATTTGCCGATGAGCGCGCCGGGCACGACGAACAGCACGAGTGCGGCGTCAAGGAGCAGCGAGCGGCCGTCGATCAGGCCGAGCCCCACGCTGAAGGGCACCTTGGAGACGTTGACGATCAGGAAGAAGAAGGCCGAGGTGCCCAGGAAGCCGAGCTTCCGGAACCCGGCCGACAGCAGGTACATCGACATCACCGGTCCGCCGGCGTTGGCGACCATGGTGGTGAAGCCGCCGAGGACGCCGTAGGAACGGGCCTTGATCCGCCCGGCGCGGGTGACGACCTCGTCGGGCGCCCGCTCCGCCTCGGCGGCCCGGCGCCGCCACACCGTCACGCCGGCCATCAGCAGCAGGATCGCGCCGATCGAGGTCCTGACGACCGCGTCGTCCGCCCACATCAGGAACACCGTGCCGGCCACCACCCCGGCCGCGACCGCGGGGAACAGCCGCCACAGGGTGGGCCAGTGGGCGTGCCGCCGGTAGGTGAGGACGGCGAGCACGTCCCCGGCGATCAGCACCGGCAGCAGGACCCCGGTGGAGGCACGGGCCGGCAACACAGCGGCAAAAACCGCCAAACTAACAGTGTTGGCCCCACTCACAGCAGTCTTGGAAAAGCCGACGAGCAACGCAGCAAGAGCAAGCGCCACAAATCCCCAGCCACTGATTCCCCAAAGCATCATCGTGTCCATATCGAACACCGATGCTATGCACCCCACCCCACCACCACCCACCAGGGGCGCGAGGAACTGCGCGACCAGCCCCAACGCCGCCCCACCCGAGCACCACCCCCAGGGCCGCGCGAACAACCAGCCCATACAAACCCCGCCCGCCCCCCACCCCGCCAGGGGCGCGGGGAACTGCGCGACCAGCCACGACGCCGCCGCACCCGACCAACCCCCCAGGGGCGCGGGGAACTGCGCGATCAACCACAACAGCGCCGCACCCGACCACCACCCAAGGGGCGCGGGGAACTGCGCGACCAGCCACAACGGCGCCGCAGCCGAAACCGCACCCCCAACTACACCCCCCGCTCCACCAGCACCGCACTCCCCTGCCCCACGCCCACACACATCGTGGCCAGCCCCCGCCCCGCCCCCACACGCCGCATCCGGTGCAACAACGTCGTCAGAATCCGCGCCCCCGAACACCCCAACGGATGCCCCAGCGCAATCGCGCCCCCACTCGGATTCACCAACTCCGGGTCAATACCGAGCAGATCGACACACGCCACCGCCTGCGCAGCGAACGCCTCGTTGAACTCCGCCTCCTGAACATCCCCCACCGCCCACCCCACCCGCGCGAGCGCCTTCCGCGTGGCCGGCACCGGCCCGATCCCCATCACATCCGGATGCACCCCGGCCGACGCCCCCGCGACATACCGCCCGAGCGACTCCAACCCGAGTTCGCCGAGCACCTCCTCGCTCACCAGGAGCAGCCCCGCGGCGCCGTCGTTCATGGGCGAGGCGTTCCCCGCCGTGACCGTGCCGCCGTCCCGGAACGCGGGCTTCAGCCGAGCGAGCCGCTCCAGGGAGGTGTCCTCGCGCACGCACTCGTCGCGGTCGACGACGACCCCGTCCGGGCGCACCACCGGGAGGATCTCGGCGTCGAAGTGGCCGGCCTCACGGGCCCGCGCGGCCAGCCGGTGGCTGCGCAGCGCGAACTCGTCCTGCCGCTCGCGGCTGACACCGTGCCGCGCGGCGACCTCCTCCGCGGTCTCGCCCATGGACAGCAGCCCGTGCAGGTCCCGCATCGCGGGGTTGACCAGCCGCCAGCCGAGCCGGGTGTCGACGGTCTCGATGCGGTGCGGCAGCGCCTCGTCGGGGCGGGGCAGGACGAAGGGCGCGCGACTCATGGACTCGGAGCCGCCCGCGAGCACGATGTCCGCCTCGCCGGCGGCGACGGTGCGGGCGGCGGTGGTGACCGCCTCCAGACCGGAGGCGCAGAGCCGGTTCACGGTGGCGCCGGGCACCGACTCGGGCAGTCCGGCGAGCAGCGCGGCCATGCGGGCGACATTGCGGTTGTCCTCGCCGGCCTGGTTCGCGGCGCCCCAGTAGACGTCGTCGATCCGGGCCGGATCGAGCGCGGGCACATCGGCGATCAGCCCGCGGATCACGGCCGCGGCGAGGTCGTCGGGCCGGACGGAGGACAGGGCTCCGCGCAGCTTGCCGATGGGTGTGCGGCGGGCGGCGGCGAAGTGGACGGGACGCACGAGAGGGACTCCTGACCGACGGCGTCGGCGGTCTGAGGACCGGCCATGGACAACGGCACCTTAATTAGCACCGCTAGTTTAGGGCAACAGCCCGTCCCCGCACCTCCGGAAGGCTCCGCCAGTCGTCGCCCCACCGAGAGCCCGGGTTGGCCCGAAGTCGCCACGCACCCGCACACCGCGCCCCGGCGAACCGCCGCACACACCACCCCGCACCCCACCCGGTACACCACCGCGGACCAGCCCGGGAACCGCACCACGAACCTCACCACGAACCCCACCACGAACCGCCAACCCGGCTTCCCCACCCACCCGTTGGCCCACCCCGAGGTGGCCGAAGACAGTCTCAGCGAGCCCGGATGATCGTGAAAGACTGCCCGCGACGCACACCGAGCCGAGCGAGCAGAGGAGCACTTCGTGACCGGGACCGAGCCGGCTGTCCACATCGACACGACCCGGCCCCATCCGGCCCGGGTGTACGACTGGTACCTCGGCGGCAAGGACAACTACCCCGTGGACGAGGCGCTCGGCCGCCAGATCATGGCGATCGACACCGGCGCCCCGCGGGCCGCCCGCAGCAACCGCCGGTTCATGCAGCGGGCCACCCGGCACCTCGCCGGGGCGGAGGGCATCCGCCAGTTCCTGGACATCGGCACCGGCATACCCACCGAGCCCAACCTGCACCAGATCGCCCAGTCCTTCGCCCCGGACGCCCGGGTGGTCTACGTCGACAACGACCCCATCGTGCTGGCCCACGCCGGGGCCCTGCTGCGCGGCACCCCCGAGGGCGTGACCGAGTACGTCCAGGCCGACGCCCGCGACCCGCGCACCATCCTCGAACAGGCCTCCCAGGTCCTGGACTTCGACCGCCCCATAGCCCTGTCCCTGATCGCGCTGCTGCACTTCGTCGCCGACGAGGACGGCGCCCACGACGTGGTCGGCACCCTGGTGGAGGCGCTGGCGCCGGGCAGCCATCTGGTCCTGTCGTGCATGACCGCCGACTTCGAGCCGGAGAACGTCCAGGAGGGCATCGCCCGTTACGCGGCCGGCGGCGTGACCCTGGTGGCCCGCTCGCACGCCGAGGTGGGCCGGTTCTTCGCGGGGCTCGACCTGGTCGAACCCGGCATCGTCTCGGTCCGGGACTGGCGCCCCGACCTCGCCCGGGACGAGGCCCCCCTCGGCGACGGCCCGGTGTCGCTGTACGGCGGCGTGGCCCGCAAGGGCTGACGCCTCCCGCGCGAGCCGGGAGCCGGGCCCCGAGGGCACCCGGCGAGGCCCCGGGGCGCCCGCGCGGCCCGGAACGGACGCCGCCCCGGCGCCGTACCGGCAGGGGCGGACAGCGCCCCGCTCCGGCGCCGTCCCGGTCGAGGCAGACGTCGCTCCCCCGGCGCCGTCCCGGCCGGGGCGGCCTCCGCTCACCCGAACGGGCCGGTGCCGGTGGTGGGCGCGCGGGGCCGGTGATGCGCTGGGGGGACGTGTCACGTTCCCAGGAGGCATCCCGCCATGACCCGCTCCCGACCGGTCCACCTCCTCGCCTCGGCCCTCGCGGCAGGTGCCCTGCTGACCTGCGCGGGCTGCTCGGACGGTTCCGACAACACCGGCAGCGGCACCGGGGAGGCCGTCGCCTCCCCCGTCGCCGCACGGACCACCGCGGCCCCGGACCGGCTCACCGCGGAGGGGGCCGAAGCGGCGCTGATCACCGAGTCGGACATCGAGGACGACTGGACCCAGTCCGACGACGCCGCCGACTGGCACGAGTCCCTGCTCGTCGGCAAGGTCGACGTCGCCGACTTCCTCTCCGCCAAGTCCGACGCCTCCGACTGCCAGCAGCTCCTCGACGGCCTGTACGACGACGACCTGCTCGGCAAGCCCGCCGGGGCGTCGGCGCTGCGCGGCTTCCAGGAGGGCGACTCCCGGCTGCTGTACCAGGTCGCGGCCTACGAGCAGAGCGACCTCGACTCGTCCCTGGCCTGGCTGAAGACGCTGCCGGTGGAGTGCGACCGGTTCACCGCGACGGACGGCGAGGGCGAGAAGCGCACGGTCGAGGTGATCGAGACCTCGGTGCCGGACGAGGGCGACGCCCGTCAGGGCCTGCGCGTCACGGTCCAGGGCGACGTCGACGGCTCCCCCGCCACCCTCACCCTGGACGTGGCCGCCGTCCGCGTGGGCAGCGACGGGATCACGGTCACCTCGGGCGGCCTGGACGGCGACGAGGACGACTCGGTGGAGGACGCGGTCGAGGCCGGCGTCCCGCGGCTGAAGGACGTACAGGCGGGGAAGACCCCGCAGTCCTGAACCCGTTCGAACCGAGCGGATTCCACTCCCGGTTCGTCCTCCCGCAGGCCAACCCCCGCCGAACCTGTGCCGATTCCGGAGACAAGGTGATCAAGGGACGGCACAATGGCCTCCACGGCCGGTTTCGGCCGACGTGCGAGAGAGGACGAATCGTGACCGATGGCGACACCCCGGCGGGCGAGTCGGCGAGGCTGAACACCGGTGTGGCGCACAACGCGCGCGTGTGGAACTACTGGATCGGCGGCAAGGACAACTACGCCGTCGACCAGCAGGTCGGCGAGCAGGTCGCCGGGATGTTCCCGATCATCCGGGACATCGCCCGCGCTGACCGGGAGTTCCTCGGGCGGGCGGTGCGGTTCCTCGCCGAGGAGCGGGGCGTCCGGCAGTTCCTGGACATCGGCACCGGTCTGCCGACGGCCGACAACACCCACGAGATCGCCCAGCGCGTGGCCCCGGACTCCCGGATCGTCTACGTCGACAACGACCCGATCGTGCTGGTGCACGCCCGCACCCTGCTGACCGGCACCACCGAGGGCGTCACCGACTACGTCGACGCCGATGTGCACGACCCGCAGGCGATCCTCGAACGCGCCGCGGGCACCCTGGACTTCACCCGCCCGGTCGCGGTGATGATGCTGGGCATCCTCAACTTCGTCCTCGACCTCGACAAGGCCCGCGACATCGCCCACCGGGTGATGGCGGCGGTCCCCTCCGGCAGCTACCTGGTGCTGACCCACCCCACCTACGACGACGCGGTGGGCGGCGCCGGCCAGATCCCGGCGATGGAGTTCTGGAACGAGAACGCCACTCCCCCGATCACCGCGCGCGACGGCGCGGACATCGCGGGCTTCTTCGAGGGCCTGGAGCTGCTCGAACCGGGTCTGGTCTCGTGCTCGGTGTGGCGCGCCGGGACCGACTCCCCGGTCGTGGTACCGCAGTACGGCGCGGTGGCCGTGAAACCCTGACGGCCACAGCGAGTTACGCGGCCCCGCTCGACGAGGAGAACGCATGACCACCCTTGCCGACCCCGTGCCCGGAGGACGTCCCGGAGACGTCGAGCGGGCCACCGCGCTGAGCGGGGAACTGGCCGGGCGGGGTGTGCACGGCGTCGTGCTGGCCTACGTCGACACCGCCGGGATCGCCAGGGTGAAGGCGGTCCCCACGGCGAAACTGCCCTCCGCGGCGGCCTGGGGCGTCGGCATGTCCCCGGTGTTCGACACGTTCCTCGCCGACGACTCGATCGTCACCACCGACGTCCTCGGCTCCCCCGACGGCGACCTGCGGCTCTACCCCGATCTGAGCCGGCTGGTGGTGCTGGCCGGACAGCCGGGCTGGGCGTGGGCGCCCGTCGACCGGATCACCCAGGAGGGCGGCACCCATCCCGGCTGCGCCCGCACCTTCCTGCGGCACCTGGTGGCACGGGCGGCCCGCCGCCACGGCCTGTCGTTCCGGGCGTCGATCGAGATCGAGTGGGCGGTCGGCCAAGGCCCCGCCGCCGAGGGCGAGTTCGTCCCCGCGGTGACGGGCCCGGCGTACGGTGCCGCCCGGCAGGTGGAGCTGAGCGACTGCCTGGCCGAGCTGCTGGCCGCCCTCGCCGCGCAGGGCGTGGACGTCGACCAGATCCATCCCGAGTACGCGGCCGGGCAGTTCGAGCTGTCGGTGGCCGCGCTGGACCCGGTGGCCGCGGCCGACCGCAGCGTCCTGGTGCGCCAGACGATCCGCGCGGTCAGCGGGCGGCACGGACTGGCGGTCTCCTTCGCCCCGGCCGTCCTGGCCCGGGGCGTCGGCAACGGCGGCCATCTCCACCTGTCCGCCTGGCGCGACGGCGTCAATCTGCACGCGGGCGGCGACCACCGCCACGGCATGACGGCCGACGCCGAGGCCTTCACCGCCGGCGTGCTCGCCCGGCTGCCCGCGCTGACCGCGGTCACCGCGCCCAGCCCGGCCAGCTACCTGCGGCTGAGGCCCTCCCAGTGGGCCGGGGTGTTCACCGCGTGGGGCAGGGAGACCCGGGAGGCCGGGGTGCGGGTGATCACCGGCACCGCGGGACACCGGGACCGGGCGGCGAACATCGAGATCAAGCCGGTCGACCTGGCCGCCAACCCCTACCTCGCGTTCGGCTGCGTCATCGCCGCCGGCCTCGACGGCCTGGCGAACTCCGCGGTCCTGCCCGAGGAGATCACCGGCGACCCGGCGGGCCTCGGCGCCGAGGAGGCCCGCGCCCGCGGTGTGCGCCGGCTGCCCGGCTCGCTGGCCGAGGCGGTGGCGGAGTTCACCGCCGACGAGGTGCTGACCGGCGCGCTGGGCCCGGTCCTCACCGACGCGGTGATCGCCGTGCGCCGCGGTGAGATCGCCGCCGTCGACGGGTTCGACGACGCGGCCGTCGCGGCCGCCTACCGCTGGCGGTACTGAGGTGACGGCCGCCGTCGCGGGCCCGGTCCACGAGGCCCTCGCCGCCCAGCCGCTGGTCGACCACCACTGCCACGGCGTGGTCACCGCCGGCCTGGACCGGCCGGGCCTGGAGTCACTGCTGACCGAGGGCGACGCCTGGCCGGGGACCTCCGCGTTCGACACCCCGGTCGGCGTCGCCGTACGCCGCCACTGCGCGCCCGTCCTCGGCCTGCCCCGGCACGCCTCCCCCGAGGACTATGCCGCCCGGCGGTCGGAGCTGGGCGCCGACGAGGTGAACCGGCGCTTCCTGGCCGCCGCCGGGACCGAGGTGTTCTGCGTCGACACCGGCTACGCCCCGGTGCCCCTCACCACGCCCCGGGAACTCGCCGAGGCGGCCGGCGGCACCGCCTTCGAGGTCGTACGTCTGGAGGGCGTCGCCGAGGCGGTGGCGCGGGACGGCGTCGAACCCGACGCGTACGCGGGCGCCTTCCGCCGGGCCGCCGAGGAGGCGGTGCGCCGGCCCGGCGTGGTCGCGGTGAAGTCCGTCGCCGCCTACCGCACCGGCTTCGGCCTGGACCCGGCGCGCCCCTCGGCCGCCGAGGTCACCGGTGCGGCCCGGCGCTGGCTCGCGGCGGGCGGGCGGCTCGCCGACCCGGTACTGGTCCGGCACCTGCTGTGGACGGCCGTAGAGCTGGGGCTGCCGCTGCAACTGCACACCGGGTTCGGCGACAACGACCTGCGGCTGCACCGCGCGGACCCGGCCCTGCTCACCGACTGGCTGCACCTCACGGCGGGCGCCGTCCCCGTGCTGCTCCTGCACTGCTGGCCGTACCAGCGCCAAGCCGCCTATCTGGCCGCCGTGTTCGAGCAGGTGTACCTCGACGTGGGGCTCACCCTGCACCATGTCGGCCCGGCCCGGGCCCGCGCGGTCCTGGAGGAGGCGATGGAGATCACCCCGTTCCACAAGCTGCTGTACAGCTCGGACGCCTACGGACTCGCCGAGTTCCACCTGTTGGGCGCCCTGTCGTTCCGGCACGGGCTGGCGACGCTGCTCCAGGACCGGGTCGACTCCGACGAACTGAGCCTGCCCGACGCGTTACGCATCGTGCGCCGGACCGCCTCCGCCAACGCCCGCCGCCTGTACGGACTTCCGCCCGAACCCGCCCTCCGTCGCGTCTGAGCACGCGCCGCACCCGGAAAGTATGATCAATAAATGTCTGACATGACCGAAATCACGCCCGGCTGGCTCACCTCCGACGAGCTGGACATGGCGCGCGCCCGGATGCCGATCCTCTACGTCGAGGCCGTGCCGGTGCGCGTCGACGACAGCGGCGAGGTCACCAGCATCGGCCTGCTGCTGCGCATCGGACCGGACGGGACGGTCAGCCGGACCCTGGTCTCCGGCCGGGTGCTGCACCACGAGCGGGTCCGCGACGCGCTGCTGCGCCACCTGGAGAAGGACCTCGGCCCGGTCGCGCTGCCCCGGGTCCCGGCCTCCCTCCAGCCCTTCACGGTCGCCGAGTACTTCCCCACGCAGGGCGTGACCCCGTACCACGACCCGCGCCAGCACGCGGTGTCCCTCGCCTACGTGGTGCCGGTGACCGGTGACTGCCGGCCCCGGCAGGACGCCCTCGACCTGGTGTGGTTCAGCCCCCACGAGGCGCTGTCCCCGGCGGTGCAGAGCGAGATGCCGGGCGGCCACGGCGCGCTGCTGAAGCAGGCGCTGGCCCATGTCGGATGCGTGATCTGACGGTCACCGCGCGTTTCTCGTGCGCGCCGAGAGGCGGAGTGGAGCGGAGTGCGGGAGGGTGCTGCGGTGCGCCGCACGGGCTTCGCGGGCCCGCCCTGCCCGCGACATCCGGACGCCATCACAATTGAATCTGTCGTTTTCTTGAACCGTTCGTGTTTTTGAGGGTAGGTTCGCCGTATGAGCTCAACCGGAACCCCGTCCACCGCCGAGGAGCTGCGTGGTGCCGGCCTGCGGGTGACGGCCGCCCGGGTCGCGCTGCTCGAAACCGTCCGGGCCGGCGACCACCTGGGCGTCGAGGCCATCGCCTCGGGCGTGCGGGACCGGGTGGGCCATGTGTCGCTGCAAGCCGTGTACGAGGGCCTGCACGCCCTGACCGCGGCCAGGCTCATACGTCGTATCGAGCCGGCCGGCAGTCCGGCGCGGTTCGAGGGTCGCGTCGGGGACAACCACCACCACCTGCTGTGCCGGTCGTGCGGCGTCGTCGCCGACGTGGACTGCGCGGTCGGTGACGCCCCCTGCCTGACCGCCTCCGACGACCACGGCTTCACGATCGACGAGGCCGAGGTCATCTACTGGGGCGTGTGCCCCGACTGCTCGACCCCCCGAAAACTCTGAGCACCAAGATTCACCAAGTCCGGAAGGATTCGCCATGGCCGAGAACCCCGACGCAATCGTCACCGACCCCAAGACGGAGGAGGGGACGGGGGGCTGCCCCGTCGCGCACGGGCGTGCCGCGCACCCGACCCAGGGCGGCGGCAACCGTCAGTGGTGGCCGGAGCGCCTGAACCTGAAGATCCTTGCCACGAACCCGCCGGTCACGAACCCGCTCGGCGAGGAGTTCGACTACGCCGAGGCGTTCAAGAACCTCGACCTCGCGGCCGTGAAGGCGGACATCGCCGAGGTACTGACCACCTCGCAGGACTGGTGGCCGGCCGACTTCGGCCACTACGGCCCGCTGATGATCCGTATGGCCTGGCACAGCGCGGGCACCTACCGCATCCGGGACGGCCGCGGTGGCGCCGGCGCCGGCCAGCAGCGCTTCGCGCCGCTGAACAGCTGGCCGGACAACGGCAACCTCGACAAGGCCCGCCGTCTGCTGTGGCCGGTGAAGAAGAAGTACGGCCAGTCCATCTCCTGGGCCGACCTCATGATCCTCACCGGCAACGTCGCCCTGGAGCAGATGGGCTTCGAGACCTTCGGCTTCGGCGGCGGCCGGGCGGACGTCTGGGAGGCCGACGAGGACGTCTACTGGGGTCCCGAGACCACCTGGCTCGACGACGAGCGCTACTCCGGCGACCGTGAGCTGGAGAACCCGCTCGCCGCCGTCCAGATGGGCCTGATCTACGTCAACCCCGAGGGCCCCAACGGCAACCCGGACCCGATCGCCGCGGCCCGCGACATCCGTGAGACGTTCCGCCGGATGGCGATGAACGACGAGGAGACCGTCGCCCTCATCGCCGGTGGCCACACCTTCGGCAAGACCCACGGCGCCGGCCCGGCCGACCACGTGGGCAACGACCCCGAGGCCGCCTCCATCGAGGAGCAGGGCCTGGGCTGGCGGAGCACCTACGGCACGGGCGTCGGCAAGGACGCGATCACCAGCGGTCTGGAGGTCATCTGGACCACCACGCCGACCCAGTGGAGCAACGGCTTCTTCAAGAACCTCTTCGAGTACGAGTACGAGCCGGACACCAGCCCGGCCGGTGCTCACCAGTGGATCGCCAAGGACGCGCCGGAGATCGTGCCGGACGCCTTCGACGCGGAGAAGAAGCACCGTCCGCGGATGCTCACCACCGACCTGTCGCTGCGCCTGGACCCGATCTACGAGCCGATCTCCCGCCGGTTCTACGAGAACCCGCAGGAGTTCGCCGACGCGTTCGCCCGCGCCTGGTTCAAGCTGACCCACCGTGACATGGGCCCGAAGTCGCTGTACCTCGGCGCGGAGGTCCCCGCGGAGACGCTGCTGTGGCAGGACCCGCTGCCCGCGGCCGAGGGCGAGACGATCGACGCCGCCGACGTCACGGCGCTCAAGGCGAAGATCCTCGACTCCGGTCTGACCGTCTCGCAGCTGGTCTCCACCGCGTGGGCGTCGGCCTCGACGTTCCGCGGCAGCGACAAGCGCGGTGGCGCCAACGGTGCCCGGATCCGTCTGGAGCCGCAGCGCGGCTGGGAGGTCAACAACCCCGACGAGCTGGCCCAGGTGCTGCGCACCCTGGAGGGCATCCAGGGCGAGTTCAACTCCGGCGCCAAGAAGGTCTCCCTGGCCGACCTGATCGTCCTCGCCGGCACCGCCGCCGTGGAGAAGGCCGCCCAGGACGCCGGTGTCCAGGTCGAGGTGGGCTTCACCCCGGGCCGCGTCGACGCCGGTGACGAGCACACCGACGCCGAGTCGTTCGCGGCGCTGGAGCCGTCCTCCGACGGGTTCCGCAACTACCTCGGCAAGGGCAACCGCCTGCCGGCCGAGTTCCTGCTGCTGGACCGGGCGAACCTGCTCACGCTGAGCGCCCCCGAGCTGACCGTCCTGGTCGGCGGCCTGCGGGTGCTGGGCGCCAACCACGCCGGTTCCAAGCACGGTGTCCTCACCCAGACGCCGGGCACGCTCACCAACGACTTCTTCGTCAACCTGCTCGACCTGGGCACGGAGTGGAAGTCGACCTCCTCGGACCAGAGCGTCTTCGAGGGCCGCGACCTGGCCTCGGGCGAGGTCAAGTGGACCGGCACCCGTGCCGACCTGGTCTTCGGCTCGAACTCCGAGCTGCGGGCGCTCGCCGAGGTGTACGCGAGCGACGACGCGAAGGAGAAGTTCGTGCGCGACTTCGCCGCCGCGTGGACCAAGGTGATGGAGCTGGACCGCTTCGACCTGGTCTGACCGACCCGAGCCTGACCTCCGGGCCGGCCGACACCCGTCGGCCGGCCCGGCCGTCTGTCCGAACCGGCCGCCGTCCGCTGCCGCCGTCCGCTGCCGCTCAAGGCGGCGGTCCGCAAGCCGCAGGGTCCGGCGGAGGGCGACGCGACGGCGGTGGAGCCGACCGCGCGCCTCTGAACGGGTCCGGACATGACGACGGCCGCCTTCTCGATGAGAAGACGGCCTCCGACCTGCTGTGAAGCTGGTCGGGACGACAGGATTTGAACCTGCGACCCCTTGACCCCCAGTCAAGTGCGCTACCAAGCTGCGCCACGTCCCGAGCCTCGCTGACCTGGGCTTTCCCCGGGCCGAACGAACAGGGAAACAATACCGCACTTGACTCCGTGGTCGCGCACCGGTTTTCCGGCCGCAGTCGGCGCACCGGGGCGGGCGGTCAGTCCGCCGCCGGGTCTGTGCCGGTCCGGCACACCCGGTCCGCAGGCCCGGCGGGCAGCGCGCCCGCGGTGGGGGCGTCCGCCCGTTCCAGGTTCCGTACGGGCCGGACGCAGAGCAGGACGGCGGCGACGACCAGGCTCATCGCACCGGCGACGACCAGGACCTGTCCGGCGCCGAGGGCCGCGGCGGCCGGTCCGGCCAGGGCCTGGCCCACCGGCATCATCGCCAGGGAGCCCGCCACGTCGTAGGCGTGGATGCGGTTGAGGACGTCGGCCGGGACCTGGGTCTGGACGGTGGTCGCCCACATCACGCCCCAGAAGGACATGCCGGCGCCTGCGACGGCGGCGCCCGCCGCCATCGCCGGGACGTCCAGTCCGAGCCCGACGGTCGCCGGGAAGCCGACGAAGGCGAAGAGGCCGATCGCACCGGCGCGCAGCATCCGCCGGGGCCGCAGTCTCAGGGCGAGCAGTCCACCGACGACGGTACCGGCGCCGAGGGCGGAGTTGATCAGCCCGTAGGCGCCGGGGCCGTGCCGCTGGACCACCTCGGTCGCCACCAGGGGGAGGGTGGGGCCCCAGACCGTGAGCATGTACAGGCACCACACGGCGATGACGCCCCAGAGCCAGGTGCGCGCACGGAACTCCCGCCAGCCCTCGACGAGGTCCGCCGTGAAGGTGCTCGGCACCGGCGCGCCGCCCACGGCGAGCGGGGGCAGCCGGAGCAGCAGCAGGCACAGCGCGCTCACCGCGTAGGTCGCGGCGTGGGCGGCGAAGACCCCGCCCGGTGAGGCGAGGCCCACGAGGAGTCCGGCGAACGCGGGTCCGGCGAGCTGGGCGGCGGACTCCGCGACGCGTATCGCGCCGTTGGCGCCCTGGACGTCGGTGGCGAGCCGGGGTGTGGTGCTGGCGACGCCGGGCTGGAAGAGGGCGCCCGCGACGCCGTTGACCAGGCCGATCGCGCAGATCTCCCAGAGGACCACATGGCCGCTGAAGAACAGGACCGCGGCGAGGGCCTGGGCGGCCAGGCGCACCAGGTCCGCGCCGATCATCAGCCGGCGGGTGCTGAACCGGTCGGCGATCACCCCGCCGAAGACGACGAACCCGGCGAAGGCGGCGACGGTGGCGGCCATCGCGAGGCCGACCGCGCCGGCACCGTAACCGTGCTGGAGCAGGCCGGCCGCGAGGGCCACCGGCAGCATGGTGTCGCCGAGCCGGGCGACGGCCCGGGCGACGAAGAACAGCGCGAAGTCCCGTGACCACACGGGATGGACGGCGCCCTCCCCGGCACCCTCCCCGCCCCCGCTCCTCGGTTCCGCCTTCGCCGGACCCCCGGGCATGCCCCGTGCTCCCCTCCCGCGCACCGGTCACCGTGGGAGCCGGGGCCCCCTCCGCCCCGGCTCCCACGCTCGTCCCCGGATCATGCCACGCCCCACTGACAACGCCGGAGGGGTTTTCATCCGCCGGCGGGCAGCCCCAACTCCGGGTGGGCGTCGAGCAGTCGGGTGGGCGCGGCCTGGCGCCAGGAGTCGGCCAGGATGTCGCGCAGTTCGTCCCCGTCCTCCAGGGCCGCGAGGCGCACCCGCACCCAGGCGAACTGCGCCTCGTGGTCGGCGATCCAGAACTTCTCCGGTTCGGCCAGCACCAGTTCGTCGCGCTCCTCCTTGGGGCAGCGCACGGCGATGGAGGTCTCCTCCTCGGGGAGCGTCGCGAACATCTTCCCGGCCACCCGGAACGTGGGCATGTTCCAGGCGATCTTCTCCGTGGTGTCCGGCAGGGACAGGGCGGTGCGGCGTACGTCTTCGGCATCCTGCATGGCAGGCACCGTAGCCGCTGGCACCGACAGTCACCCGGCGGGAGCGGCCGGGCCCAGGTGCTTGTAGTACAGGGTCGTCCCGCGCAGCACGCCGCCCGGGTCGGCGGCGTAGTCGGGGATCACGCCCGCGCGGGTCCAGCCGGCGGAGCGGTAGAGGCGCTCGGCGGGGCTGTCGGTCTCGGTGTCGAGGTGCAGCAGGGTGAGGTCCGCGGCGGCCGCGGCCTCCTCCGCGGTGGTCAGCAGCCGGCGTCCGAGGCCCCGGCCCCTGGCGTCCCCGTGGACGATCAGTTTGACCAGCTCCGCGCGGTGGCGGCTGTTGGGTTTGTCGGGGAAGGCCAGGGTGACGGTGCCGACGATCCGCCCGCCGTCGAGCGCTCCCCACACGGTGTAGGGCCCCGCGGCGCGCGCCTGCCACCAGGCGCGGGCCTCGGCCGGGTCCAGGGGCGCGAGGAAGCCTACCGAGGCTCCCCCGTCGACCGCGTCCACCAGCAGTGCCGCCAACTCATCGGCTCGGGCGAGGAGTTGCTCCGCGCCGAGCCGTACGACGACGGTCACGGCGTCACCACCGCCAGGACGTAGCGGGTCTCGGCCGGTGAGGCGCAGCGGAACCGGGTGGAGCCCCACACCCTCAGCCGCAGGCAGTCGCCCGGCTCCAGGTGGTGCTCGTCCTCCTGGACGGTGACGGCGAGGGTCCCCTCCAGCACCCAGATGTGCTGTTCGAGGCCGGGCACGGGCGGGCGGTCGTAGGCGATGTCGGCACCCGGGGCGAGCCGTCCCTCGACCAGTTCGCCGCGCATTCCGGGGTGCGGCGGGGACACCGAGCGCCGGGTGAACCCGGAGGCCCGGTCCTGCCAGAGGGGCTGTTCGGCGGCGCGGACCAGGAGGGCCGGCGCGGACTCGATCTCGCCGAGGAGCTGGGACATGGTCCGCCCGTACACCGCGCACAGCCGGTTCAGCAGGGCGGCGGTGGGGCTGATCTCCGCGCGTTCGGCGCGGGAGAGGGTGGACTTGCTGATGCCGCTGCGCTCGGCCACCTCGCCCAGCGACCAGCCGCGCTCGGCGCGGAGCGCGGCGAGCCGGGCCCCCAGCCGGACGTCGACCGGGTCCGGACCGACCTCGGATGCCTGTTTCATATCGGGGACGATATCCCAGATCCGCAACAAGCGGGCCCCTATCCTTCGCCCGCCGCCCGCAGCGCGTCCAGCACGGGGCGGATCAACGGATGGTCCTCCGCGCCCCGGCGTACGGCGGCGAAGACCCGGCGGGTGGGCGCCACTCCGTCGACCGGGCGGACCACCACACCGGTCAGGTCCATGCCGCGCAGCGCCGAGCGCGGGACCAGGGCGACGCCGGCGTCGGCCGAGGCCAGCGCGACGACCGCCCGGAAGTCGTCGGAGGAGTGCTCCAGGCGCGGCTGGAACCCGGCGCTCTCGCAGGCGAGGACGACCACGTCGTGGCAGGGGTTGCCGGGGTAGGGGCCGATCCACGGGTCCTTGGCCAGTTCGCCGAGCGGCACCTCCGCCACGTCGGCCAGCCGGTGCGTCATCGGCACCACCGCGTCGAAGGGCTCCGCGTACAGCGGGACATGGCTGAGCCGGGGGTCGTCGGCGGAGGGGGCCCCGCGGTACTCCACGGCGACCGCCACATCGGTCTGCCGGTCCAGGACCATCGGCAGACTGGCGTCGCCCTCGGCGTCCTGGACGCGGATCCGGATGCCGGGCGCCGAGACCGCGAGGCGGGCCACGGCAGGGGCGACCACCTGGGCGATCCCCGTCGCGAAGGAGGCGACGGTGACCGTGCCGGCCGCACCCGAGCCGTAGGCGGCCAGCTCCGCCTCGGCCCGTTCCAGCTGGGCGAGGACGGCGTGGGTGTGGCCGAGCAGGATCTCACCGGCCGGGGTGAGCCGTACGCCCTTGGCGCCGCGCTCGACCAGGCGGTGGCCGGTCTCCTGCTCCAGCGCGGTGAGCTGCTGGGAGACGGCCGAGGGCGTCAGGTACAGCGCGGCGGCCGCCGCCGTCACGGTGCGGTGGTCGGCCACCGCACGGAGGATGTGGAGCCGCCGCGCTTCGATCACGCCTCGATTCTCTCAGCTCAGGCGTCGAGCTCCGCACGGGCGGCGACGAAGGCGTCCACGGCCCGGCCCACGTCGGCGGTGGAGTGCGCGGCGGACAGCTGGACGCGGATGCGGGCCTTGCCCTGCGGCACCACCGGGTAGGAGAAGCCGATGACGTAGACGCCGCGCTCCAGCAGCAGCTCCGCCATCCGGCCGGCGACGGCCGCGTCACCGATCATGACGGGGGCGATGGCGTGGTCGCCGGGGAGGATGTCGAAGCCCTCCTCGGTCATCCGGCGGCGGAACAGCTCCGTGTTCTCGGCGAGCCGCACCCGCAGGTCGTCGGCGGACTCCAGCAGGTCCAGGACCTTCAGGGAGGCCGCGGCGATCACCGGGGCGAGGGTGTTGGAGAACAGGTACGGGCGGGAGCGCTGGCGCAGCAGGGCGACGATCTCCGCGCGGGCGGCGACATAGCCGCCGGAGGCGCCGCCGAGCGCCTTGCCGAGGGTGCCGGTGATGATGTCGACCCGGTCCATCACGCCGTGCAGCTCGGGGGTGCCGCGCCCGCCGGGGCCGACGAAGCCGACGGCGTGCGAGTCGTCGACCATGACCATGGCGTCGTAGCGGTCGGCGAGGTCGCAGATCTCGGCGAGCGGCGCGACGTAGCCGTCCATGGAGAAGACGCCGTCGGTGACGATCAGCTTGCGCCGGGCGCCGCCTTCGCCGGCTTCCTTCAGCTGCTGCTCCAGGTCCGCCATGTCGCGGTTGGCGTACCGGAAGCGGCGGGCCTTGGACAGCCGGATGCCGTCGATGATCGAGGCGTGGTTGAGGGCGTCGGAGATCACCGCGTCCTCGGGGCCGAGCAGGGTCTCGAAGACACCGCCGTTGGCGTCGAAGCAGGAGGAGTACAGGATCGTGTCCTCCTGCCCGAGGAAGGCGGAGAGGCGGGCCTCCAGCTCCTTGTGCACCTCCTGGGTGCCGCAGATGAACCGCACCGAGGCCATGCCGTAGCCCCAGCGGTCCAGCGCCTCGTGGGCGGCGGCGATCACCTCGGGGTGGTCGGCGAGGCCGAGGTAGTTGTTCGCGCAGAAGTTGAGGACCTCACCGGGGCGGCCGCCGGCGGTGACGGCGACGGTCGCGGACTGCGGCGTCCCGATCACCCGCTCGGGCTTGTGCAGACCCGCGGCCCGGATCTCGTCGAGGGTGACCCGCAGGTCGTCGCGCACGGAGTCGAACATCGCAGAAGCTCCTAGGGTTACGCAGTCCAGTCGAGGATGATCTTGCCGCCGCGGCCGCTGGCCGCGTCGGCGAAGGCCGCCTCGAAGTCGCGGTAGTCGTAGCGGCCGGTGATCACGGGGCTGAGGTCGAGGCCGCCCTCCAGCAGGACCGACATCGCGTACCAGGTCTCGAACATCTCGCGGCCGTAGATGCCCTTGATGGTGATCATCGAGGTGACGATGCGGGCCCAGTCGACGGGGAACTCCTCGGCGGGCAGGCCGAGCATGGCGATCCGGCCGCCGTGCGTCATGTTGGCGATCATGTCCCGCATGGCCTCGGGGCGGCCGGACATCTCCAGGCCGATGTCGAAGCCCTCGCGCAGGCCCAGCTCGCGCTGGCCGTCGGCGATGCCGGTCTCGGCCACGTTCAGCGCCAGGCTCACGCCGATCTTGCGGGCCAGTTCCAGGCGCTCCTCGCTGACGTCGGTGACGACGACGTTGCGGGCTCCGGCGTGCCGGGCGACGGCGGCGGCCATCAGGCCGATCGGGCCCGCGCCGGTGATCAGTACGTCCTCGCCGACCAGCGGGAAGGACAGCGCGGTGTGCACGGCGTTGCCGAACGGGTCGAAGATCGCGGCGACGTCGAGGTCCACGGGGACCCGGTGCACCCAGACGTTGCCCGCGGGCAGCACGACGTACTCGGCGAAGGCGCCGTCGCGGCCGACGCCGAGCCCGACGGTGGCCCGGCACAGGTGCCGGCGTCCGGCCAGACAGTTGCGGCACTTGCCGCACACCAGGTGCCCCTCGCCGCTGACCCGGTCGCCGGCCTTGATGTCGGCGACGTCCCGGCCGGTCTCCACGACCTCGCCGACGAACTCGTGGCCGAGCACCAGCGGGGTCCGGATCGCCTGCTGCGCCCAGCCGTCCCAGGCCCGGATGTGCAGGTCGGTGCCGCAGATGCCGGTGCGCAGCACCTTGATGAGCACGTCGCCGGGTCCCACGGTGGGCTCGGGTACGTCCATGAGCCGCAGTCCGGGCTCCGCCTTCTCCTTGACCAGCGCCTTCACGCGTGCGGCTCCTGTGGGTTGTGATCCCGGACGCGGGCATGCCGAGGAAACCCGGACCCGGGGAGAAAGGTGGTGTCGACTGCAATCTTGCGCACCGTCGCACCCCCGGTCCATCGAGGATTTCTTAACCGCGGCCGAAGCTGCGCTTCACGCCCCCACGGCCGCGCGCCCCGACGCCTCGCGGGACCCTCACGGCCCGGGCCCGCCGTCCAGCGGCCGTTCGAGCCGGGCGACGAGGTCGGCGGCGGCGGATTTGATGGTCTCCAGGCCGGGCCTGCCCCAGGGCCGGGGCGCCACGTCGGCCACGCACACGGTGCCCAGCGCCATGCCGGTGCTGTCGACGAGGGGCGCGCCCAGGTAGGAGCGGATGCCGAACTCGTCGACGACCGGGTTTCCGGCGAAGCGCGGGTAGTCCAGGACGTCCTCCAGGACCAGCGCCTTGCGCCGGACCACCACATGGGGGCAGAACCCGTGGTCCCGGGGCAGACTGCGGCCGACCTCGGGCGCGGTGCCGTCGCCCTTGCGGTAGGGCCCGCTCGCCGGACGGCACAGGCCGGCGAAGAACTGGCGGTGCTCGTCGGGGAAGTTGACCATGGCGTACGGCGCCCCGGTCGCCTCGGCGAGCCGGCCGGCGTAGGCGTCGAGGGCAGGATCGGCCCGCTCCCCGAGGCCCAGCCCGCGCAGCCGGCGCGCTCGGGCGGGTGCTTCGCCGTCCTGCGGGGTGAGCAGCAGTCGACCGGCCGGGCGGGGCGGGTCGTAGCTCATGGGCGCGCTCCGGGGCGGTGGGAATGGGGCATGGGCGGGCTCCAGACGGTGGGCGGGGTCACCTGCGGGCGCCGTGGCCGGTCGCGGCGGCCGGGGTGTGCGCGATGAGGTGTTTGACGAGGGTGAGCAGGGTCTGGACGCCCGAGCTGGAGATCCGGGCGTCGCAGCGCACGACGGGGATGCCCGGTTCGAGGTCGAGGGCGGCGCGGACCTCCTCGGGGTCGTAGCGGTAGGAGCCGTCGAACTCGTTGATCGCGAGGATGAAGCCGAGGCCGCGCTGTTCGAAGAAGTCGACGGCGGCGAAGCAGTCCTCCAGGCGCCGGGTGTCGGCGAGGACGACGGCGCCGAGCGCGCCCTCGCAGAGTTCGTCCCACATGAACCAGAACCGCTCCTGCCCGGGGGTGCCGAACAGGTAGAGCACATGTCGGGGGTCGAGGGTGATGCGGCCGAAGTCCATGGCCACCGTCGTCTCGACCTTGTTCTCCACGCCGTCGAGGTTGTCGGTCGCGGCGCTGACCGTGGTGAGCAGTTCCTCGGTGCTGAGCGGCGCGATCTCGCTGACCGCGCCGACGAAGGTCGTCTTGCCGACCCCGAACCCGCCGGCCACCAGGATCTTCAGCGCGGTGGGGAAGGGGTCGGTGCCGCCTGCGTGGTCAGAGCTGTCGTCGTAGTCCATCGAGCACTGCCTCCAGAAGAGCCCGGTCAGTGGGGTTGTGGTGGAACTCGGGGGGCTTGGTGGTGAGCGCCCCGCAGTCGACCAGGTCCGACAGCAGCACCTTGGTGACCGCCGCCGGAAGCTTCAGGTACGCCGCGGCCTCCGCGACCGAGACGGGGGCCCGGCACAGGTCGAGCGCCTCGGTGTGTTCGGGGCCCAGATAGCCGAGGGGGGTCGCCCCGGTGGCCATCACCTGCGAGATGAGGTCGAGCGCGACGGTCGGCCGGGTCCGGCCGTTGCTGACCGTGAAGGGGCGCACCAGCCGTCCGGCGGCGTCGTCGAGCCAGGGCCCGTCGCCGGCCGCAGCCACGCTCAAGGCCTCGACGCCGAGGGTTCGACGGCGTGCTGCCGGGGCGCGGTCGCCAGGTAGGGGCGGACGCTCTTGACGAGCATCGCCATCTCGTAGCCGAGTACGGCGGCGTCGGCCTCCCGGCCGGCCAGCACCGCGAGACAGGTGCCGGAGCCGGCGGTGGTGACGAAGAGCAGCGTCGAGTCGAGTTCGACGACGACCTGGCGGACGTCCCCGCCGTCGCCGAAGCGGATGCCGGCGCTGCGGCCGAGGGAGTACAGGCCGGAGGCGAGGGCCGCCATGTGGTCGGCGCTGTCCGGGTCGAGGCCGTGGACGGACTTCACCAGCCCGTCGCAGGAGAGGAGTACCGCGCTGCTCGTGTGCGGTACGCGCTGCACGAGGCCGCTCATCAGCCAGTCGAGATCGGATGAATGGCCGGTCGGCGCTTCGCTCGCCATGGTCGATCGACTCCTTGAGGTACGAAGGTCTGCGGGAGCGGTGGGGGTGGGTGCGTGTGTGGTCATCCGGCTGGTGCGCTCCCGTCGTGCCGGTGGGTGAGGTCGGGGGCGGACAGGGGCGCGGGGCGTGTGGCGGGTATGCGCGCCGCGGGGACGTCCGCCACCGGGAAGTCCGTGGTCAGGGGGTCGCCGCCGAGGTCGCCGAGGTCGTCGAAGCGGTGCTCCGCCTCCAGGTGCTGGGCCTCGGCGAGGCCGACCCCGCGCTGGAAGGCGGCCATGAGTCCGGGGTCGTGGCCGGCGAGCTGCTCGGGTTCCTGGCGCGGGAGGGGGCCGTCGCGCAGTTGCGGCGCGATGTGCTCCTGGGCGCGGCGCCGGGGCAGGTGGGGCTTGCCCATGGTGCCGCGCACGGCGCCGGAGCGGGGGGTGGGTGGTGCGCCGGCGTGCTCGGCGAGGTGCGGCCGGTCCTCGGGCCGGATGCCGGGCACGGCCTCGGCGATGGTGGGCCGTGCGGCGTGGGCGCCGCGGACGGGCAGGGGTACGTGGCCGGTGCCGTTCCCCGCCGGGGGCGCCGGGTGGGGCGCCGGAGCGGGCGCCGCCTGGTGCGCCGGAGCGGGCGCCGGCCGGTGCGGGGCGGCCTGGGCGGGCGGCTGCGCAGGGGCGGCGGCGGTGTCCGCAGCGCCGGCGGCCGGCGCGCCGGGCTCCGCGCCGAGCAGCCCCTGCGGTACGACGAGGACGGCCTGCACCCCGCCGTAGATGTTGCTCTGCAACCGGACGTGGATGCCGTGCCGGCGGGCGAGCTGGGAGACCACGAACAGGCCGATGCGGCCGTCGGCCAGCAGGCTGGCGACGTTGACCTGGTCGGGGTCGGCGAGCAGGGCGTTCATCCGTTCCTGCTCGGCGACGGGCATGCCGAGGCCGCGGTCCTCCACCTCCACGGCGAGCCCCGAGGTGACGAGGCCGGCGCGGAGCAGCACCTGGGTGTGCGGGGCGGAGAACACGGTGGCGTTCTCGACGAGTTCGGCGAGCAGGTGGATGACGTCGGCGACGGCGTGGCCGCGCAGGGTGCCGTCGATGGGCGGGACGAGTTTGACCCGGGAGTACTGCTCGACCTCGGCGATGGCCGAGCGCAGCACCTCGGTCATGGAGACCGGGTTGCTCCACTGCCGGCGGGAGACGGCGCCGCCGAGGACGGCGAGGTTCTCGGCGTGCCGGCGGATCCGGGTGGCGAGGTGGTCGACGTGGAAGAGGCCCTTGAGCAGGTCCGGGTCCTCGATCTCGTTCTCCAGCTCGTCGAGGATCGAGATCTCGCGGTGGACCAGGGACTGCAGCCGCCGGGCGAGGTTGACGAAGACCTCGAGCTTCTGTTCGCTGCCGGCCTGGCTGGAGAGCTGGGCGGCCTGGACGACGGCGGTGACGGCCCCGTCGTGGGCGCGGGCCAGGTCGGTGGCGAGCAGGTCGAAGTCGTCCGCGTCCTCGGGCGGGCCACCGCGGGGAGTGCGCCCGGGCGGCGCTTCGCCGCGGCGCAGGGAGTCGACGAGGGCGCGCAGCTCGGCCTCGCCGCGGGCGCTGCCGCGGCGCAGGGCGCCGAGCCGTTCGCTGATGGACCGGGCGGTGCGGTCGGCGACCACGACGGCGACCACGATGCCGGTCAGGGCCACCGCGACGGCGCCGCCGAGCATGCCCCACAGGGTGGGGCCGGGGCGGGCGCCGGTGGCGCGGACGGTGAACAGCACGGCGGCGCAGGCGGCGAGGGCGACCGCGACGGGGGGCAGTACGGCGAGGCGGAGGAGCTGCGGCCGTATGTGCGTCTCGGGCAGCGCCGGGGCGGGGCGGGCGACCGGCCGACCGTGCCGCCCGCCCTCACGGCGGTCTGCGCGTGGGGCCGGTGCGCGGAGGTGAGACATCGGTGTCCTCGTACTGTCCGTCGGGAGTGCCGCCGGGCCGGAGCGCCGGGTGGGGGCGGCCTGATCCACACGCCGCCCGGCTCGTCGTGCGCGCCGGGCGTGCGCCATCGCGGTGTCGGCCGAGAGAGCCAAAATGCGGCCCTGCGTCGCCCGACGGACACTGACAGTAGTCGGCAACGCATCAGGTGCGGTGGGCAGTTGACAAACTCGCACGCGACTTGTCCGGCTCTGGTATGAGCGCTCGCACGACAGAGCGGGAGCGGGCGACGAGCCTCGCGCTCGAAGGACAAAACAACGATCAGACCTGTTCGGAACCGGTCCCGGACGGACAGCGAGGGCCGGGGGGCTTTCCGCTCCCCGGCCCTCGCTGTCCGCTTCTCCCCCGATCGCGGGTCAACCCTCCGCCGCCGGTTTCACCCTCCCGTGGGTTCTGGCCCGACCGTCACCCGCCGTGTCGGCGGTGTGCGCCCCCTGCTCAGCGGTCGCCGGCCAGGTCGAGGTCGCCGCGGGCGCCCCCGTCGGGCGAGGCGACCGGCTCCGGGCGCTGCCAGGGGCGCGCGAGGGGCGCCGAGACGGCTCGCCACCAGGGCTGCACGGGCAGCGTCCCGGCCGGCTCGAAGGGCTCGCCGGGCCGTGGGAAGGCCGCCGCCTGACCCGCCTCGTCGGCCGCGTCCCGGGTCCACTCCCCCGGCTCCGCCCAGGCGTGCGCGGCGAGGTTGAAGGTGGCCCAGTGGATCGGCATCAGCACGCCGTGCGGCTGCCCGCCCTGGAGGTCGAGGTGGGCCCGGACACCCTCCGCCGGGGTCATGTGGATGTCGGGCCAGAAGTCGCTGTAGGCCCCGATCTGGATCATCGTCGCGTCGAACGGGCCGTGCGCGGCGCCGATGTCCTTGAAGCCCTCGAAGTACCCGGTGTCCCCGCTGTGGTAGATCCGGTGCTCGGACCCGGCGACCGACCAGGAGGCCCACAGCGTGTGCTGGGTGTTGCGCAGGCCGCGCCCGCAGAAGTGCCGGGCCGGGGTGGCCGTCAGGGTGAGGCCGCCGACCTTCGCCGACTCGTGCCAGTCCAGTTCGCGCAGCCGGTCGACGGAGACGCCCCAGCGCTCCAGGTGGGCGCCGACGCCGAGCGGTACGGCGAACACGGTGTCCGTGCCGGCCAGCGCCTTGATCGAGGGCAGGTCGAGGTGGTCGTAGTGGTCGTGGGAGATCACGACGACGTCGACCGGGCCGAGCGCGGCCAGCGGCAGCGGCGCCGGGTGCAGCCGCTTGGGCCCGGCGAAGGAGAAGGGGGAGCAGCGCTCGCCCCACACGGGGTCGAAGAGCACCCGCTGCCCGTCGATCTCCGCGAGCACGCTGGAGTGGCCCATCCAGGTGAGCCGCAGTCCGGTGGCGGGCGGCCGGGCGATGTCGGCCAGCGTGGTGGCGTGCAGGGGCACGGCGCCGCGGGGGGCGCGGCGCGCCCGCTCCTCCTTGGCGAAGAAGACCTTCGCGAACTCCAGCATCGAACCGGACGGCCGGGTCCGGGCGACGCCTCCGGGGTTCTGGAAGACCCCGTTGTCGAAATGGGGCGATCTACGGATGCGCGCCATGCGCTCGCCGGTCGGGTCCGCGCCGAAGGCCGCCGGCTCCAGCGCGCGGAGCACGGAGCTCAGGGAACGGGAACCGGTCACGGTACCTCCAGGTGGAGTCGTAGAGGCATCCCATTATGGTCGGCCCCCGCGACAACGACCGCCGAGGTTTTCCCGCCGGGGATCCGTTCAGCGGATTGACAGTGCCGGGCCCCGGTCAAGATACTGACCCGCGATTCAGTAAGGAGACCCATGACGGCCCCGTTCCTCTCGCTGACCTGGACCGATGACATCACCGGCCGCCAGGGCTTTCTCGTGATCGACCGGCTGGTGCGCGGGGTGTGCAGCGGCGGTCTGCGGATGCGCCCGGGCTGCACCCTGGACGAGGTCACCGGGCTCGCCCGCGGCATGTCCATGAAGGAGGCGCTGCACTACGACCCGGACGGACGGTACATCCCGCTCGGCGGTGCCAAGGGCGGTATCGACTGCGACCCGCGCGATCCGGCGGCGTACGGCGTGCTGGTGCGCTATCTGAAGGCCGTACGCCCGTACGTCGAGGGTTTCTGGACCACCGGGGAGGACCTCGGGCTCAGCCAGGACCTGGTGGACCGGGCGGCGGCCGAGGCGGGGCTGGTGTCGTCGATCCAGGCCGTGTATCCGCTGCTGGACGACGAGGCCGCGGCCCGGCGGCGGCTGGCCGACGCCTTCGCCGTGGAGGTGGACGGCATCGGGCTCGACGAGCTGGTCGGCGGCTGCGGGGTGGCGGAGTCGGCGCTCACCGCCCTGGACCGGGCCGGGGTGCCGTACGCGGGCACCCGGGTGGCGGTGCAGGGGTTCGGCACGATGGGCGGGGCCACCGCGCGCTTCCTCGCCCGGGCGGGGCTGACGGTGGTGGCCGTCGCGGACCTCAAGGGCACCGTCGCCAACCCGGCGGGCCTGGACGTGGAGGCCCTGCTCGCCGCGCGCGACGCCCACGGCACCGTGGACCGCGGCGCGCTGCGCTCCGGGGACCGCGAACTGCCCGGTGACGCCTGGCTGTCGGTACCGGCGGAGGTCCTGGTGCCGGCGGCCGTGTCGTACGCCGTCGACGCCGCGAACCAGGAGCGGGTGACGGCCCGTTGGATCGTCGAGGCGGCCAACATGCCGGTGCTGCCGGAGGCGGAGGCGCTGCTGGCCGCGCGCGGCGTGACGGTGCTGCCGGACGTGGTGGTGAACTCCGGGACCAACGCCTGGTGGTGGTGGACGCTCTTCGGCGACATCGGCCCGGACGCGGAGGGCGCGTTCGCCCACACCCGCCGTTCGATGCGCGCCCTGACCGAGCTGATGCTCACCCGCGCGGAGGCCGACGGGACGACCCCGCGCGCGGCGGCGCACGCCATCGCCGCCGACCGGCACCCGGTGATCGCCGAACGGTTCGGCCACTACCGCTGACGGCGCCCCCACCGGTCGGGGCGGCCCGGAACCGAGGGATTAGGGTGTGCCGCGTGGCGAGGGTGCGGTTGAGTGTGGCGGAGCGGCGCGAGGAGTTGCTGCGGGCCGCCGTGGGGCAGATCGAGGCGCGGGGCGTGGCGGCGGTCAGGATCGCCGACGTGGCCGCGGCCCTCGGCGTCAGCAACGCCCTGGTGCTCTACCACTTCTCCACCAAGGAGAAGCTGGTCGCGGCAGCCTTCGCGTACGCGGCCGAGGACGACCTGGCCCATCTGCGCAAGCTGCTGGGCCGCCGTACGACCGCGCTGCGCCGGCTGCGGACCGCGGTGCGCTGGTACGCGCCCACCGGGCAGGCCAAGGGCTGGCGGCTGTGGATCGAGGGCTGGGCGGCCGCGCTGCGCGAGCCCGCGCTGCGCGAGGTCACGCAGGCGCTGGACAAGGAGTGGAAGGCCGCGCTCGCGGAGGTGATCGCCGAGGGCGTGGCAGCGGGCGAGTTCCACTGCACCGACCCCGCGGGGACGGCGCTGCGCCTGACGGCCCTCCTCGACGGTCTGGCCGTCCAGCTGACGTCCTATCCCGGCGCCCTCTCCCGCGCCCGCGCCCAGGACTGGGCCGACGAGGCCCTCGCCCGTGAACTGGGCCTGACCCGCGAGGCGTTGGCCCCGACCGCCCGCTGACGGCCGCGGGCCCGCACCCCGACCACCACGCCCCCGAAGAGGCTCGGACCACCCGGGAGCCTCAGACCGCCGCCTCGATGCGCATCTTGATGTCGTCCGGCGACAGGGCGCCCTTGGCCGTCACATGGTCGCCCGAGGACTCGCCGCGCAGTCGGCGGCCGATCCACGGCACGAGGTACTCGCGCGCCCAGTGCACGTCGTCCCGCCGGACCTCCAGCGTGCCGCGCGGCGGGAGCGGGGGCCAGGGCTGGTCGGGGTCGGCCGGGACCTGGAGGCCGAGGAGCTGGCCGGCGCGCAGCGCCACCCGGGTGTGGCCCTCCGCCGAAAGGTGCAGCCGGTCACCGTCCCAGGCGCGCCGGTCCTGGACGGTCTTCAGGGACCACAGGTCCAGCACCGGGCAGCCGTACCGGTCGGCGATGGCCCGGACATGCAGGTTGTACGTGGCGATCTTGCCCCGCAGGTGCTTCAGCACCGGGACGCCCCGGGTGTCGAAGCCGGTGGTCACCACGACGGTGCCGGCCGCCTCGGTGAGCTGTGCCACGGCCCGCTCGAAGCGCTCGGCGACCTCGTCGGGGTCGGTGCCGGGCCGGATGATGTCGTTGCCGCCGGCGCAGAAGGAGACCAGGTCCGGGGCGAGTTCCACGGCCCGCGGCAGCTGGTCGGCCACGATCTGGTCGAGCAGCTTGCCGCGCACGGCCAGGTTGGCGTACCTGAAGTCACCCTCGGGCCGGCGGTCCGCGAGAAGCACCGCGAACCGGTCGGCCCAGCCGACGAAGGCCCCGTCGGGGCCGGGGTCGCCCACTCCCTCGGTGAAGCTGTCCCCCAGCGCCACGTACGACCCGACCACTACCCTGTCGTCACTCTTCTCATCGTCTGCCACATCGGCTCATGATTCACCTTCCAATGTGACCTACGCGACCGTAAGGAGGGGTTGACGGACGGTGAGATAGGCCACTCGCAAAGGGTTGACCAAGCCCGGAATACGCCTCCGATCAGGGATGTTGAGGGCTCAGCCGCCACACCCGGAAGTCCGTGAAGCGGAAGTGGCTCCAGGTGGTGCGGAAGGCGAAGTGCCCACTGGTGTACGGCTCGGGATCGGTGAGGTCGAAGACCAGCCGGCCGTTGATCCACCAGCGCTGGCGGGTGCCGTCGGAGACGATCCGGACCCGGTGCGGCCGGTTCGCCGTGAGCAGCGGCTCGGTGTAGTCGAAGACCAGCGGGCGGACCCCGGCCTGGCCGACGTAACGGCGCAGCCGGGTCGTGGTGTTGGTGTTGGCGCCGTAGCCGACGTAGTACGTCCTGAGATGGTCGTACTCGGCCAGCGCTCCCCCGCGCGGGGTGGCGAAGACGTCCTCGGGGGAGCGCGCGTCGACCGCGTTCCAGAAGTTGTTGAGGTCGGAGACCCGGTCGTTGGCGCCGCCCTCGGAGACGGGCGTGGCGGTGTACTCGATGACGTACGGCCCGTCGAGTCGCCGCTTGAACCAGATCGTCGCGCCCGCGGGCACGTCGGTCTCCAGGATGCCCCGGGCGGCGGTGACGGTGCCGCCCTTCTCCAGTTCCACCGCCCACTGTCCGAGGCCGTGGCGGAAGTCGTCGTGGGCGATCAGCCGGCGGTGCCGGGGCCGGGCCGCGGCGGGGGTCGCGGGGGCGAGCGCGGCCAGGGCGGCGCCGGCCGTGAGGGCGGCGAAGGCTCTACGCGTGGTCGTCACGGGAGACGGCTCCTTCCGGGAGCGTGAGGGAGGGCCTGGGCGCCCGACGGGTCTCGGTGCCGAGGTAGTAGTCGGTGTAGGTGGACTGCAGGTAGCCGCGCACGGTCCAGCCGAGCCGGTAGGCGGGGTTCTGGGCGAGCGTGTACAGCCGGGTCCGGGTCGGCTCGGTGGTGGTGTAGAGGCGCAGGGCGGTGCGGTCGGCGGTCTCGGCGAGGATCTCCTCGCGCCAGTCGCCGAGCAGGTCGCCGTAGAAGGGGGTCGCGTTGCGGGCGCCGGAGACGACGCCGTCCGGCTGGAAGATCCGCTCGGAGGTCCCGGTCGCCGGGTCCCACTTCTCGACGTGGGTGAAGTCGAGGTTCTCCGACGCCCGGTCGCCGTCCCACCAGATGCGGAAGTTGACGCTGGGCGTGGTGGTGGAGACCTTGCCGTCGCGGACGTTGTAGACGCCCGCGCCGGGTGCGGTGACGTCGGCGGTGGAGGTCCAGTACTCGTAGCCGGGGTGGTCCGGGTCGATGTCGCCGGTGCTGCCCCGGCCGACGTCGATGTCGGTGTCGTTCACCCAGTCCGCCGGGTGCTGCCCGGTGACGAGGCGCTCGCCGGTGTCGGCGTCGTAGTAGTACCAGGGGAAGGCGGGTACGACGCCCAGTTCGGCCTGCTGGATGGCGAAGCCCTCCAGGCCGGGCCGGGCGGGGTCGAGGTCGGCGATGTGGAAGCGGTCGCCGTGCCCGGCGCCGTCGACGACGTACCGCAGGGTTCCGTCGCTGTTGACGACGTAGTTGCCGTCGGCGATCTCGTCCCTGCCGTCCCCGTCGACGTCGACGGTGCGGATCTGGTGGAAGCTCGTCGCCCCGCTGTCGGCCGGGACGACGTACTTCCAGCGGCGGGTGAGGTCGGTGCCGTCGAAGTCCCAGGTCTGGAAGAGGATCCGGAAGGCACCCCGCCTGGCGCCGACGCGGGTGACGAGCTTGGTGACCAGGCTCGGGTGTTCGCCGTCGAGGTGGGCGATGCCGAAGTGGCCGCCGGAGGGGCCGTCCGCCGTGAAGTCGTCCGGGACTGGCTGCCGGGTGCGTTCGGCGCCGGTGAGGCCGTCGATCACGGAGACGAACTGGTCGGCGGGCGAGGCGGCGGTGACCCGGGAGCCGTCGGCGAAGGTGGTCCCGTCGGCCGTGTGCGCCAGTACCTCGGCCCGGCCGTCGCCGTCGAGGTCGTACACGGTCACGTTGTCGTCGTTGCGGTAGCCGCCGATGGCCGTGGAGCCGCTGATCGCGGCGGGCGCCGGATCGTTGGCGCCGTTGCCGCCGGCCTGGGTGTACGAGCCGGGCCCCTGGTCGACGCGCCACAGCCGTTCGCCGGTGAGCGTGTACGCCTCCAGCAGGTCGGGGCGGTCCCGGGTCTGCGAGAGCCGGGAGACGACGATCTCGTACCGCCCGTCGCCGTCGAGGTCACCGGGCCAGGCGTGCTGGACGGTGTACCCGGTGGCGGTGGCGAGGCGGATCTCGGCGTACCCCCGCGCGAGGTCGAGGGCGGCCCGGCCGGGCCGCTGCTCACGGCCCCGGACGACGGCCCGTACGGTGTACACGCCCTCGCCGGGCGTCCTGTCCAGGTACGTCGTGGAGCGGGTGACCGGTGCCCGGTTGAGGCGCCGGCCGTCCTTGTAGACGTTGAAGGAGACGGCGTCGCCGTGGCGCGCGTACTCCGTGCCCAGCAGCCGCCAACCGAGGAAGGTGCCCTCGTCGGTCGGGACGGCCACCAGGCCGCGGTCCAGGTTCTCGACGACGCGGCGCGGCGTGTGCTCGGCGGTGTGACCGGACGGCGCGGAGACCAGTCCGGCCAGCAGGGTCGCCGCGACGACGGTGACGGTTCTTCGGCGATGCACCGATACTCCCTTGGAAAGCGCTTGCAATCCTTGCGGGCATCACTCTGACCTCACCTTCCCCCGGATGTCGACGCCCTGGCCACCCGTGCCACACGACCGCAATGCGGCGATCATGAACGCGCAAGAACACCGAAGGCCGGACCCGGGGATCGGGGGTCCGGCCTTCGGCTGCGTGTCAGGCAGGTGGTGCGTGGCGGCCGCGTCAGCCGATGGAGACGCCCTTGGCCCGGAGGTAGGAGACCGGGTCCACGTCCGAGCCGTAGCTCGGGGTGGTGCGGATCTCGAAGTGCAGGTGCGGACCGGTGGAGTTGCCGGTGGAGCCGGAGAGGCCGACCTGCTGGCCCGCGGTCACGCTCTGGCCGCTGGAGACGGAGAGCGAGGACAGGTGGGCGTACTGGGCGTAGTGGCCGTCGGCGAGCTGGATGACGACCTGGTTGCCGTACGCGCCGGCCCAGCCGGCCGAGACGACGGTGCCCGCGCCCACGGCCTTCAGGGAGGTGCCGGTCGGGACGACGAAGTCGACGCCGGTGTGGTAGCCGCTGGACCACATGCTGCCCGCGACCTTGTACTGCGTGCCGACACCGGCGCCGGAGACCGGGGCGGAGAAGGCACTCGTGGAGGTCTGCGCGGCCTGCGTGGTGGCGGCCGTGGACTCGGCGGAGTTCGAGGAGTTGGAGGAGTTGGAGGAGTTCGAGGACTGCTCGGTCTGCTCGGCCTGCGGGGACCGCTCGGCCTGCGAGGACTTCGCGGAGTCGGCGGAGCCCGAGGAGGACTCGGCGGACGACTTGGCCGCGGACTTCTCGGCACCGCCCGTCGCGGCGGCCTTCGCGCCGATCGACAGCTTCAGGCCCGGGTGGATCAGGGACGGGTCGGAGCCGACGGCGTCACGGTTGTCCTGGTAGAGCTTCTCCCAGCCACCGCTGACGTCCTGCTCGTCGGCGATCTTCGAGAGATAGTCCCCGGAGACGACCGTGTAGGACTTCGTCGCGGTCTTGGCGGTCTTCTTCGCGGCCTTCTTCTCGACCGACTTCTTCTCCACCGACTGAACCGTCTGGACCGACTGGGCGGCCTTTTCCGAAACGGACTGGGACGGGGCCGCGTGCGCACCCGCGGCTCCGAGGAGCGGAAGGGCGAGCGCGGCGCCACCGGTACCGGCGACGGCGATCGAACGGGTCAGGCTCAGGGTCTTGGGACGACGGTGCTTACCCTTGGCGGGCATGGCGCATTCCTCTCCGGCGCCTGCGAGGTGAGCTGTCGGGTTCGGACTGGAGATGTCCGGCCGCGCGCTGGGCGCGACTTGACCCCGAGCCTGTTCCGGAGACCGGAGCAGGCGGTGATGCCTGTGGGTCCCCCGCTCCTGCCGGGTACGGGTGAGTGTGCGGACTCCGGGCGGTGGCAGGATTCGGCGTCCGCTCGGATTGGTGGCGAACGTAAGCGACCAAGACGCAAACGGACAAGCAGAAGGTTCCGCCCGAAGGCGCCCTTCTTGATCCCTTGGGAGAATTCGCCGTCACTTTCCGTGCAAGGGGCGGCCGCGCTTTCCGGTAAACACCCTTGAAAAGCACATGCATTACGTGAACATGACGGGCGACTCACCGTCACGGTTATGACGCTGCTCACTGACGCTGCTCCAGCCTCCCTTATTCCACAGCGAGTTGGAATGAAGGCAGCAATTCGGACAGAAGGCCCAGAAGCCCCAGAGAAGGAGAACCGTTACATCGGAGCCGCACTCCAAACTCGTGGCGAATCGCAGGGCTTTAGGCGCCCTTAGTCCGTTTTGCGACACTCCGGGGGCGGCCGGGCCCGATGTCGTATCGTCGGAGCGTGCCCGCCGGACACCGGAGTCGGCGGGACCGGTGGGAGGAGCCCAAGTGACGCAGCAGGTCCCGTCGACCGAGCCCGAGCTGGCCGGAGTTCGCAACTTCCGCGACGTGGGCGGACTGCCCACCGTCGACGGACGGCGGGTACGGCAGGGAGTGCTGTTCCGCAGCGGTCACCTCGCGCACGCGACCGCCCAGGACGCCGCCTTCCTCTCCGAGCTCGGCCTCCACACGATCTTCGACTTCCGCAACACGGCGGACCAGAAGCTGGAGGGCCCCGACATCGAGCTGCCGGGGGTGCGCAATGTGAACCTCCCGCTGAGCGACCCGGCCGACGGCGCCGAGTTCTGGAAGATGGTCCGCGACGGCGAGATCGAGCAGCTGCGGGAGATCCTGGACGACGGCAAGGCCGCGAACCGGATGATCGAGTCGTACCGCACGATCGTCAAGGAGCGCACCGCCGAGCACTCCCGGGTGCTGCACTCCCTCGCCGAGGACAGCGTCCCGGCCCTGATGCACTGCGCGGCCGGCAAGGACCGCGCCGGTCTGTCGGTGGCCGTCACCCTGCTCGCCGTGGGCGTGGAGCGCGAGGCGATCCTCGCCGACTACCTGGAGTCGAACGCCAAGCACCGCCGCTACAAGGTGCAGCGCAGCAACACGTACACGCCCGAGATCATGGAGCTGCTCAGCCCGCTGTTCGACGCCCGCGCCGAGTACCTGAACGCGGCCTTCGAGACGATCGAGGCGACCTGGGGCGATGTGGACACCTATCTGACGGACGGCCTGGCCGTCGCCCCCGAAACCCGCGAGCGGCTGCGGGAGCGACTGCTCGACTGAGGGCGCCGGCTACTGCTTGGCGCCCAGCTCGAAGAGCAGGTAGATGAAGGCGGCGAAGACGTGTCCGACCGCGATGTAGACGAACAGACGGACCCACAGCGCGCGCGGGAACTTCTCCTCCATGTCCTTCATGGCATGTCTCCAGGGTTCGGGCCCAGGCACAGGGCGGCCGTCGGGCTCTGCAGCAGGGTGTGGACGAAGAGCAGCTCAGCCCCGTCCGGGTCCGCGGCGGCGATCCGGTGCGGGGTGAGCGAGTCGAAGTGGGCGCTGTCGCCCGGCGCGAGCCGGTGCGTGGCGTCCCCGAGGCGCAGCCGCAGCCGCCCGGTGAGGACGTAGAGCCACTCCTCGCCGGGGTGCACGCGCACGATGTCGCCCTGGGAGCCGAAGGGGACGTGCAGGCGCAGCGCCTGCATGCCGCGGCCGGGGGCGCCCGCCTGCCGGTAGGTCCAGCCGCCGGCCTCGGTGGGTTCCATGTCGGCGGAGCGCACCACGGCGTCCCGGTCGGCGACCGCCTCGCCGAGCAGGTCCGAGACCGTCGTACCGTAGACGCGGGCAAGCGCGAGCAGCATCGGCAGCGAGGGCTGGCGCCGCCCGGTCTCCAGCCGGGAGAGGTGGGCCGGCGACAGTCCGGCTGCCCGGGCGGCGGCCTCCAGGGTGAGGGCGGCCCGGCGGCGCAGGGCGCGCAGCTGGGGCGCGACCACGGGCAGGTCGTCGTCCGACCCGGTCTCGGGAGAGCTCATGCTCTCCATTCAGCCCGATTATTGCCTCGGGGGCAAATTCCTTGCCTCTGAGGCAAAAGGGCTACTGGCGGTTGGCGACGGCCTGCTTGACCAGGGTCTTTCCGAAGTCCCACATCAGCCCGCCGCCACCGTGCGCGTCGTCCATCACCTCGGTGAAGGCGTCCACGAACCGGTCCACCTCCCGTTCGCCGATGATCAGCGGCGGAATGAGCTTGATCACTTCGAGGTGGTCGCCGGAGACCTGGGTCAGGATCCGGTGCCGCTGGAGCAGCGGGACGACGACCATCTGCGCGAACAGGCCCTTGCGGGCGGCCTGGAGCATGGTCCACCGGCCGCGCAGTTTCAGGGAGGAGGGCCGGCCGAACTCGATGCCGATCATCAGGCCCCGGCCGCGGACGTCGGCGAGCAGCTCGTACTTGTCGACCAGGGCCGCGAGCCGGGACCTGAGCAGGTCGCCGGTGGCGCGGGCGCCCGCGACGATCTGTTCGTCCTCGATGACCGCGAGGACGGCGAGGCCCGCCGCCATGGCCTGGGCGTTGGAGCCGAAGCTCGCCGAGTGGACCAGCACCCGGTCCATCGACGAGTAGACCTTCTTGAAGATCCAGTCCTTGCCGAGGGTGGCGCCGACCGGGACGTAGCCCCCGGAGAGCGCCTTGGCCACGCAGACCAGGTCCGGCTCGACCCCGTCCTCGTGCTGGTAGGCGTAGAAGTCGCCGGTCCGGCCGAGCCCGGTCTGCACCTCGTCGGCGATGAGCAGCGCCTTGTGCCGGTGCAGCAGCTCCTGGGCGGCTCGGAGGTAGCCGGGCGGGGCCTCGTGCACACCCTTGCCCTGGATCGGCTCGACGATCAGGGCGGCGACGTCGCCCTTCTTCAACTCCCTGGCCAGCGCGTCGAGATCGCCGAGCGGGACGGCCGTGTCGGGCAGCAGCGGGGCGAAGCCGTCGCGGAAGCCGTCCTCGCCGTTGACGGAGAGGGAGCCGGTGGTCAGGCCGTGGAAGGCGTGGTCGCAGTACAGGACGCGGGGCCGGCCGGTGGCGCGCCGGGCGAACTTCAGCGCGGTCTCCACCGCCTCGGTGCCGCTGTTGGAGAAGAACACCCGGTCCAGGTGCGGGCTGTGGGCGAGGAGCCGCTCGGCGAGCAGGCCCGGCAGGGGCTGGCAGTCGAAGCGGGTGAGGTCGGCGAGCTGCGCGTCGAGGACGTCGTGCAGCGCCTTGCGGACGACCGGGTGGTGGCGGCCCAGGCCCATCACCCCGAACCCGGCGAGCATGTCCAGGTAGTCGGCGCCGTCCGCGTCCCAGAAGTAGGCGCCCTCGGCCCGCTCGTAGACCTTGTCGAAGCCGATGGTGTGCAGCATGCGCGGGAGTTGGTGGTTGAGGTGTCTGCCGTGCAGCTCGTAGCGTTCGGCGCCGCGCTCGGCCAGCAGGGCGCCGAGGTCGAACTCGGTGGTCATTCCGCGGTCTCCTTGGCTTGCTCCTGGACGGCCAGGCTCGCGCTGATCCGTCCGGCGACCTCGACGGGCGTGAGGCCGATGTCCGCGAGCACCTCGCCCCGTTTGGCGTGCGCGAGGAACTGCTCGGGGATGCCGAACCGCCGTACGGGCACGTCGACATCGGCGTCGCCGAGGGCGAGCGCGACGGCGGCGCCGACCCCGGCGGCCCGGCTGTTGTCCTCCACGACGGCCACCAGCCGGTGCCGGGCGGCGAGGCCGGGCAGCGCCGGGTCGACGGGCTTGATCCAGCGCGGGTCGACGACCGTGCAGCCGATGCCGCGGGCCTGGAGCAGTTCGGCGGCCTGGAGGCAGACCGGGGCCATGACACCGACGGCGACGAGGAGGACGTCGGGGGCGCCGGAGGAGCGGTGCAGCACGTCCAGTCCGCCGATCCGGTCCACCGCCGGGATGGACGGTCCCACGGACTCCTTGGGGAACCGCACCAGCGTGGGCGCGTCGTCGACGGCCACGGCTTCCCGCAGCTGCGCGCGCAGTTGGTCGGCGTCGCGGGGCGCGGCGATCCGCAGTCCGGGGACGACCTGAAGGATCGACAGGTCCCACATGCCGTTGTGGGAGGCGCCGTCGACCCCGGTGACGCCGGCCCGGTCCAGGACGAACGTGACGCCGCAGCGGTGCAGGGCGACGTCCATCAGGAGCTGGTCGAAGGCCCGGTTGAGGAAGGTGGCGTAGACGGCGACGACGGGGTGGACGCCGCCGGTGGCGAGGCCGGCCGCGGACACCGCCGCGTGCTGCTCGGCGATGCCGACGTCCCACACCCGGTCCGGGAAGCGGGCGGCGAACTTCCCGAGGCCGACCGGGTGCAGCATGGCCGCCGTGATCGCCACGACGTCCTGGCGCTCCTCGCCGATCCGCACGATCTCCTCGCCGAACACCGAGGTCCAGGACGGCCCGTGGGAGGGGGCGAGGGACTCGCAGGTGAGCGGGTCCATCACGCCGACGGTGTGGAAGTGGTCCTCCTCGTGCGCGAGGGCGGGTTCGTAGCCGCGGCCCTTCTCGGTGAGGCAGTGGACCAGGACGGGCCCGTGGAACCGTTTGGCGCGGCGCAGCGCCGACTCCACGGCGCCGATGTCGTGGCCGTCGATGGGGCCGACGTACTTCAGGCCCAGGTCCTCGAAGAGGCCCTGGGGGGCGAAGGCGTCCTTGAAGCCCTTCTTGGCGCCGTGCAGGGCCTCGTAGACGGTGTGGCCGACGACCGGGGTGCGCAGCAGGACGTCCTTGCCCCAGGCCAGGACCTTCTCGTAGCTGTCGGTGGTGCGCAGGGTGGCGAGGTGGTTGGCGAGGCCGCCGATGGTGGGCGCGTAGGAGCGCTCGTTGTCGTTGACGACGATGATCAGCGGCCGGTCCTTGGCGGCCGCGATGTTGTTCAGCGCCTCCCAGGCCATGCCACCGGTCAGTGCGCCGTCCCCGATGACGGCGACGACGTGTCCCTTCCCGCCCTGCACCTGGCGGGCCTTGGCGAGTCCGTCGGCCCAGCCCAGCGCGGTGGAGGCGTGGCTGTTCTCGACGATGTCGTGCTCGGACTCCTCGCGCGAGGGATAGCCGGACAGGCCGCCCTTGCCGCGCAGCTTGGAGAAGTCCTGACGCCCTGTCAGCAGCTTGTGCACATAGCTCTGATGGCCGGTGTCCCACACGATGCGGTCGACCGGCGACTCGAAGACCCGGTGGAGCGCGATGGAGAGTTCCACCACCCCCAGGTTGGGCCCGAGGTGTCCGCCGGTCCTGGCGACCGCGTGCACCAGGAACTCCCTGATCTCGTCGGACAGTTCACCGAGTTCCGGCTCGGACAGCGCCTTCAGGTCGCGTGGTCCCCGGATGTTCTCCAGAATCGTCACGGTCGGGCCCCCTTAGGTCCGTGCTGCTCAACTCACGGTGACGGCCGGCTCCCCCGACTCGACTCCGTCCTGCTCCATCTGCTCGGCGATCCTCATCGCCTCCTCGATGAGGGTCTCGACGATCTTCGACTCGGGCACCGTCTTGACGACCTCGCCCTTCACGAAGATCTGCCCCTTGCCGTTGCCGGAGGCGACCCCCAGGTCCGCCTCCCGGGCCTCGCCGGGACCGTTGACCACACATCCCATGACGGCCACCCGCAGGGGCACCTCCATGCCCTCCAGGCCCGCCGTGACCTCGTCGGCCAGCTTGTAGACGTCGACCTGGGCGCGCCCGCAGGAGGGGCACGAGACGATCTCCAGCCGCCGCTCGCGCAGCCCCAGGGACTGCAGGATCTGGATGCCGACCTTGACCTCCTCTGCGGGCGGCGCCGACAGGGACACCCGGATGGTGTCGCCGATGCCCCTGCTGAGCAGCGCCCCGAAGGCGACGGCCGACTTGATCGTGCCCTGGAAGGCGGGGCCGGCCTCGGTGACGCCCAGGTGCAGCGGGTAGTCGCACCGCTCGGCGAGGAGCGTGTACGCCTCGACCATGACGACGGGGTCGTTGTGCTTGACCGAGATCTTGAGGTCCCGGAAGCCGTGCTCCTCGAACAGGGACGCCTCCCACAGGGCGCTCTCCACCAGCGCCTCGGGGGTGGCCCTGCCGTACTTCTCCAGCAGCCGCCGGTCCAGCGAGCCCGCGTTGACGCCGATCCGGATCGGGGTCGCACGGTCGGCGGCGGCGCGCGCGATCTCCTTGACCTTGTCGTCGAACTGCTTGATGTTGCCGGGGTTGACGCGTACGGCCGCGCAGCCGGCCTCGATGGCCGCGAACACGTACTTGGGCTGGAAGTGGATGTCGGCGATCACCGGGATCTGGGACTTGCGCGCGATGGTGGCGAGCGCGTCCGCGTCGTCCTGCGTGGGGCAGGCGACCCGCACGATCTGGCAGCCGGACGCGGTGAGTTCGGCGATCTGCTGGAGGGTGGCGCCGATGTCCGAGGTGCGGGTGGTGGTCATCGACTGCACCGACACGGGGGCCCCGCCCCCGACGGCCACCGGACCGACCTGGATCCGCCGCGACGCGCGCCGCTCGGCGATCGGCCGGACCGGGACCTCGGGGACGCCCAGGGAGACGGCGGTCATGACGTCACTCCCGGTTCCCGTTGACCGTCTCGCGCATCGCGCGCAGCGACTCCTTCAGGGAGCCCATGGTGGCGAGGACGGCGGTCGGCTCGTAGCCGCAGTGCGCCATGCAGTTGGCGCAGCGCGGGTCCTTGCCGCGGCCGTACTTGTCCCAGTCGGTCTCCTCGATGAGTTCGCGGTACGTCGGCACGTAGCCGTCGCTCATCAGGTAGCAGGGGCGCTGCCAGCCGAACAGGGAGTAGTTGGGGATCGCCCAGGCGGTGCACGGGAAGTCGACCTTGCCCTCCAGGAAGTCCAGGAAGAGCGGGGAGTGGTTGAGGCGCCAGCGGCGCCGGTTGCCGCCCGCGAAGGCCTTCTTGAACAGTTCGCGGGTCTGCTCCACGCCCAGGAAGTGCTCCTGGTCGGGTGCCTTCTCGTAGGCGTAGGCGGGCGAGATCATCATCTCGTCGACCTTCAGGTCGTCGTTGAGGAAGTTCAGGACCTCGACGATGGTCTGCGGGGTGTCGGTGTTGAAGAAGGTGGAGTTGGTGGTGACCCGGAAGCCGCGCCGCTTGGCCTCCTTGATCGCCTCCACGGCCTCGTCGAAGACGCCCTCCTTCGCCACCGACTCGTCGTGGCGTTCGCGCAGTCCGTCGATGTGCACGGCGAACGCGAAGTAGGGGGAGGGCTTGAAGCGGTCCATCTTCTTGCGCAGCAGCATGGCGTTGGTGCACAGGAAGACGTATTTCCGCTTGGCCACCAACTGCCGGACGATCTCGTCGATCTGAGGGTGCATCAGCGGTTCGCCGCCGGCGATCGACACCATGGGTGCGCCGGATTCGAGCACCGCTCCCACGGCCTGGGCGACCGGCATGCGCTGCTTGAGTACGCCCGCAGGATGCTGGATCTTGCCGCACCCCTCGCACTTGAGGTTGCACGCGAACAACGGTTCCAACTCGACGATCAGCGGGAACTTGTCGCGCTTGCGGAGTTTCTGTTCGGCCAAGTAAGTAGCGACTTTGATGGACTGGCGCAGCGGCATGGCCATCTGGCTCACCTCCTGGGGAGCAGCAAGGAACGGTGCCATTCGAAGAAAGCGGGAAGGATCGCCCTGAGAACGCGGAATGCCGATATTCCCCCGCGCACCGTGCCGATCCGGACCAGTTCATGTTCTGGAGCGTCCACGACCACCCGGACGGCCGCAACGGGGCGCTCGGCCCCGCGCACGGCGCTCAGGAGCGTCGCGGCCGACTCCATGTCGACCGCGATCGCGCCGGTCGTGAGCAGGTCGGACCGCTCCTGGCCCCGGACCACGTGATCGGATCCGGTGAGCGGTCCGGTGTGCACGGTCCGCCCGGGGACGGCGCGCACGAGTGCCTTGACGAGCAGTTCGGTGCCCACGCACGAGGTGCTCCCGCGGGGGTCCCGGGTCTCCTCGGCGACGACCAGGTCGCCGGGGTGCATGCCGGGCGCGAGCCCCGCGCAGAAGCCGGTGGCGAGGACGGCGGCCCCGGCGTGCTCCGGGGCCGCCAGGGCCCGTCCGATGGAGCGCTCGGCCGCCTTGGGGCCCATGCCGGTGCGCACCAGGGTGACCGGTCCGTCCGCCTCCCGGTGGGCGCCGGTGCGCAGGGCGAGGTGCTCGATGCGGAGCGCGCAGGCGATCAGCAGCGGGGCGGGGACGGGCCGCGGGTCCATCAGCCCTCCTCGGTCCGGGCGAAGGGCTCGCCGTGCACGTACCGGCCGAGCGCGGTGAGCGGGAAGACCTGCCGGTAGAGGTGGTAGTTGATGGAGAAGTCCCACGGGAAGCCGGTGCCGGTGAAGTGCGGCTCGTCCCAGGAGCCGTCCTCGCGCTGGGTGCCGACCAGCCATTCGACGCCGCGCTGCACGGACTTGGCGTCCCTCTCCCCCGCGGCCAGCAGCGCCATCAGCGCCCACGCCGTCTGCGAGGGGGTGGAGTCGCCGCGGCCGCTCCAGCCCTTGGCGTCGCCGTAGGAGCGCAGGTCCTCGCCCCAGCCACCGTCCTCGTTCTGGACGGACTCCAGCCAGGTCACCGCCCGCCGGATCGCGGGGTGCGAGCCGGGGAACCCGGCGGCGGCGAGGGCGGGGACCACCGACCCGGTGCCGTAGATGTAGTTGACGCCCCAGCGGCCGAACCACGAGCCGTCCGGCTCCTGTTCGGCGAGCAGCCACTGGATGCCGCGCCGGGTGCGCGGGTCGTGGGTGAGGCCCTCGACGGCGAGCATCTCCACGACGTGCGCGGTGACGTCGGCCGACGGCGGGTCGATGACCTCCCCGAAGTCGCAGAACGGCAGCCGGTTGGGGAAGGGGCTGGTGTTGTCGACGTCGAAGGCGCCCCACGCCCCGTTGCGGGACTGCATGCCGAGGTTCCAGCGGACGCCGCGCCCGATGGCCTTCTCCACCCGCCCGGGGTCGTGGTGGCGGACCCGGCGCAGGGCCAGCACCACCTCGGCGGTGTCGTCGATGTCGGGGTAGTTGTCGTTGTGGAACTCGAACGCCCAGCCCCCGGGCGGCAGTCCGGGCCGGCGCACCGCCCAGTCCCCGGGCCGGACGATCTCCTCGCCGAGCATCCAGTCGGCGGCCTTCACCAGTTGGGGATGGTCGGCGGGCACCCCCGCGTCGGCCAGCGCGATGGTGGCCAGACACGTGTCCCACACCGGTGACTGACAGGCCTCGATCATCCGGGCGCCGTCCTCGCGCCAGATGGCGAAACGGTCCAGCGAGGCCAGTCCCTCGCGCATCACCGGATGTTCGAGGTCGTAGCCGACCAGGTGGAGCGCGATGATCGAGTACACCGCCGGCGGCTGGATGCCGCCCCAGCAGCCGTCGTTCTCCTGCCGTTCGATGATCCAGCGGGCGGCGGTGTTCATCGCGGCCCGGCGCAGCCTGCGCGGCGCGACCTTGCGCAGTTGGTGCAGCGCCCGGTCCAGCCGCTGGAAGGCGCCGTCCCAACTCGCCGCGGGGGCGAGGCGCCTGGGCGGGTTGGGGTGCGCGGGGTCGGTGTGCAGCTCGTCCAGCGGGAACGGCGCGGGCCGCACCGGGCGCGTGGCGGAGACGATCGTCAGCGGGACGATGGTCTGCCGGGCCCAGCACCCGAAGTCGTAGATGTTGAGCGGCACCCAGGTGGGGAAGTAGATCAGCTCGGGCGGCAGTTCGGGCAGGTCCTCCCAGTCCCACCAGCCGAACAGGGCGAGCCAGATCCGGGTGAAGACCCGGGCGGAGGCGATGCCGCCGCGGGAGCGGATCCACTCCGAGGCGCGCGCCATGTGCGGCGCGTCGGGCGCGTCCCCGGCCAGGCGCAGGGCGACGTAGGCCTCGATGGTGGTGGAGAGTTCGCCCGGGCCGCCGTGGAAGGTGGCCCAGGTGCCGTCCTCGCGCTGCTCGCCGCGGATGAACAGGGCGGCGGCGCGGGTGACGGACTCGTCCTGGATGCCCAGGAACTGGCGGAGCAGGAGATCCTCGGCGTCCATGGTGACGTTCGTCTCGAGGTCGCCCTTCCACCAGCCCTCGGGGTCCTGCCGGGCGAGCAGGTAGTCGGTGGCGCGTCGGACGGCGTGCGCGGCGGTGTCGTGAACCCCCGCCGCCACGGGGGCGGTGCTTGCGGTTTCGCTGGCCGCGGCAGACCGGGGAGGCAGGGCCGCCCCGGTGCTTCCGTCGGTCGTCGCTGTCATGGCTTCCCCTTCGTGCAGTGTGCAAGTGGTGCGTCTGCTGTGGGTCCGCCGTCGGCCGGTGGCGCGTGAGAGCCACCGGCCGGCGACTACGCGAGGGCTATTCGACCGATAGTGATCATCTCTTTCGTACGACCACGAAGTCCGCGAGCGCCGTGAAGCGGTCCCGTACCCGGTCGGGCATGTCGACGGCGTCGAGGGCCTCGACGGCGACGGCGTGCTGGCGGCGCGCCTCGTCTGCGGTCCACTCCCGGCCGCCGGCCTCCTCGATGAGGGCGGCCCGGACGGCGAACTCCTCCTCGGAGAAGTTCTCGAAGTCGCTGCTTCGGGCGTCGGCGGCGAGCAGTTCGCCGAGCCGCTCGGAGGCGGGGCCGCCGGCGGCGAGCGCGGCCACGACCGGCAGGGACTTCTTGCGCTGGCGCAGGTCGCTCCAGGTCTGCTTGCCGGTGGACTCCGGGTCGCCCCAGATGCCGAGCAGGTCGTCGACCGCCTGGAAGGCGAGGCCGAGGTGGTAGCCGTAGCGCTCCAGGGTGTCGGCGGTGCGGTCGTCGGCGCCGCCGAGGACGGCTCCGATGGAGCTGGCGCAGGCCAGCAGGGCGCCGGTCTTGTTGCCCTCCATCTCCAGGCACTCCTCGACGCTGACGCGGTCGCGGTGCTCGTAGGAGATGTCCTGGGCCTGTCCGTCGATCAGGGCCCGGGTGGCGGAGGTCAGGCGGCGGGTGGCGCGGCCGGCCTCGACGGTGCCGAGTTCCAGCAGCAGTTCGTTGGCGAGGGCGAAGAGGGCGTCGCCGACCAGGATGGCCTGGGCGGGCCCGTGCACCTTCCACACCGTGTCGCGGTGCCGGCGCTGCTCGTCGCCGTCCATGAGGTCGTCGTGCAGGAGCGAGAAGTTGTGGACCAGTTCCACGGCGACGGCGCCGGGGATGCCGGTCTCCGGCGGGGCGCCGGTGACCTCGGCGGAGAGCACCGCGAGGGCGGGGCGTACGGCCTTGCCGCCGTCGCCGGCGGTGGGCCGGCCCTGGGCGTCGATCCAGCCGAAGTGGTAGGCGGAAACGGTGTCCATGGGAGGGGCCAGGCGGTTGATCGCCGCCCTCAGTACCGGAGTGGCCAGGGTCCGGCCGCGCTCCAGGAGCGCGGTGACGTCCACCGCGGTCTCTCGAGCGGCCTTCGAGGCCGGGGGCACAGTGGGCACAGTCTCTCCTCTTGTTGCGGTACCGGGGGTGCGGGGGCCTGCCGCGCGCTGACCGAGCATCAGGCCGCCTCCTCGACGTCGAAGAGGCGGCGGGGGCGGGGCCGGCCCAGGGCGCTCAGCGCGGCGTCCGCCGCACTCACACCGCTGCGGACCGCACTCTCCATGGTCGCGGGCCACCCGGTGGCGGTCCACGCTCCGGCCAGGTACAGGCCGGGGGCCTTGGTACGGGTGCCGGGCCGCAGCCGCCCGACACCGGGTCCGGGCGCGAACGTCGCTGTGCGCTCCCGGGTCACGAAGAAGTCCTTCACCTCGGCCTCGCGGGCCAGCGGCAGCAGCCGGGCCAGCTCGGGCAGATAGCGCTCGCGCAGCTGGGCCACGGGCGCGTCGATCTCGCCGTGGGCGGCCGACTGGGAGACGGCGAGGTACTGGCCGGCGCGCAGCCCGGAGGAGCCGGTCCGGTCGAACACCCACTGCACCGGGGTGCCGAGGGCGGCGAAGAAGGGCGCGTCGAGCACCTTGCGGTCGTAGACGACGTGGACGTTGAGGATCGGCGCGGTGCCGATGTCCAGCAGGCGTCCGGGGTCGTCCAGGGCGCCGTCGGGGAGCAGTTCGTGGGTCTCGCCCTGGGGTACGGCGAGGACGACCGCGTCCGCCCGGAGGGTCTCCCCGGGAACCTCCACGGCCCAACGGCCGTTGTCGTCCTGGGAGATGGAGGTGACCCGGGTGCGTACCTCGGTACGCACGCCCGCGGAGTCGAGCGCCTTGCGGGCCAGCCGGTCATGCAGTTCACCCAGCGGGACGTGCGCCCAGCCGATGTCGGCGGCGCCGGGGTCGGAGAGCAGACCGGTCTTGAACACCATCGCGGCGAGCCCCAGCGAGGAGTCCTCCGCGACCGCGTTGAGCGTGGCGATCCCGACCAGGTTCCACAGGGCCCGGACGGCGCGCGGGGACTGGCCGTGCGCGGCCAGCCAGCTGCCGAAGTCCTGGTCGTCCAGGGCCGGGTCGTCGAGGTCGAGTCCCTTCAGCGCGAGCGCGGCACGGCCGACGGCGGCACGCTCGGTGAGGGAGAGGTGCGGATAGGCGGCGAGGCTGCGGCCGAGGTGCAGCGGCACCGGCAGCGGGTCGCGCCGGATCCTGCCCAGCCGTCGCCCCTCGGGCTTCGCCAGATCGAGAACGGGCACGTCGAGACGATCCTGCAGGGGCGCGAGCGACGTTCCCTCGATGCGGTCGAGGAACCAGCGGTAGGCCGTGCAGCAGCGCAGGTAGACGTGCTGGCCGTTGTCGACGGTGAGGTCGCCGCGCCGGAAGGAGAAGGCGAGCCCGCCCAGGCGCGGCCGGCCCTCCAGGAGCGTCACCCGCACCCCGGCGTCGGCGAGCGCCAGTGCGGTGGTGATGCCGGCCAGTCCGCCGCCCACCACGACGGCGTCGCCGCCGGTCGTCCTGCCGTCGGTCATCGCGTGCCCTCCCCCGAACGGTCGCCGCGGTGTTCGAACGGTGCGCGGCCGGCCGTCTCAGTCAGGGACGCCGTCCCGGACCGGAGGGTTGCGTGCCGTTTTTCTCCGGTGGCATCGCCTTGGACCGGATTGTCCATCAGACCCGCCTCCTGACGGTCCGCCGCGTCATGTGCCGGGTGTCCAGACCGGAGAGCCCGCGCACCGCGACATAGGCCTTCTCCCGGCCGGGCAGTGAGACCCGGCCGCGCAGGACGGCCTCCGGCTCGCGCTCGATGCGGTCCAGCAGCCGCCGGTAGATGCCGGCCATGGCGGCGACACAGGCGCCGCTGCGCCGGTCGAGCATGGGCAGCAGCCGGTACCCCTCGGCGAAGAGGGCGCGGGCCCGGCGCACCTCGAAGTGGACGAGGCCGGCGAAGTCGGCGCCCTCGGGCACGGTCGGCTCGGCGAACCCGGCCGAGCAGCCGAACTTGGCGAGGTCGTCGGCGGGCAGATAGGTACGGCCGCCCTGGGCGTCCTCCCGCACGTCCCGCAGGATGTTGGTGAGCTGGAGGGCGAGCCCGAGGGTGTCGGCGTACTCGGGCGCCCGTTCGGCGCCGCGCGCCCCCGGCTCGGTGCCGAAGACGCCGAGCGAGAGCCGGCCGATGGCGCCCGCCACGCAGCGGCAGTACCCCTTCAGGTCGTCCCAGGTCTCGTAGGTCTCGCCGCGTACGTCCATCAGCACGCCGTCGATCAGCTCGTCGAGGCCGTCGAGCGGGATCGGGAAGACCTCGGCGGCGTGGGCGAGGGCGACCGCGACCGGGTCGGTGTCGTCCTCCTCGACGGCGCCGGCCCGCACCCGGGCCAGCAGTGCGCGGGTCTCCTCCAGCCGGGCGGCCTTGACGCCGTCGGCGAGCGCCCCGTCGCCGATGTCGTCGACCCGGCGCGAGAACGCGTACAGCGCCGACATCGCCCGGCGCTTGGCCGTGGGCAGCAGTCGGATGCCGTAGGCGAAGTTCCGGGCCTGCTGTCCGGTGACGGCCTCGCAGTAGCTGTAGGCGGCGAGTACCGGTGCGGACGCATGCGGTGCGAACTCCACGGTCCGGATCACCCCTTTCCTCGCAGAGTCACGCCCGCCTCGCGCAGCAGCTGAACCCTGCCGGGCTTGGGCGGGCCGGGAAGTACGTCGTAGTCGGCGGCGGCGATCGCGTGGATCGCCGCCCGTCCCCCCGCCACGAACCCCGCGAGCAGCAGTCTCAGCCTGCCGTGGACGCTACCCACCAGGGGGGCGCCTTCATTCAGGAGATCGCGGGCGCGTTGGGCTTCGAACGCGACCAGCGCGCGCACCGATGCGCCCGCGGTCCGCGTGGCGAGATCCGCCTCCTGGACATGGAAGCGTTTCATGTCGGCGGCGGGCAGGTAGATGCGGTCGCGGCCGAGGTCCTCGGCGACGTCCTGGAGGTGCTCGACGATCTGCAGGGCGGTGCAGACCGCGTCGGAGCGGCGGATCCGCTCGGGGGTGGCGGTGCCGGTGACGGCGAGGACGAGGCGACCGACCGGGTTGGCGGAGAGTTCGCAGTACGCGAGCAGGTCGTCGTAGGTCTCGTAGCGGCTGACGAGCTGGTCCTGACGGTTGGCGCCGATCAGGCCGAGGAAGGGCTCGGGGCTCAGCCCGCACCGGCGGACCGTGGGCTGCAGGCGGCGCAGCAGGGGGTGGCGGGGGGTCGAGGCGAAGACGCGGTGGAGGTCGGCCTCGAAGGCGTCCAGCATCACCAGCCGGTCCTCTGCGTCCTCGGCCGGGACGCCGAGGAGGCGGGCGTCGGCGCCGCCGGGGGCCAGATCGCCGTCGCCGATGTCGTCGACGAGGCGCGCGAAGCCGTAGACGGCCATCAGGTCGGTGCGCCAGGCCCGGGGCAGGAAGAAGGGGGCCACGGGGAAGTTCTCGTGCGCGGCCTTGTCGAGCGTGCCGCGCTCCGCCCCGGCGGCGCGCGACCTGCCGGTTCCCGTCACCACGGGCCGCCCTGGGCGGGGACGGCGCACGCTCCGCCGAGCCGGGGAGTCTCCGTAGCCATTGCCGTCACATCTCCCGTTCTACACTGCCTACCCAATACGCACTATTTCGGACACGCCGCCCAGCCTTCGGCCCGGACTCCCGGGGCGTGGGTGTGGGGCATTATTGCCCCACTTGCCGCGATTGGGGACCGGAACAGCTTACGTTGTACAACGCACGGTGGTTCGCCGGGGTGTCCCGCGCATCACAAGAACACACCGATTGGTCCCAAGATTCCTACGCGCAGGCGGAGTTGACGTTTCCTTTGCAGACGCGGAGCCCCGCCGGAAGGGTTCCGGCGGGGCCGTGGGAAGCGCAGTGGGCCGGGTGAACCGGTCCGGGGTGGACTACTTGCCCGTGAACTTCTCGTACTCCTTGAGGACCTCGTCCGTGGGGCCGTCCATGCGCAGCTCGCCGCGCTCCAGCCACAGCACCCGGTCGCAGGTGTCCCGGATCGACTTGTTGTTGTGGCTGACCAGGAAGACCGTGCCGGCCTCCTTGCGCAGCTCGCGGATGCGGGCCTCGGAGCGCTTCTGGAACTTGCGGTCACCCGTGGCCAGGGCCTCGTCGATCATCAGGACGTCGTGGTCCTTGGCGGCGGCGATGGAGAAGCGCAGGCGGGCGGCCATGCCGGAGGAGTAGGTGCGCATCGGCAGGGTGATGAAGTCGCCCTTCTCGTTGATCCCGGAGAAGTCGACGATCTCCTGGTAGCGGGCCTTGATGTCCTCGCGGGACATGCCCATGGCGAGGCCGCCGAGGATGACGTTGCGCTCGCCGGTCAGGTCGTTCATCAGGGCCGCGTTCACGCCCAGCAGCGAGGGCTGGCCGTCGGTGTAGACCTTGCCCTCCTCCGCCGGGAGGAGTCCGGCGATGGCCCGCAGCAGGGTCGACTTCCCGGAGCCGTTGGAGCCGATCAGGCCGATGGCCTCGCCGCGGTAGGCCGTGAAGGAGACGCCGCGGACGGCGTGCACCTTGCGCACGCCCCGGGCGGAGTCGTCGGAGCCCCGCTTGAGTATCCGGCTCAGCGCGGCGGTGGCGCTGCCCTTGCCGGTCTTCGCGCCGTTGACGCGGTAGACGATGTGCAGCTCGTCGGCGATGACGGTGGGGATGCGGGTGTCAGCCACGGCCGTACCTCTCCTCCGCCTTCCAGAAGTACACGAAGCCCCCGAGCGCGAACAGCACGGCCCAGCCGCCCGCGGCCGCCCACACGTGGTCGGGGAGGTTCTCGGAGCCGTAGCCGTCGATGAGCGCGAAGCGCATCAGGTCCATGTAGATCGCGGCCGGGTTCCACTGCAGGACCGTGGCGATCCACTGCGGCTTGTCGGCCAGCATGATCGGGATGGAGTACATGACGCCGGAGGCGTACATCCAGGTCCGCATCACGAACGGCATCAGCTGCGCGAGGTCCGGGGTCTTGGCGCCGGCCCGGGCCACGATCAGGGCGAGGCCGGTGTTGAAGAGGAACTGCAGCGCCAGTACGGGAACGATCAGCAGCCAGGACAGATCGGGGTAACTGCCGAAGACGCAGGTCACCACGAACAGCACGATCATCGAGAAGAGCAGCTGCTGGAGCTGCTGGAGCGCGAAGGAGACCGGCAGCGAGGCGCGCGGGAAGTGCAGCGCGCGGACCAGGCCGAGGTTGCCGGAGATCGCCCGCACGCCCGCCATCACCGAGCTCTGCGTGAAGGTGAACACGAACACGCCGGTGACCAGGAACGGGATGTAGACCTCGCGGGACATGCCCCGGTCGGCCTCCAGGATGACGCCGAAGATGAAGAAGTAGACGGCCGCGTTGAGCAGCGGTGTCACCACCTGCCACAGCTGGCCGAGCTTGGCCTGGCTGTACTGGGCGGTCAGCTTCGCCCGGGAGAAGGCGAGGATGAAGTGACGCCGGTCCCAGAGCTGGCGGACGTACTCGACGAGCGAGGGGCGGGCGCCGCTCACGCTCAGCCCGTACTTGGCGGCCAGTTCGGCCGCCGTGAGTCCCTCGTCGGGCGACGGGGGCGCGGTCACCGCGACCTGTCCGTCGTGCGTTGTCTCACTCACTAGCGGAAACTTTCGTCTTCGGGATGCGCAGCCTGTGGGGGCGTGCCGTGATCCTGAGGTCTGGGTGTGGACCTCCTGTGCGTGGGGTGAAGCTTGTCAGATCACAGGGGGACGGCCCAGCCGGGTCAGCCGCCACACCGTACGCCACTTCATGGGCCGGCGGGGACCGCAGGGGCTCGTCCAGCCTTCCCGGAAGCCGCCGAACCATGCCTTCAGCGCGGGCCGGGAGGGGCGGCGCACCAGCGTGAGCAGCAGCCAGACGCCCAGGTAGACCGGGACCAGCGGCGCGGGGAGGTTGCGGCGGGCGAGCCAGACCCGGTTGCGGGCGACCATGCGGTGGTAGACCGCGTGCCGGGAGGGTGCGGTCGTGGGGTGGTACAGCACCATGTCGGAGCGGTAGTCGATCATCCAGCCCGCGTCGAGGGCCCGCCATGCCAGGTCGGTTTCCTCGTGCGCGTAGAAGAATTCGTCCGGGAGCCCGCCGACTTCCTCGAAGACCCGGGTGCGGACGGCGTTGGCGCCGCCAAGGAAGGTGGTGACCCGGGAGGAGCGCATCGGGTCGTTGGCGCGCAGCCGGGGGACGTGGCGGCGCTGGGTGACGCCGGTCTCGGGGTCGGCGATGCGGAAACTGATGATGCCGAGCTCGGGGTCGGCGGCGAAGGCCCGGCGGCACAGCTCGGCGGTGTCGTGCTGGGCGAGGAGCCCGTCGTCGTCCAGGAAGAGCACTATGTCGACGTCGCGGCCGCCGGGGCCGAATGCCTCGATGCCGACGTTGCGGCCGCCGGGGATGCCGAGGTTCTCGGGCAGCTCGACGGTGCGGACGCCCTCGGGGACGTCCGGGACGGGTGAGCCGTTGCCGACCACGACGACCTCGACGCGGTCGCCGTCCTGCTTGGCGACCGAGTCCAGGAGGGCACGCAGCTCGTCGGGGCGGTTGCCCATGGTGATGATCACCGCGCCGACCTTCATGGGCGCGCTCACTTCAGCCTGCTCGACGCGAGGATGGACACCAGGTGCAGCAGGGTCTGCAGCAGCGCGATGCCGGCGAGGACGGCGACGCCGAGGCGGGTGAAGAACAGGTCGCCGCGGATCTGGTCGACGACGGCCAGCGCGAGGATCAGCAGGGACGCCTCGATGCCGAGGATGAGGCGGTGGAACTTGAGCATGGCGGCGGCCCTGCGGGCCAGGGCCATGCCGGAGGAGCGCATCTCGGACGCGGACTCCTGGACCGGCGGCTTGCCGGCCTGGTGCCGGGCGACGCCGACCAGGTCGGTCTCGGCCTTGATCAGGATGGCGCCGAGCGCGGCCAGGGTGCCGAGGAACGCCCACAGCCAGTCGATCCGGCCGCTGCCCCACAGGTCGGCGGCGCGCAGTCCGAAGCCGACCAGGACGGCGGCGTCGGTGAGGTAGGCGCCGACCCGGTCGAGGTAGACGCCGTTGAGCGAGTACTGCTTCTTCCAGCGGGCGATCTCGCCGTCCACGCAGTCGAGCAGCAGGTACATCTGGACGCACACGACGCCCAGCACGGCGCCCGGGATCCCCGGCACGAGCAGTGCCGGGGCCGCGAGTACGCCGAATACGGTCATCAGGTACGTGAGCTGGTTGGGCGTGACCCTGGTGTTCACCAGGTAGCGGTCGACCCGCAGGGACACCTCACGCATGTAGAGGCGCCCCATCCAGTGCTCACCGCTGCGCCGGTCCTTCACCCCCGCGGGGTGGACGACCGGACGGAGTTCAGCTACCGATGGCCTTGACATAGTCGGTGTAGATGTCCTTGATCTGGTCGGTTTTCAGGTCGAGGTGTTCGAGGATCGTGTAGCGGCCGGGGCGGGTCTGCGGAGCGAACTCCACCGCGCGGACGAACTCGTCGCGGGTGAAGCCGATCTCGTGAGGCAGCACGGGAAGTCCGTGCCGTCGCAGCACCTCGGCCATGTACGCCGACTCCTCGTGGGCTCCGCGCAGGTACATCGCGAAGGCGGCGCCCAGTCCGCACTGCTCACCGTGGGCGGCGGCCCGCTTGGGGTAGAGCAGGTCGAACGCGTGGTTGATCTCGTGGCAGGCGCCGGAGGACGGGCGGGAGTCGCCCGACACCGACATGGCGATACCGCTGAGCACCAGGGCCTCGGCGAGGACCTGGAGGAAGTCGGTGTCGCCGATGCCGCCGGGGTGGCGGAGCACGGCCTCGCCGGCCTGCCGGGCGATGGCGGCGGCCAGGCCGTCGATCTTCTCGCCCTTGACCCGGTTGGCCAGCTCCCAGTCCGCGATGGCGGAGATGTTGGAGACGGCGTCCCCGATCCCGGCGCGCACGAAGCGCACCGGGGCCTCCCGGATGACGTCGAGGTCGATGACGACCGCGATCGGGTTGGGCACGCCGTAGGAGCCGCGGCCCGCGTCGTTGTCGAGGGTGGCGACCGGCGAGCACAGACCGTCGTGGGCGAGGTTGGTGGGCACGGCGACCAGCGGGAGGCCGACCCGTGCCGCGGCGAACTTGGCGCAGTCGATGATCTTCCCGCCGCCGAGTCCGACGACGGCGTCGTAGTGGCCGGCCTTTATGTCGCCGGCCAGCCGGACGGCGTCGTCGAGGGTGCCGCCGCCGACCTCGTACCAGGCGGCGCCGGGCAGCGAGGGGGCGAGCCGCTCGCGCAGCCGGGCGCCCGAGCCGCCGCTGACGGCGACGGCGAGCTTGCCCGAGTGCGAGACGCGCTCGTCGGCGAGGACGCAGCCCAGGTCGTCGAGGGCACCCGGGCGGATGTCCACGACGACCGGTGAGGGGATCAGCCTGGTCAGTACCGGCACGCGATCTCCCGTCCGCGGGCGAGATCGTCGTGGTTGTCGATCTCGACCCAGTCGACGTCGCCGATCGGCGCCGTGTCGATCCGGAAGCCGCGGTTGACGAGCTCCTGGTAGCCGTGCTCGTAGAACTGCTGCGGGTCGGTCTCCCAGACCGTCTTCAGGGCGTCGGCCAGCTCCGGGGCGGCCGCGCCCTCGATCAGGGTGACGCCGATGTACTCGCCGGTGGCCTCGGCGGGGTCCATCAGCTTGGTGATCTTCGTGACGCCCTTGTCGGGGTCGACGACGACCTTCATCTCCTCGTCGGCGAGGGACTTCACGGTGTCGAGGGCGAGGATGATCCGCTTGCCCTCGCCGCGGGCGGCGAGCAGGGTCCGCTCGACGGAGACCGGGTGGACGGTGTCGCCGTTGGCGAGGATCACGCCGTCCTTGAGGGCGTCACGTCCGCACCACAGGGAGTAGGCGTTGTTCCACTCCTCGGCCTTGTCGTTGTCGATGAGGGTGAGCTTGAGGCCGTACTTGGCCTCCAGCGCCTCCCGGCGCTCGTACACGGCTTCCTTGCGGTAGCCGACGATGATCCCGACCTCGGTCAGACCGATCTCGGCGAAGTTCGCGAGGGTCAGGTCGAGCACCGTGGGCTCGCCCTCTATGCCCGCGGGGCCCACCGGCACCAGAGCCTTGGGGAGGCTGTCGGTGTAGGGGCGCAGACGCCGTCCGGCGCCGGCCGCGAGCACGAGGCCGATCATGCGGTTTCTCCTTCATCGTGTACTGCAGGGGCTCCGGCGGAGACCCAGAAGCGGACGCTCTCGACGAGCACCACGAGGGCGACGGCCACGGCGAGCACCGTGAGCGCGACCGTGAACTGCGAGGCGGTGAGCACCGCGGCCAGGACGGTGACGAGCAGCGTCCGCCCTTCGTGCCCCCCGATGACGCGCACCAGCCAGGCCGGGGGCGCTCCGGCGTCCCCGCGGATGCGGTACACCGTGTCGTAGTGATGGTAGGCGACCGCGGCCACCAGTCCGAAAGCCGCGGGAAGGGCTCCGTTCACCCCGGCGTTGGCCGCGAGGGCGAGCACGGTGCCGTACTCGGCGGCGCGGAAGAACGGCGGGACGAGCCAGTCGAGGGCGCCCTTGAGCGGGCGGGCGACGGCCAGGGCCGAGGCGGCGACGTAGATAAGGGCGCCGAGCACCGGCCACGGTCCGCCGAAGTCGGTGAACGCGGCGGTGGCGACCAGCACGAGGCCGCCGAGCAGGGCGACGGCGGGGGCGGTGAAGCCGGGCAGCCGGGCCGCGCGGTCCTTGAGCGCCTTCGCCAGGCCCTGGGCGAGCGGGCCGGAGTCCGCGAGGTCGGCCAGCGCCTGTGCCGCGCGGTCGGTGCGGCGGGCCTTGCGGGTCAGGGAGCGCAGTACGCGGCCGGCCGTGGTGTACGTCGCCGCGAAGGCGCAGCCGACGAGCAGCGCGTAGAACGTGATCCGCGGGGTGGTGAAGGCGGTCAGGACCGCGATCATCGCCCAGCGTTCGCCGATCGGCAGCACGATCATGCGGCGCACCCAGACCGTCCAGCCGACGCTGTCCAGCTTGTCGGAGAGGGCGGCGGTGGGGCTGGTGTTGGCGGTGGCGTCGTGGTTGGCCTCGTTGAAGGAGAAGTCCACGACATGGCGGCAGGTCTGCAGGACCATCGCGCCGAGGGCGAGGGCCCAGACGTCGTCACCGCCCCGGGCGGCTCCGAGGGCGAGGCCCGCGTAGTAGGCGTACTCCTTGGCGCGGTCGAAGGTGGCGTCGAGCCAGGCGCCGAGGGTGGAGTACTGCAGGGAGTAGCGGGCGAGCTGACCGTCGGCGCAGTCCAGCACGAAGGAGAGGAGCAGCAGCACTCCGGCGGCGACGAAGCCGGGGCGGGTGCCGGTGGCGGCGCAGCCGGCCGCGACGAGCGCGGTGAGCAGGGAGGCGGTGGTGACCTGGTTGGGGGTCAGGCCGCGGCGGGCGCACCAGCGCGCGACGTAGCGCGAGTAGGGGCTGATGCAGTAGGTCGTGAAGAAGCCGTCCCGGGCCTTCACCGCGGACTTCAGGCGTACGGCCTCGTCGTCGACGGCGGCGACGGCCTGCCGTGCCTCGTTGCGGGCCTGGGGGTCGTCCGGGACCTCGGCGACCAGGCTGCCGAGCTGGGGCCGGTGCACCTCGGTGTCGAGGGTCTCCACCAGCCGGTCGGGGAGGCTGTCGACGAGGGTGGTGCCGGTGCCGGAGGTCTCCCGGGCGAGCGCGCGGGTCAGGTCCTGGCGGGCGGCGGGCTGGGCCGTCATGGCGCCGGGGATCGCGGCGAGCGGGAAGCGGGGGTCGGTGAGGCCGAGGCGCAGCGCGTGCACATGGCCGACGAAGCGGGCGTCGACCACGGCGACCCGCTCCCGGCCGTCCACCGCGGCCAGCAGCGTCTCGGTCTCCGCTGCGTCGGCGGCGGTCCGCACGTCGAAGCCGAGGGAACGCAGTTCGCCCTCGATCGACGATCCGGGGACCGGCTGACCGGTGAGGATGGCGGTCGACAACCGAACTCACTCCCTGGGTGCCGACGCGCTGACGTCGGTCGTTGACAGGTGGGGTCGCCCCTGGTCCGTGGACGGCCGGGCGGCATGTCGGCAGAGGCTATCGGATGCGTGGAACGCGGCGTTCACCGCCTGTTTCACGGCCCGATCGGCGCGGTTCGCCCGCGCCGCTTCCGCGATCATCATCGGGGAAACGGGGCCCGGCCCACAAACTCCGCTACCAGATCGGATATTTGACGCATTTCCATCAGTCGCGGGCGCTGAGCATAGGGTGGGTGCCCATGACATGGCTGATCACAGGTGGGGCCGGGTACATAGGGGCGCATGTGGCGCGGGCCATGGCCGGGGCCGGGGAACGCGTCCTGGCGCTGGACGACCTCTCCGCGGGTGTGCCCGCGCGGCTGCCCGCCGGGGTGCCGCTGATCCAGGGTTCGTCGCTCGACGGCGACCTGCTCAAGAGCGTCCTGGCCGAGCACGACGTCACGGGTGTGGTGCATCTCGCCGCGCGCAAGCAGGTCGCGGAGTCCGTGGCCCGGCCCACCCACTACTACCGGGAGAACGTCGGCGGTCTCGCCACGCTCCTGGACGCGGTGGCCGAGGCGGGGGTGCGCCGGCTGGTGTTCTCCTCCTCCGCCGCGGTCTACGGCAACCCGGACACCGACCTCATCACCGAGGACACCCCGTGCGCGCCGGTGAACCCCTACGGCGAGACCAAGCTGGCCGGCGAGTGGCTGGTCCGGGCGGCCGGACAGGCGCACGGCATCTCCACCGTCTGCCTGCGGTACTTCAACGTCGCCGGCGCGGCCGCGCCCGAACTCGCCGACACCGGCGTCTTCAACATCGTGCCGATGGTCTTCGACCGGCTCACCCGCGGTGAGGCCCCGCGGATCTTCGGCGACGACTACCCGACGCCGGACGGCACCTGCATCCGCGACTACATCCATGTCGCCGACCTCGCCGAGGCGCATCTCGCGGCCGTCCGCCGGCTCACCGGGCCGAACGCCCCGGCCGGCGATCTGACGCTGAACATCGGCCGGGGCGAGGGCGTCTCGGTGCGGGAGCTGATCGACGTCATCGGCGAGGTCACCGGCGACCGGCGGCCGCCGCTGGTGGAGGGTCGCCGCCCCGGCGACGCGCCCCGGGCCGTGGCCTCGGCCGCGCGGGCCGGGAAGGAGCTCGGCTGGACCGCCTCCCGCCCGGTGCGCGAGATGGTGGAGTCCGCCTGGCTCGGCTGGCGGCTGCACCACGGAGAATGATCACCCGACGCTCTGACCTGCGGATCGTTTCCGCAGGTCAGAGCATATGACAACGGTGTTCAGTGCCGCGTTGCCCCATACCCCCCACCCGTAGTTCACTGTGATCCCGGAAGCGATGACAGGAGGCGGCTCTCCATGGGGGCTGGGCACGATCACGGGCACGCGCACGGCGGTCACGGCGGCACCGCGACCGCGGCGTACCGCGGCAGACTGCGCATCGCGCTGTGCATCACGCTCACCGTCATGGTGGTGGAGATCGTCGGCGGTGTGGTCGCCGACTCGCTCGCGCTGGTCGCGGACGCGGCGCACATGGCGACCGACGCGGTGGGGCTCGGCATGGCGCTGCTGGCGATCGGCTTCGCCGGCCGGCCGGCGACCGGCAACCGCACCTTCGGGTACGCCCGCGCCGAGATCCTCGCCGCCCTCGCCAACTGTCTGTTGCTGCTCTGCGTCGGCGGTTACGTGCTGTACGAGGCGATCCAGCGGTTCCTGACGCCCGCCGCGACCGAGGGCGGACCGACCCTGGTGTTCGGCGCGATCGGCCTGGTCGCGAACATGATCTCGCTCACGCTGCTGATGCGCGGCCAGAAGGAGAGCCTGAACGTGCGCGGCGCGTTCCTGGAGGTGGCGGCGGACGCGCTGGGCTCGGTCGCGGTGCTGATCTCCGCGGTGGTGATCCTGACCACCGGCTGGCAGGCCGCCGACCCGATCGCCTCGCTGGTCATCGGACTGATGATCGTGCCGCGGACGGTGAAGCTGCTGCGCGAGACCCTCGACGTGCTGCTGGAGGCGGCCCCCAAGGACGTCGACATGACGGAGGTACGGGCCCACATCCTGGCGCTGGACGGGGTCGAGGACGTTCACGACCTGCACGCCTGGACCATCACCTCCGGTATGCCGGTGCTCTCCGCGCATGTGGTGGTCAGCTCCGAGGCGCTCAACGCCATAGGGCACGAGAAGATGCTGCACGAACTCCAGGGCTGTCTCGGCGACCACTTCGACGTGGAGCACTGCACCTTCCAGCTGGAGCCCGGCGGGCACGCCGAGCACGAGGCCAGGCTGTGCCACTGACGGGTTCGCGCCGGAGCGCAGCGGTCCGGCGCGCGGCGGCGTCTTCACTCCCACAGCCGGGCGGGCCCAGGGTTCCGCCGTCGCCGCGCCGGGCACGATCAACTGCCGGGAGTGCCGGATTCGTGGGGCACACTTGGGGCGCAAGAACGATGTGAAGGATGGGTATGCCGATCACACCTGCCGCCGCCGCGACGCACACTCCGTCGACCGGCACCGCAGAGGAGATTCTGCTCGAACTGGTCGACGAGAACGGTGTGACGATCGGCACCGCGGAGAAGCTCGCCGCCCACCAGCCGCCGGGTCTGCTGCACCGGGCCTTCTCCGTGTTCCTCTTCGACGAGCGGGGCCGGCTGCTGCTCCAGCAGCGGGCGCTCGGCAAGTACCACTCCCCCGGTGTGTGGTCCAACACCTGCTGCGGCCACCCCTACCCGGGCGAGGCGCCCTTCGCGGCGGCGGCCCGGCGGACGTACGAGGAGCTCGGGGTCTCCCCGTCGCTGATGGCGGAGGCGGGCACGGTCCGCTACAACCACCCGGACCCGGACTCGGGTCTGGTGGAGCAGGAGTACAACCATCTCTTCGTGGGCATGGTGCAGTCCTCGCCGCGGCCGGACCCGGAGGAGGTCGGCGACATCGCCTTCGTGACGCCCGAGGAGCTGGCCGAGCGGCACGCCAAGGACACCTTCTCGGCCTGGTTCATGACGGTGCTGGACGCGGCCCGTCCCGCGGTGCGCGAGCTGACGGGCCCGTCGGCCGGCTGGTGAGCGCGCGCTCCCTCAGAGGATGTGCGCGGGGGTGAGCGGCAGGGCGGCCCAGATCACCTTGCCGCCGCTCGCGGTGTGTTCGACGTCGCACACCCCGCCCGCCTCCCGGGTCACCTCGCGCACCAGCAGCAGTCCGCGTCCGCCGGTCTGCCCGTGGTCGGCCTCCAGGGCGGTGGGGCGGTAGGGGTGGTTGTCCTCCACGGACACCCGCACCCACTCGGCGCCGACGGCGACCTCCACGGCGAGCATCGGTGACAGCAGCGCCGCGTGCCGGACGGCGTTGGTGACCAGCTCCGAGACGATCAGCAGCAGGCCCTGCAGCCGGTCGTCGGTCAGCGGCACTCCCTGGCGGTACAGCAGGTCCCGCACGGCGTGCCGCGCCTGCGGGACGGACACGTCGACGGCCGAGGCGGTGAACCGCCACACTCCCTCGTAGGGCAGTGGGTCGTCGGTGGGGCGTGGGGCGGGCCCGCGCCCTGGGTTGTCCATGGTCCGGTCGCCACCCTTGCGCTCGATTGTCGCCACGGGTCGAGTGTTGGTAACGAGCCGCTCCGGTCCATCGAAGTGACCAGAAGTGTGCGCTTTTCGAGCACTTTCCGACCGATGGCGTATGTCGTCGCCAGGTAGGAGACCGCTCCTGTCCCACCTGTGCCGACTTTACGAACTATTCGGGTTGTACGGGTTTGACGGCCCCGGCCCGCCCGCGGGGGCGCCCGGCCCTGCGGATAGCATCCGGCGCATGGAGCCGCAGCTGCTGCACAGCGTCACCGACTCGGTGGCCACCGTCGTCATCCACCACCCCGAGAAGCGCAACGCGATGACGTCCGCGATGTGGGCGGCGCTGCCGCCGCTGCTCGACGCGCTCGCGGCCGACCCCGGGGTACGGGCCCTGGTGCTGACCGGTTCCGGCCCCACCTTCTGCGCCGGCGCCGACATCGGCGCGCTGCGGGAGCGCCCCGAGGAGGCGCAGCTCCTCGCCCGGCTCGCCGAGGACGCGCTGGCCGCCTTCCCCAAGCCGACGCTGGCCGCCGTGCGCGGGCACTGCGTGGGCGGCGGCACCCAGCTGGCGGCCGCCTGCGATCTGCGGTTCGCCGAGGAGGGCGCCCTGTTCGGGGTGACGCCGGCCAAGCTGGGCGTGGTGTATCCGGCTTCCTCCACCCGGCGATTGGTCGCGCTGACCGGCCCCTCCGCCACCAAGTACCTGCTCTTCTCGGGCGAGTTGATCGACGCCGGGCGCGCCCTGCGCACCGGGCTGGCCGACGAGGTGCTGCCCGCCGGTGAACTGGACAAGCGGGTCGCGGAGTTCACCCGGATCCTGGTGAGCCGCTCCCGGCTGACCCAGGCGGCCGCGAAGGAGTTCGCCGACGGTCACCGGGACCGGGACGAGCACTGGACGGAGCAGGCGCGCGCCAGCGGCGACCTCGCCGAGGGGGTCGCCGCCTTCCTCCAGCGCAGGCGGCCGGAGTTCACCTGGAACGCGTCTACGTCAGGATGAACCGGCTCTTGGCGCGGAACTCCTCCACCAGGTGCGCGGGCGCCTTGTCTGGCGAGCCGGCGTCGTAGGGCGGCTGCGGGTCGTACTCGGTCAGCAGCTGTACGGCCCGCGCGTGGTCGTCGCCCGCGATGCGGCCCAGCAGCGTCAGGCCCATGTCGATCCCGGAGGAGACCCCGGCGGCGGTGACGTACTTGCCGTCGGTGACGACCCGTTCCCCGGTGGGCTCGGCGCCGAACCTCCGCAGGTGCTCCAGGGCCAGCCAGTGCGAGGTCGCCCGGCGCCCCTGGAGCAGGCCCGCCGCCGCGAGCAGCAGGGAGCCGGTGCACACGGACGTCGTCCAGGTGCTGGTGGCGTCGGCGGCGCGCAGCCAGTCCAGCAGCGCGGTGTTCTCCATCTGCGGGGTCTGCCCGGGGCCGCCGGGCACGACCACGAGGTCCGGGGCCGGCACCTCGGCCAGGCTCCGGTCGGCGGTGAGCGCGAGGTTCCCGGTGTCGGTGCGCACGGGTCCGGGCCGCTCGGCCACGAAGACGGTCTCCGAGTCCGGGAGGCGGCCCAGGGTCTCGTAGGGGCCGACGGCGTCGAGGGCGGTGAAGCGGTCGAACAGGACGATGGCGATCTGCATGGGGTGCCTTTCTTCGTCGGTCAGGTCCGGGCGGCCGGGCGGAAGCGCCGGCGGTACTCCGCGGGGGCCGCGCCGAGGGCCTTGAGGAAGGCGCGGCGCATCGCCTCGGGAGTGCCGTAGCCGCTGGCGCGGGAGATCTCCTCGACACCGCCCGCGGTGTCCTCCAGCAGCCGGCGCGCGTGTTCGAGGCGGACCCGGTCCACGTACCGGCCGGGCGTGGTGCCGGTCTCGGCGCGGAAGGCGCGGGCGAAGTGGCGCGAGGAGAGCCCGGCCCGTGCGGCGAGGGTCTCCACACCCAGGTCAGCGGCCGGGTGCTCGGTGATCCACTGCTGGACGTCCCGCAGCGGCTCGCGCCGGGCGGTCTGGGCGGCGAGCTGCGCGCTGAACTGGGCCTGGTTGCCCGGCCGGCGCAGGAACACCACCAGATGGCGGGCGATGGTCAGGGCCACCTCCCGGCCCAGGTCCTCCTCCACCAGGGCCAGCGCCAGGTCGATGCCGGAGGTGACCCCGGCCGAGGTGGAGACGGTTCCGTCCCTGATGTAGATGGGATCGGGGTCGACCTCCAGCTCCGGGTGGTCGCGGGCGAGTTTCGCGCTGTACGCCCAGTGGGTGGTCACCCGGCGGCCGTCCAGCAGGCCCGCCTCCGCGAGCAGGATCGCCCCGGTGCAGACGGAGACGAGGCGCTCGGCGCGCGGCCCGTGCTCACGCAGCCAGTCCGTCAGCCGGGCGTCGGGGTCCCGGGTGCCCCGGCCGCCCGGGACGACGAGGGTGTGCGGGTCGGGGTCGTGCGGGTCCAGGGCGGCGTCCGGGACGAGCGTCAGACCGCTCGACGTGCGCACCGGCGCCCCGTCCAGGGAGGCCGTACGGATGCGGTACGAGCCCGGGACCTGCACCTCCGCCCCCGTGAAGACCTCCAGGGGGCCGGTGACGTCCAGGCTCTGCACGCCGTCGAAGAGAACCAGGAGAACCGTTCGCTGCGCCATGCACCTGATTCTTCGCGGGCGCCGGGACGTCCGCAACGACGAGTTCCCCACCTTTTCCGCCCTGTGCGGCCACCCGCCTGGACCGGGGATACCAAGCGGTCGGTAACCTGCCGGGCATGACTACTGCCGCCCTGGACCCGCGTGCGGGCCGCCGTTGCCACAACGCGCTCAACACGCTGCACTCCATGCACTACTTCGCGCCCGAGCTGGGCGCGGAGGCCGCCGCCCTGGGGATCACCCACCCCAAGGCCGTGAACTTCGCGGTGCGGGCCGCCGCGCTCGGCGCGGTCGGGCCGGGCACGGTCGCGGCCACCTTCTACAACTACAAGTACGAGGCCGTGGCCCGGCACGTGCCCGCCGTGTGGCGGACCGCCTCCCCGGAGCAGGTGCTGGCGGCACGCGCGCGTGCGGTCGACGCCATGCTGCGCCGGCTGCTGGGCGAGGAGACCCTCGCCTCCGCGGAGATGGCCGAGGCGGCGCGGCTCGCGCTGCGCGCCACCGAGGTGTGCGCCCGCCACGCGCGCCCGCTGTTCGCGGCCCACGCCGACCTGCCGGTCCCCGAGGAACCGCACATGGCGTACTTCCACGCGGCGACGCTGCTGCGCGAGTACCGGGGCGACGGGCATCTCGCCGCGCTGCTCTCGGCGGAGCTGGACGGTCTGGAGGCGCTGGTCACGCACACCGCGACCGGCCGGGGCTTCACCCCGAGGTGGCAGCTGGTGACGCGCGGCTGGAGCGAGGAGGAGTGGGAGGCGGCCCGCGAGCGGCTGCGCGGACGCGGGCTGCTGGACGAGTCCGGCGAACTCACCGAGGCGGGCGTGGCGCTGCGCGCCGCGGTCGAGGCCGAGACGGACCGGCTGGACCGTGCACCCTACGAACACCTCGGCGCGGACGCCGTGGCCCGACTGACGGAACTGGGCTCGACCTTCGCCCGAACGGCCCTGGCAGCGGGCGCGTTCCCGGCTGACCTGATCGGGAAGGACTGAGCTGAGCGGGCTGGGTCGACTGAGGTAGGTCGGCTGGAAACTGGCCGGCCGAGGGCTCGCCCACAGAGGCCGGCGGCCGGCTACTCGGACGCAGAGGCTCCGCCACGTACGCCTTCGACCCGGCCGACGGCAACACCGTCACCGTGGCCTTCCCGGCCGCCCGGACGCGCTACGTCCGGGTCAACGTCACCGCCAACACCGGCTGGCAGGCGGCCCAGCTCTCCGAGCCGGAGGTGCACTCCGATCGGGCCGAGGGCTCACCCCCAGAGGCCAACAGCCGACTGCCGGCCCACGCAGGCTGATCGGCCAACGGCTCGCCCACGAGGCTGACCGGGCCGAGGGCTCGCGCGTAGAGACGGGCCCCGGCGGCTCGCCCGCGGAGGCCGGTCGGGTGGGGCTTGTTGGGGTGAGGTGGATTCGGGGGTGGCGGGCATGTCTGCGTGTGATCGAGGTACACGGTCGTCTCCGGCCGCTGTGGTCGGGGACGAGAGGAGATGTCCGTGTTCCGCGCTCTTGCCGATGTTCTGCGTCAGATCGGGTCCGCCGTGGCCACCGTCGTGACGCTGCCGTTCCGGGCGCTGGCCCGGCTCTTCGGCGGCGCGTCCGGAAGCGCGCGCGGGCGGCGGGCCTGACTCCCGGCCACGCCCTGATCCCCGGCCCGATGTCCGCCCTGATCCCCGTCTGTCGGTGTCACCTGCCACAATTGCCGCGCAACCTCAGTGAGAAGGCGGTACCGGATCGTGACGACACCCGGGTCCAGCGGGTCCATCGAAGGCAGGATCGCCGAGGAGCTCGGCGTACGGGAGCGGCAGGTGAGGTCCGCCGTGGAGCTGCTCGACGGCGGTTCGACGGTGCCCTTCATCGCCCGCTACCGCAAGGAAGCGACCGAGATGCTCGACGACGCGCAGCTGCGCACGATCGAGGAGCGGCTGCGCTATCTGCGGGAGCTGGAGGAGCGCCGGACGGCGATCCTGGAGTCCGTGCGCGAGCAGGGCAAGCTCACCGACGAGCTGGAGGCGCGGATCCGCGGCGCGGAGACCAAGGCGCGCCTGGAGGACATCTACCTGCCCTACAAGCCCAAGCGGCGCACCAAGGCGCAGATCGCGCGCGAGGCGGGCCTCGAACCGCTCGCCGAGGGCCTGCTGGGCGATCCGGGGGTGGAGCCCCTCGCCGCCGCGGCCGCGTTCGTCGACGCCGACAAGGGCGTCGCCGACCCGCAGGCCGCCCTCGACGGGGCGCGGGCGATCCTCACCGAGCGGTTCTCGGAGGACGCCGACCTGATCGGCGAGCTGCGCGAGCGGATGTGGGTGCGCGGGCGGCTGGCCGCCAAGGTGCGCGAGGGCAAGGAGGAGGCGGGCGCCAAGTTCGCCGACTACTTCGAGTTCGCCGAGCCGTTCACCGAGCTGCCCTCGCACCGCATCCTCGCCATGCTGCGCGGCGAGAAGGAGGAGGTCCTCGACCTCGTCCTGGAGCCGGAGGAGGCGACCGAGGGGCCGTCCTCGTACGAGGCAGTCGTCGCCTCGAAGTTCGGCGTGGCGGACCGGGGCCGGCCGGGCGACAAGTGGCTGAAGGACACGGTCCGCTGGGCCTGGCGGACCCGCATCCTCGTCCACCTCGGGATCGACCTGCGGCTGCGGCTGCGTACGGCCGCCGAGGACGAGGCGGTGAACGTCTTCGCGACGAACCTGCGGGACCTGCTGCTCGCCGCCCCGGCGGGCACCCGCGCGACGCTGGGCCTGGACCCGGGCTTCCGTACGGGCGTGAAGGTCGCCGTGGTCGACGCGACCGGCAAGGTCGTCGCCACGGACGTCATCCACCCGCACGTCCCGGCCAACCGGTGGGACGAGGCCATCGCCAGGCTGGCCCGGCTCGCCAAGGAGCACACGGTCGACCTGGTCGCCATCGGCAACGGCACCGCGTCCCGGGAGACCGACAAGCTCGCCGGTGAACTCATCACCAAGCACCCCGAGTTGAAGCTCACCAAGGTGATGGTGTCCGAGGCCGGCGCCTCGGTGTACTCGGCGTCCGCGTTCGCCTCGCAGGAGCTGCCCGACATGGACGTGTCGCTGCGCGGCGCCGTCTCCATCGCGCGCCGGCTCCAGGACCCCCTCGCCGAACTGGTCAAGATCGACCCGAAGTCGATCGGTGTCGGCCAGTACCAGCACGACCTGTCCGAGGTGAAGCTGTCGCGGTCGCTGGACGCGGTGGTGGAGGACTGTGTGAACGGCGTCGGTGTCGACGTCAACACCGCGTCCGCGCCGCTGCTCTCCCGGGTCTCCGGGATCACCTCCGGGCTCGCCGAGAACATCGTGGCGCACCGTGACGCCAACGGCCCCTTCCGGTCACGTTCCGAGCTGAAGAAGGTGGCGCGGCTCGGCCCGAAGGCGTACGAGCAGTGCGCGGGCTTCCTGCGGATCCGGGGCGGCAGCGACCCGCTGGACGCCTCCAGCGTGCACCCGGAGGCGTACCCGGTGGTGCGGCGGATGGTGAAGACCTCCGGGCAGGAGGTGGCCTCCCTGATCGGCAACACCGGGGTGCTGCGGTCGCTCAGGCCGCAGGAGTTCGTGGACGAGACCTTCGGTCTGCCGACCGTCACGGACATCCTCAAGGAGCTGGAGAAGCCGGGGCGCGACCCGCGGCCCGCGTTCAAGACGGCCACCTTCAAGGAGGGCGTCGAGAAGATCTCCGACCTGGCGTCGGGGATGGTCCTGGAGGGCGTGGTCACCAATGTGGCGGCGTTCGGGGCGTTCGTGGACATCGGTGTGCACCAGGACGGGCTGGTGCACGTCTCCGCGATGTCCAGGACGTTCGTCAAGGACCCGCGGGACGTCGTCAAGTCCGGTGACATCGTCAAGGTGAAGGTCCTGGACATCGACATCCCGCGCAAGCGGATCTCGCTGACCCTGCGGCTGGAGGACGAGGCGGCCCCGCAGGGCCAGTCCGGCGGCGGTGAGCGGCGTCAGCAGCGCGGTGGCGGGCGCCCGCCACAGCAGCGGCAGAGCCGGGGCGGCGGTGGCGGCGGGGCCGGCGGCGGCTCGCGCCAGGCGGCGCCCCCGGCGAACAGCGCGATGGCCGACGCCCTGCGCCGCGCGGGTCTGGTGGACCCCAAGAAGGGCAAGCGCTGACGGGCGGCCCGGCCCCTTCGCCGGGAGGGGCCGGGCCGTTGGGCCGTGTGCAGCAACACGAGCGGCCCGTGGAGGGCCCGCGGGCGAGGCTGGACGGCGACCAGCCTCGCGCCTCACGGGAGTGCCCATGCCGATCCGCCGCAGTGCGTCCCGCCGCCCCCGCCTGGGGACGGTCCCGCTCGTCGCCCTCTGTCTGACCAGCCTGTCCCCCGCCGTCGCGGGCGCCGCCACACACCCCCGGCCGGACACCGACTCCGCCCTCCAGCGCCAGCTGGCGGACCTGGTGCGCAGTCCGGGCGGTCCCCCCGGGGTGATCGCCGTCCTCAAGGACGGCCACCGCACCCGGGTCGTACGGGCCGGGGTGGCCGACCTCGACACCGGGCGCGAGCCCCGGCCGGACGACCACATGCGGATCGCCAGCGCCGCCAAGGCGTTCAGCGGCGCGGTGGCGCTGTCCCTCGTCGACCGCGGGGACCTGAGCCTGGACGACACCCTCGGCGAACGCCTCCCGGACCTGCCGGACGCCTGGGCCGCCGTGACCCTGCGTCAGCTGCTGAACCACACCAGCGGCCTGCCCGACTACTCGGAGTCGCCCGCGTTCCTGGAGATCCTGTTCGCGGACCCCCGGCACCGCTTCGACTCCCGCAAGCTGCTCGACTTCGTCGCCGACCGTCCCCTGAACTTCCCGCCGGGCAGCCGCTACCAGTACTCCAACTCCGACAACATCGCCGTGGCCCTGATGGCCGAGGCCGCCACCGGCACCCGGTACGAGCGGCTGCTGCGGGAGCTGGTGTACCGGCCGCTCGGCCTGCACGACACCAGCCTGCCGCAGGGCTACCGCATGCCGAGGCCGTTCCTGCACGGCTACGACGTCTCCCCGCCCGACCCGCCAGAGGACGTCAGCGAGCTGATCGGCATGTCCGGGGTGTGGGCCTCGGGCGGCATCGTCTCCACGCCCGCCGACATGACCCGCTTCATCCGCGGCTACGCCGGCGGCAAGCTCTTCGGCCGCGACGTCGTCCGGGAGCAGCGCGCCTGGATCGACGGCGCGTCCGAGCCCGCCGGGCCGGGGGGCAACGAGGCGGGCCTCGCCCTCTTCCGGTACACCACCCGCTGCGGTGTGCTCCTCGGCCACACCGGCAACACCCCCGGCTACACCCAGCTCGCCGCGGCGACCCCGGACGGCAGGAAGTCCCTGACCTTCTCCACCACGACGCAGATCAACCGGACGCTGAAGCCGGAACTCCTGGGGCAACTGCGCGCCGTCCAGGAGAACTTCGCCTGCGCCCTCCTCAAGGGCAAGGACAAGGGCAGGTCCTAGCGTTCGGTGACCTTGCCGTCGCTGACCTCCAGGCGGCGGGTGAGCCGGACGGCGTCCAGCATGCGCCGGTCGTGGGTCACCAGCAGCAGCGTGCCCTCGTAGGCGTCGAGCGCCGACTCCAGCTGCTCGATGGCCGGGAGGTCGAGGTGGTTCGTCGGCTCGTCGAGGACGAGGAGGTTGACACCCCGGCCCTGGAGCAGGGCCAGGGCGGCCCTGGTGCGCTCACCGGGTGAGAGGGTGGCCGCCGGGCGCAGGACGTGGTCCGCCTTCAGCCCGAACTTGGCCAGCAGGGTGCGCACCTCGCCCGGCTCGGTGTCCGGGACCGCCGCGCAGAAGGCGTCCAGCAGCGCCTCCTCGCCGTGGAAGAGCCCGCGGGCCTGGTCGACCTCGCCGACCAGGACGCCGGGGCCGAGCGCGGCCTGTCCTGCGGTCAGGGGGACGCGGCCCAGCATGGCGCCGAGCAGGGTCGACTTGCCGGCGCCGTTGGCCCCGGTGACGGCGACCCGGTCGGCCCAGTCGATCTGGAGCGAGAGGGGGCCCAGGGTGAAGCCGCCCCGGCGCACCTCGGCGTCGCGCAGGGTCGCCACCACCGCCCCGGAGCGCGGGGCGGAGGCGATCTCCATGCGCAGTTCCCACTCCTTGCGGGGCTCCTCCACGACCTCCAGGCGCTCGATCATGCGCTGGGTCTGGCGGGCCTTGGCGGCCTGCTTCTCGCTGGCCTCGCTGCGGAACTTGCGGCCGATCTTGTCGTTGTCGTTGCCCGCCTTGCGGCGCGCGTTCTTGACGCCCTTGTCCATCCAGGAGCGCTGGGTCTGGGCCCGGTCCTGGAGGGCGGCCCTCTTGTCGGCGTACTCCTCGTAGTCCTCGCGGGCGTGCCGGCGGGCGACGTCGCGCTCCTCCAGGTAGGAGGCGTAGCCGCCGCCGTAGAGGTTGATCCGCTGCTGGGCCAGGTCGAGTTCGAGGACCTTGGTGACGGTGCGGGTGAGGAACTCGCGGTCGTGGCTGACCACGACGGTGCCGGCGCGCAGGCCGGTGACGAAGCGCTCCAGGCGTTCCAGGCCGTCGAGGTCGAGGTCGTTGGTGGGCTCGTCGAGGAGGAAGACGTCGTAGCGGGAGAGCAGCAGGGAGGCGAGTCCGGCGCGGGCCGCCTGGCCGCCGGAGAGGGAGGTCATGGGCTGGTCGAGGTCGACGGCGAGGCCGAGGGTGTCGGCGACGTCCTCGGCGCGTTCGTCGAGGTCGGCGCCGCCCAGGTCCAGCCAGCGCTCCAGGCTGGTGGCGTAGGCGTCGTCGGCGCCGGGCGCCCCGTCGACCAGGGCCTGGGTGGCCTCGTCCATGACGCGCTGGGCCTCGGCGACGCCGGTGCGCCGGGCGAGGAAGGCGCGGACGCTCTCGCCGGGCCTGCGCTCCGGCTCCTGCGGCAGGTGACCGACGGTCGCGCCGGGCGGGGAGAGCCGCAGCTCGCCCTCCTCCGGTGCGAGCAGCCCCGCGAGCAGCCTGAGCAGGGTGGACTTCCCGGCACCGTTGGCGCCGACCAGACCGATCACGTCCCCGGGCGCGACGACGAGGTCGAGCCCGCTGAACAGGGAGCGGTCGCCGTGGCCGGCGGCGAGGTTCTTCACGACGAGGGTGGCAGTCATCAGGCCCCGATCCTAATGGCCGACCGCTCGTCGGCCCTCCTCCCCTCTCATCGGGCCATCGCCTCGACCAGGACGCTTCCGGAGGTGCGGGCGACGACGAAGGACTCGCCGCGCACCGCCTTGGCGTCCAGGGCGATACGGTGCCGGCCGGGTTCCAGGTGGCCGTCGAAGACCTCGTGGGTGTGGGTGCGGTAGAGCCGGTCCAGGCGGTACGCGGTGAGCCGGACCCGGCAGGGCGAGGTGACCTCCACCCCGGCCTCGCCGTCGGCGGCGACCAGGCGGGTCAGCCGGCGCTGCTGGACCGGGCTGCGGTCGAGGGCGTGTTCGATCTGGGCGACGAGGAGCGGGACGATCGGGGCGAGGCCCAGGACAAAGGCGACGTCGACGCCGGCCCGGTCGAAGGCCCGGCGTACGGCGGCCCGTTCCTCCTCGCCGACCGCGCGGCCGAAGGCCACGGCGCCGTAGGCGCGGAGTTCGTCGGCGGGGACGTCCTCGGCGTCGCGGGTGATGTCGGCGCCGATGCCGATGGTGCGCAGCGCCGCGGCCAGTTTGGCCAGCACCGCGACGCGGGCGCCGATCAGCAGGACCCGGCGGCGGGCGGCGTCCGGGTTCCGGTCGAGCAGGGAGGCCAGTGCGGTGCGGTACTCGGCGCCCTGGAAGCGGAAGGGCCCTATGCCGTGGTAGCCGTTGAGGTCCAGGTCGGCGCGTTCCTCGGTCTGCCAGGCGAAGTCCCGCCAGATGAAGTCCTCGCCGTCGGGCTCGATGGCGGCGGTGACCGCCCCGCAGGCGAGGTTCTCGCAGTCGGGGCAGCCGTAGATGACATAGCGGCCGCCCGGAAGCGGTGCTTCGGCTTCCAGTAACAGGCTCCGTACCTGGGCGGTGAAGATCGCGGGCGGTACGTCGGAGGCCAGCGGGGAGACGGCGTCGAGGTCGGAGAGCTGGAACAGCAGCGGGCGTCCGTCGACGATGAAGTCCACGAAGTCCCGGTGCGCCTGGAAGTGACCGTTGGAGAGGACGCCACCGGCGCGAATCGCCGGTGCCAGGCCGAAGGTCGCGTACTCGGCAGACATGGTGTGAGTATCCCCAGCGCGGGACCGATGCGAGCACGGCATGACATATTCCGCTACGGTCCACGCGTGGAGACCGGGCGGAACGACGAAGTCATCGTGGTCGGCGGCGGGGTCATCGGCCTCACCACGGCGGTGCTGCTGGCCGAGAGCGGCCGCCGGGTGCGGGTATGGACCCGGGACCCCGTGGAGCGGACCACCTCGGCGGTCGCGGGCGCGCTGTGGTGGCCGTACAGGATCGAGCCGCTCGCCCTGGCGCGGGACTGGGCGCTGCGGTCCCTGGAGGTCTACGCGGAGCTGGCGGACCGCCCCGGGGCGACCGGCGTACGGATGGTCGAAGGGCTACTGGGCGAGGGGGACCTGGACGGGGCCGACTCCTGGACGGCAGGGCGGGTGCCGGGGCTGCGGGCCGCCACGGCCGAGGAGTCCGGCGCGGCCGAGGGGCCCGGCGGGACCGGGCTGTGGGCGCGGCTGCCGCTCATCGACATGCCGACCCATCTGCCCTGGCTGCGGGAACGATTCCGCGCGGCGGGCGGTTCGATCGAGACGCGGACGGTGTCCTCGCTCGCCGAGGCCGAGGCACCGGTGGTGGTGAACTGCACCGGGCTCGGCGCCCGCGAGCTGGTGCCGGATCCGGCGCTGCGGCCGGTGCGCGGGCAGTTGGTGGTCGTGGAGAACCCGGGGATCGACACCTGGCTCACCTCCAGTGACGCCGCCGGGGAGATGGCGTACTTCTTCCCGCAGCCGGGCCGGCTGCTGCTGGGCGGGACGGCGGAGGACGGCGCCTGGTCGCTGGAGCCGGATCCGAAGGTGGCCGAGGCGATCGTGCGGCGCTGCGCCGGGGTGCGGCCGGAGATCGCCGGGGCGCGGGTCCTGGAGCACCGGGTGGGGCTGCGGCCGGTGCGGGACGCGGTCCGGCTGGAGCGCGAACTCCTGCCGGACGGACGGGTGCTGGTGCACAACTACGGTCATGGCGGCGCCGGTGTGACGGTGGCCTGGGGCTGTGCTCAGGAGGCGGCCGCCCTCGCCTCCTGAGCGTTCAGGAGTGCTCGTGGCCGAGCGGGTCGCCCTCCGTCCCGGTGCCGGCGCCGGGGCCGACCCTGATCTCGAAGTCGCCGTCGTACCTGCGGTGGCCGGTGATCACGGCGTTCTCGACGGCCTCGTCGCCCATCTCGCTGCGGACGATGACCGGGTCCCGGCGCAGGTCGCGCATGAGGGCGACGCACATGCCGATCATCACCAGGACGAAGGGGGCGGCGGCGAGGATGGTGAGGTTCTGCAGGCCGGTGAGCGCGTCGCCCTCGCCGCTGCCGACGAGCAGCATGATGGCGGCGACCGCACCGGTCACCACGCCCCAGAACACCACGACGAGACGGCCGGGTTCGAGCGCGCCCTTCTGGGAGAGCGTGCCCATCACGATGGAGGCGGCGTCGGCGCCGGAGACGAAGAAGATGCCGACCAGGATCATCACCAGCAGGCTGGTGGCCGTGGAGATGGGGAACTCCTGGAGCAGGGCGAAGAGTTGTCCCTCCGGGGTGTCCTCGCCGCCGAGCCCGCCGCCCTCCTTCAGCTTCATGGCCGTACCGCCGAAGATCGCGAACCAGACCAGGCTGACGGTGCTGGGCACCAGGATGACCCCGCCGACGAACTGCCGGATGGTGCGGCCGCGGCTGATCCTGGCGATGAACATGCCGACGAACGGTGTCCAGGAGATCCACCAGGCCCAGTAGAAGACGGTCCAGCCGCCGAGCCAGTCCGCGACGCCCTCACCGCCGCTCGCCTCGGTGCGGCCGGCCAGTTGGAACAGGTCGTTGAGGTAGGCGAAGACCGAGGTGGGCAGCAGGTCGAGCACGATGATCGTGGGGCCCGCGACGAAGACGAACAGGGTGAGCACCAGCGCGAGCACCATGTTGATGTTGGACAGCCACTGGATGCCGCGCTCGACGCCGGAGACGGCCGAGGCGACGAAGGCCAGGGTCAGCACGGCGATGATGGCGACCAGCAGGCCGTCGCTGACGTCGTCCATCCAGTCCAGTTCCTGGAACCCGGAGCCGATCTGGAGCGCGCCGAGGCCGAGGGAGGCCGCCGAGCCGAAGACCGTGGCGATGATGGCGAGGATGTCGATCACCCGGCCCCCGGCGCCGTTGGCGTGCCGCTCGCCGATGAGGGGGGTGAAGACCGCGCTGATGGTCTGGCGGCGGCGCCTGCGGAAGGTGCTGTAGGCGATGGCGAGGCCGACGACCGCGTAGATCGCCCAGGGGTGCAGCGTCCAGTGGAAGAGGGTCGTCGCCATGGCCGTCTCCATGGCCTCACCGGAGTCGGCGGGGTCGGTGCCCGGTGGCGGAGTGGTGTAGTGGGCGAGCGGCTCGCTCACCCCGTAGAACATCAGGCCGATGCCCATGCCGGCGCTGAACATCATGGCGATCCAGGAGACCGTGCGGAACTCCGGCTCCTCGCCCTCGGCGCCGAGGTGGATGCGGCCGTAGCGGCTGATCGCGAGCCACAGGGCGAAGACGACGAAACAGGAGGCGGCCAGGACGAAGGCCCAACCGGCGTTGTGGATCAGCCCGTCGAGCATCTTCGTCGAGGCGCTCTCGAGCGAGTCGGTGGCCGTCGCGCCCCAGATCACGAAGGCCACGGTGATGACGGCGGTGACACCGAACACCACCCGGTCCGTCGGCTGGCGGCTGGGAACGTCCGAGGGGCCTTCCCGGCCGCCCCTCATCTTCAGGTCTTCCGACAACTGCGGCACCTTCCGTGGAAAGCCGTAGGTTTGCCCCTTTTCGTGGGGTTCCTACGGCCTACCACAGGTGTCGCCCTTCCCGGCTGTTTCAGCAGTCGGTGTCGGGCTCCGCGACCGCGAGGTGGTACGGCGCGCGTCCGTCGAGGAGCAGCGGGACGAGGGCGCGCAGGGACTGCCTCAGCGGGACGTACGTGCCGTGGGTACGCACTCCGTGCAGGGCCAGTTCGTCGCCCACCTCGGTCAGCTGTTCGTCCGTCAGGCGGTAGCCGCAGGGCGGGTCCTGGAGCACCTCGGCGGGCTCGGCCGGGTCGTTGTCGGCGCCGCCGAGGTAGACCGGTCCGGTGTCGCGCAGGCCGGCCAGCCGGGCCGCCGAGGTGATCGCGTCGACCTTGGCGCCGCGCGTGTCGGCGAAGGCGAACAAGCCGTCCAGTGCGGCGAGTTGGGAGTTCACCCGGCGCAGGTTGTTGACCGGCTCCGACACGTCGGTGAGGGGTTCGACCCGGCTCTCGATCAGCAGGCCGACGGTGTGCTTGATTCCGGACATGTTCCGCAGGATGCGCTCCTGGCCGTCACCGGCGACCTGCCGGATCGGCTCGCCGGTGACCGGATCGGTCCAGATGCCGTACGTGCCGGTGGTGTACCCCTCCTTCGCGGCGGCGGGACGTACGTGGTCCAGGGAGAGCGAGCGGGCCTCGGTGTGCACGGCCGGGGCGGTGTTGAGGTTGCGCGGCCAGAGGTCGAACAGGTCCTTGTCGTAGTACGGGGGTGTGCCGCCGTACTCGTGCAGGTCGTAGACGACGTCCGGCCGGCGGTCGCGGATCACCGCGGCCAGCGCCCGGCCCTCGGCGGTGCGCAGGGCGAGGTGGTCGCGGTTGACGTCGACGCCGTCGCTGTTGCCCCGGGTGTTCGCCGCCCGGCCGTCGGGGTTGGCGGTGGGCACGACCAGCACGGTGGTGGTGGCGAGCAGTTTCCTGGTGCGCGCGTCCCGGCCGAAGGCCAGATCGCGGACCGTGGTCAGGCACGCCTCCCGGCCGGACGGCTCGTCGCCGTGCTGGCTGCACACCAGCAGCACCGTACGGGTGGTGGGGCGGGTCCCGATCCGCACCAGCTGGAGCGGGCGGCCTTCGCCGGTGGTGCCGATCCGGCTCACCGACACCCGGCCGCTGCCCCGGTCGACGGCGGTGAGGAAGTCCTGTTCCTCGGGCTGGGAGGTCCAGCGGGCGCCGCCGGACTCCTCGAAACCGGTGCGGGGCGGGGTGTCCGCCGCGTGCGCCGGGAGGGAGAGCAGGGGCACGGTCAGGGCGGCCGCGATCAGCGCGGCGATGCGGGACTTCACGATGCCTCCGGGACTCGCTGGGCGGTGCGCGGTTCGCGTACGCCGTCCAGGACGGCCCCGCCCGGCGCGGCCGCGGTACCCGAGGTCGCCGCGCGGAACGCGTCCGCGCCGCCGACCAGCGGCAGCCGGGCCGAGGTACGGGCCAGGTCGAGGGTGAGGGCGGGCCGCGTGGACGGCGGTTCGATGAGGCCCCTGTCGGTGCCCGCCACGATCAGCGCGAGCCGGTGGCCGGCCGGGACCACATGGTCGGTGGCGGCCAGGTCGAGGGTGATCGTGTACGGCGTGCCGGGAGTGAGCGGGACGCCCTCACGGCCGGAGCGGTGGTTGCCGAGGTCGGCCCAGCCGCGGCTGACGATCGTGTACTCGACGTCGGTGGTGCGGGCGGCGGTCTCCTTGAAGCAGGCGCTGTCGCCGGTGGTGCTCGCGCCCCAGCAGGTGCGCTCGGTGAGGGTGGTGATGCCCTCGCCGGGGGCGGCGTAGTCGCGGACGGTGTCCGGGCCCAGGTCCACCAGGACGGCCGAGAGGTGGGCCGTGGCGGTGGTCGGGGTGGCGGTGACGGTGACCTTCGAGGAGCCCGACAGCCGCAGGTCCCGGGTGAGCGGGCCGGTCGTGAAGCCGGCCTTGTCGGGGGTGGGCCGGTCGATGCGGGCGGCCCAGTCGGTCTCGTCGAGCGCCGGGTCGTCGGTGAAGGTCTCGGTGCCGGTGCCACGGGTCGGGCCGAGGCGGCCGACGCCCTCCTCGGTGCCCTCGGCGGGGCGCAGGGTGGTCCGTTCGGTGCCGCGGGGCGGCCACACCGCGGAGGTGGCCCACTGCTCCGGCTTGCGTTCGATGTCGGCCATCGGTTCGTCGTCGATGCCGTTGTCGTAACCGAGGAGTTCGTGGTCGAACCAGCGGTGCAGGGTGTCCACCCATTCGGCGCGCCGGAAGTCGAAGGGGTCGACGTGGCCCGCCTGGGTGAGCCAGATCTTGCGGTCGACGCCGTTGCGGGCGAGCGCGTCCCACCACTGGCCGAAGTGCTTGGCGCGGACGTTGAGGTCCTGCATGCCGTGGATGACGAAGACGCTGGCCTCGACGCGGTCGGCGTCCGGCACATGGTTCCGCTCGCTCCACAGCGGCGTCCAGTCACCGGTGCGCGGGGCGCCGTCGACGAGCCGCTGCTGGACGGCGCCGCAGCGGGCGCGGGCCTCGGGGCTCTCCACGTAGTTCGACAGCCACTCGGGACCGGAGTCGTAGAGCGGGGCGCCCTGGGAGAAGTAGTAGTCGTACCAGGAGGAGATGGCGCCGATGGGGACGACCGTCTCCAGGCCCTCGACGCCGGTCGCGGCGACACCGTTGGCGATCGTGCCGTCGTAGCTCTTGCCGATCATTCCGGTTCTGCCGTCGGTCCAGCCCGTCGCCCTGGCGCGGGTGGTGCCGGTGCGGGTGGTGTACGCCTTGGCGCGTCCGTTCAGCCAGTCCACGACGGCCTTGGCGGACTGTACGTCGGAGCGTCCGCCGACGTCGACGCAGCCGTCGGAGCGGTTGGTGCCGGCGAGGTCGACGCCGACGAAGGCATAGCCGCGGGGCACGAAGTAGTTGTCGTAGAACAGCGGCATCCGGACGACTTCGCCGTCGGCGTCGTAGGTCTTGCGCTGGCTCTCGTTGCCCCGTCCGCAGCACGCGTAGTAGGGGCTGGCGTCCATGATGACGGGGATCTTCCGGCCCTGGCGGGCGGTTTCCCGGGGGCGGACGATGTCGACGGCGACCCGGTCGGTGCGTCCGTCGGCGTCGCCGTCGAGTCCGGTGTCCACCCATACGGCTTCGCGGATGGCGTCGTCGTAGGAGTAGCGGGGCTCACTCACCCGCGGGGCCGCCTGGGCGGTGGCGGGGGTGAGGAGGGTGGCCATCAGGGCGGCCGCGGCCGCCGTCGCGAGCGGTCTCCAGATCGTGAAGCGCATGCGTATCGGCATGCGCGGGACGGTACCCCGGTCAACTCCCGTGCAGAAGAGGGCGATCGGGCGCGCGAGGGGGCCGTGGGTGCAGCGGGACGGGGTGGTCCGTGACGGCCGAATGGCGATCGTGTGACGGGTGCGGCGATGGACACCTGCGGTGACACAGGGAGTCAATAGGGTCCGAACAGACTTCGGTCCCCAACGACTTGGAGCTTTCGTGCACCGCAGATTCTTCGCGCCCGGCGCGCTCGCGGCGGCCTCCGTACTGCTGGCGATCCCGGCATCGGCCGCGAGTTCCGCCCCCGGCGCACCGGGCATCGGCGACCCCTACTACCCGGCCTACGGCAACGGCGGCTACGACGTCTCCCACTACGACCTGCGGCTGAAGTACCAGCCGGAGACGGACCGCCTGGAGGGCACGGCGACCCTGCTGGCCCGCACCACCGAGGACCTGTCGCGGTTCAACCTGGACTTCCTGCTGGACGTCGGGGAGGTGCGCGTCAACGGCGCGAAGGCGTCGTTCACCACCTCCGGCGAGCACGAGCTGGAGATCACCCCGAAGGAGCCGCTGGCCAAGGGGTCCCGCATCACCGTGGTGGTGCGCTACAGCGGAGTGCCGTCCGAGGAAGAGGCGTACGGCTTCACCAGCTGGCACCGCACCCCGGACGGCGGTGTCGCGGCGAACGAGCCCGAGGCCGCCTGGTGGTGGTTCCCGAGCAACGACCACCCGCTCGACAAGGCCACCTTCGACGTGTCGGTGCAGGTCCCGGACGGCACCCAGGCCATCTCCAACGGCACGCTCCAGTCGACGAGTTCACGGCTCGGCTGGACCCGGTACAACTGGCGCTCCAACAAACCGCAGGCGACGTATCTCGCCACGCTCGCCGTCGGGCGGTTCGACATCACCACGGGCCGCTCCGAGAGCGGCATCCCGGTCGTCAACGCCTACAGCAAGGACCTCGGCGACCACGACGGCGCCGCCCGCGCCAGCATCGAGCGGACCGGGGAGATCGCCGACTGGCTCGCCGGGTACTTCGGGCCGTACCCGTTCAACGCGCTGGGCGGCTATGTGCCGAACACGAACACCGGGTACGCGCTGGAGACCCAGACGCGGCCCTTCTACAGCCCTCGGCAGTTCGCCAACGGCACCAACACCACGCTGGTCGTCCATGAACTGGCCCACCAGTGGTACGGCGACCTGGTGTCGGTGGCGGGGTGGAAGGACATCTGGATCAACGAGGGCTTCGCCCGGTACGCGCAGTGGCTGTGGTCGGAGCACGAGGGCGAGGGGACGGCCCAGGAGATCGCCGACTACCTGTACGCGACGCGGACGGCGGACGATCCGTTCTGGACGGTCCGGCCGGGGGACCCCGGGCCGGACAACCAGTTCCACATCGCCGTCTACGACCGGGGGGCGCTGGCGATCCAGGCGCTGCGCAACGAGATCGGGGACGAGGACTTCTTCGCGATCCTCAAGGGGTGGCCGCAGAGGTTCACCCACGGCAACGCTTCCGTGGGGGACTTCGTGTCCTATGCGGAGGAGGTTTCCGGGGAGTCGTTGGGGGCGCTGTTCGACACCTGGCTGTTCCAGCCGGAGAAGCCGGGGCGCTCCGCCGGGTCGGCTCGGGACTTGTCGGTGCCGGTGCGGCCCGAGTCGTGGGGGAAGATCGCTGCGACGAATGGGGTGCACGCGCACTGAGCGCTCCGCTGGGGGCGGGGGGAATGGTCGTGGTTCGGCTGCGGGTTCGTCGTGGCCGGTCGCGCAGTTCCCCGCGCCCCTTGGTGGGGTGAGTGTCGTTGATCAGCTGCTGGTGCGTCGTGGTCGGGCGCGCAGTTCCCCGCGCCCCTTGGTGGGGTGAGTGTTGTTGGTTGGCTGCGGGGTTGTTGTGGCCGGGCGCGCAGTTCCCCGCGCCCCTGGGGTCGGGGCGCTGTGTGCCCCGACATCAGTCGTGGTCGTAGATCGTGACCGGGATGTTCCGGGTGAGCAGGCGTTCTGTGATCAGGGGTTCCACTCGGGGCCATTTGCCGCCCGCCAGGCCGCAGCCTATTCGGGGCATGTGGACCGAGGCGTCGAGTTCGGTGGCCTTGACGGCTACTTTCGCGAGGGCCGCGTCGATCGCCTCGTAGCGGACGGGGACGCCCTTGCTGCCGGTGCGGATGCCGCGTTGGCCGATCATGTTGGCCACCCAGACGTACCGCTCGACCTGGACGAACTGGACCGCGCCCAGGGCGAAGTCGTTCGCGGCGCGGTCCCGGTGCCAGGCCCGGTACGCCTTCTCCGGCTCCGGCCAGCGGCGTGACACGGCCAGCACGAAGCCCTTTCCCCAGCCGCCGATGTCGTTGCAGACATGGGCGATCACCTTGACGCCCTTCACCGACGGTACGGTGGCGTCACCCCGCACATAGTTGATCTCCCGCATGACCACACCGTAGACGCCGCCACTGACAGCCGCCTCCGAGTTGTGCGGCGGGTTTCACAGCAGTGGTGAGACAGCGATACTGCTGCACATGACGACCGACGCCGAGGACCCGACCCTCACCATCGACGAGCTGGCCGCGCGGGCGGGCGTCACGGTCCGTACGGTGCGGTTCTACGGCACCAAGGGCCTGCTGCCGCCGCCGGTGATCGGCCCGCGCCGGGTGGGGCACTACGGCAGGGACCACCTGGCGCGTCTCGCGCTGATCGAGGAGTTGCAGCAGCAGGGGATGACGCTGGCCGCGATCGAGCGGTACATGCAGCGGCTGCCGGCCGGGCTGAGCCCCGAGGACCTCGCCATCCACCGGGCCGTGGTGTCCTCCTGGACCCCGGACGCGGTGGAGACGGTGGACCGGGCCGAGCTGGAGCGGCGGGCCGGGCGGGCGCTGACCGGTGACGACATCGCCCGGCTGGCCGCCATGGGCATGATCGCCTCGGACGGCGAGGAGTACCGGGTGGACGTCGGTGTGCTGCGGCTCGGGGTGCGGCTGCTGGACATGCCGCTGTCGCAGGAGGCGATCCTCGCCGCGCGCAAGGTGCTGATCGAGCATTCGCGGGCCGCCGCGCGCGAGCTGTCGCTGCTGTTCCGCGGGGAGGTGTCGGAGCGGGCCGCGCGGGAGGTGAAGTCCCTCTCCGCCGACATGCAGCCGCTGGTCGTACAGGCCCTGCTGACGACCTTCCAACGGTCCCTCAAGGAGGAGCTGCGGGAATGGGTGAAGGTGTCAGAGGTAGACGGATCCGCCTGAGACGTTGAGGGTCTGCCCGGTGAGGAAGCCGCTGCCCTCGTCCACCACGTAGAGCAGCGTCGACACCAGGTCGGACGGCTCCTGGGTGCGGGCCACCGCCTGCCGCGCCCGGACCTGTGTCCTGCCGGCGGTCGTGGTTCCCGTGCGGGGCTCCTCGGGGGCGGGGCCCGGGGAGCGGTTCTCCGGTCGGCCTGCGGGGGCGGTGGGGCGGGGTGGAGGCAAGCGGCCCGTGGCGCTCAGCGGTACGCCCGCCCCACGGCCCCTCGTCCCCGGCCCTCTCGCGTCGGGCTCCCCCGGCCTCCTCGCCCTCGGCCCCCGCCTCCGGCTCCGCGGCGTCCACGCCCCCGGCGCCTTGGCCCCCGGCCCCCGGCTCTCGCGTCAGGCGTCCCTGAAGGGCTCCCCCTTCTCCGCCTTCTCCACCAGCAGCGCGGGCGGCGTGAAGCGGTCGCCGTACCGCTCGGCGAGTTCCCGGGCGCGGGCCACGAAACCGGTGAGGCCGCCCTCGTAGCCGTTGATGTACTGGAGCACTCCGCCCGTCCAGCCGGGGAAGCCGATGCCGAAGATCGAGCCGATGTTGGCGTCGGCGACCGAGGTCAGCACGCCCTCCTCCAGGAGGCGGACGGTGTCCAGCGCCTCGGCGAACAGCATCCGCTCCTGCATGTCGCGGAAGGGGATCCCGGCGCCCTCGCGGGTGAAGTGCTCGCGCAGGCCCGGCCAGAGTCCGGCGCGCTTGCCGTT